>JANNKX010000356.1:0-21549 GCA_031396505.1 Rhodobacterales bacterium
CACCAAACACCAGATCATCACTGCGCATGTAGTCGGCATCATTCGCCGCAATCATCGCGGGGTTATCCAACGACGGAATGCCATCCTTGACCACGCCGCCCCAGGCAATCTCTTCGATCCGGATGCCCATCCGGTCGCGCCGCATGTATTCAGGCTTGAAGAATACATCGAAATTCGGGTCGATCTGCAGATGCAGATCGCGCATGAAATCGGCATAGCTGGGGTCGGGTATCACCTCCGGATGCGCCTCCTGCCACAGCATCCAGTCAAACCATTCATCCCGGTCATTCGTGCCAGTCAGGGCCCGCAGCGCATCTTGTATCTGCGCGTCACGGTTGTTGTTGAACCGCAAGGCAAGGATCAGCCCCGCAATCATATCCGTGCGCTGGCCGTCGACGATCGTTGCCAGCGCCGCATCCGCCTCGCGCTGCGATCCGCCCACGATGTCATACTGCAACTGATACGCCGGATCAGCCTGCGCCCGCAGCCCCCCCGGCACCGCCCCCGCCACCACCACCATCGCGCCAAAGCGCCGCCGACTGATCATGCATGTCCCCCCGAACTGATGCCTCATCCTGCACCAGCCCGGCCAAAACGCCGCATCAATCCCCGGTGATGCCGCCGTGATCGGATTTTCGCGTTGAGTTCGGCCATGCGCGGGCCTATTGCGGGCAGCACCATATGTGCCAAAGGGGCCTCTCGTGACGATCCATTTCTACCAGAACGACTTGCCCGATGGCCTGAACCTTGGCCCCGTCATCGCGATTGATACGGAAACCATGGGCCTTGACCCGCGGCGTGACCGCCTCTGCGTCGTGCAGCTGTCATCCGGCGATGGCCATGCCCACATTGTGCAGATTGCCAAAGGGCAGAAATCTGCGCCCAACCTCGCGCGTCTGCTGACCGATCCTGCCACGCTGAAACTGTTCCACTTTGGCCGTTTCGACATCGCCGCCCTGAAAAACGCATTCGGCGTCACCACCGCCCCCGTCTGGTGCACCAAGATCGCCTCGCGTCTGATCCGCACCTTCACTGATCGGCACGGGTTGAAATACCTGCTTCTCGAACTCGTCGGCGTCGATGTGTCGAAACAGCAGCAAACGTCGGACTGGGGCGCCGCCAAACTGACCGAGGCACAGCTGGAATATGCCGCCTCCGATGTGCTGTATCTGCACAAACTGATGGCCGAACTGCAGGCGCGCCTGATCCGTGAAGACCGCCTTGCCTTGGCCCAGCGCTGCTTTGATTTCCTGCCCACCCGTGCGGAACTTGATCTGATGGGGTATGACGAACCAAATGACCTCTTCCATCACTAAACCCGACACGACCGATTTCCTGACCACCGCCCGCCGCGTCATCGCGCGCGAGGCGGATGCGCTGGTGGCCCTTGGCGCCGCCCTTGACGACAATTTCGCCCGCGCCGTGGATCTGATCCTTGGCACACAGGGCCGCGTGATCGTGTCAGGCATGGGCAAATCCGGCCATATCGCCCGCAAGATCGCCGCCACCTTTGCCTCCACCGGCACCCCCGCGCAATTCGTCCACCCGGCCGAAGCCAGCCATGGCGATCTGGGCATGGTCATGCGCGGCGATGTGTTGCTCATCCTGTCCAATTCCGGCGAAACGCCCGAACTCGCCGATATCCTTGCGCATTCCCGCCGCTTTGACATCCCGCTGATCGGCGTTGCGGGGCGCGAAGGATCGACCCTGTTGCGCCAGTCCGATGTGCCCTTGCTGCTGCCTTCCGTGGCCGAGGCCTGTGATACCGGCATCGTGCCCACCACATCCACCACCATGACGCTGGCCTTGGGTGATGCGTTGGCCATCGCCCTGATGGAACACCGCCAGTTCACGCCGGATCATTTCCGCCTGTATCACCCCGGCGGCAAGCTGGGCGCGCGTCTGATGACGGTGCGCAGCCTGATGCATGACGATCTGCCCACCGTCAGCGCAGACACCCCGATGAGCGAGACCTTGCTGACCATCAGCCAGAAAGGTTTCGGCGTCGTTGGCGTCGTGGACGCTGCGGGCTATCTTATCGGTATTGTGACCGATGGCGATTTGCGGCGGCATATGGATGGTCTTCTGACCCTGACCGCAGGGCAGGTAATGACCGAAAATCCCCGCACCATTGGCCCGGATGCACTGGCAGAAAAGGCGCTTGCCGTGATGAATGACCGCAAGATCACTTGCCTGTTTGTCACCGAAGCCGACAGCCGTCTGGCTGTTGGCATCCTGCATATCCACGATCTTTTGCGCGCAGGAATTGCCTGATGGCCACCGCTGACCGCGATCTGCATTCGCGGGTGGTGTCATGGGCCAAAATCCTGTTGCCGCTTGCCGCTCTTGGCCTTTTGTCCACCCTGTTCCTGTTCGCCCGCGCGATCGACCCCGAAGATGCCATCCCTTATGCCAATGTCGATGTCGAAGACCGCATCCGCGAACCCCGCATGACCGCCCCCACATATTCCGGCGTCACCGCGGATGGCAGTGCCCTGACCGTGCAGGCCGCCGAGGCCCGCCCCGGCACGGCGTCTGGGGCCGCCACCGCCGCAGCCCTGACCGCCCGACTGCAAACCCCTGATGGCGTACAGACCAACCTCGCCGCCGCATCCGGGGCATTGGACGATGCCGCCGGGATTTTGTCGCTGATGGGCGATGTCCGCATGACCACCAGCACTGGCTACAGCGTTGAAAGTCAGGCGATGACGGCGCTGCTTGACCGCACCGGCATTACCTCTCCCGGCGATATCCGCGCGACAGCACCCATGGGCATCATCACGGCCAAGGGAATGTCATTGGAACAATCACAAACTCCCGGCGACTATGTTCTCGTTTTCAAAGGGCGCGTTCGCCTGATATACACGCCTGAATTGGCACCGTAAGGCATCCCATGGCACGCATTCTTTTGATCCTTTTTCTTTCCCTTGGCCTTGGCTCGGCCACATCGGCCCAGCAGGCAAACGTCGCCTTTGGCGGCCTCACGCAAGACACAACCCTTCCGGTCGAGATCGAGGCCGACAGCCTCACCGTCAACAATGCCGACGGCACCGCTGTCTTCACCGGCAATGTGCTGGTAGGGCAGGGCGATATGCGCCTGTCCGCAGGTTCTGTGCGTGTCGAATACGGCACCGACGGCAAGACCATAAACCGCCTCTTCGCCTCCGGTGGCGTCACCCTCGCCAATCAGTCCGAGGCCGCCGAGGCGCAAGAGGCGGTCTATACAATCGGTTCAGGCGAGGTAGTGATGACCGGGCAGGTTCTGCTGACCCAGGGGCAAACCGCGCTGTCCGGGCAAAAGCTGGTGATCAACCTGCAATCGGGCACAGGCACCATGGAAGGCCGCGTTCAAACCACCTTTATTCCCGGCGAAAACTGATGCCTGATCTGACCGTGACCAATGGCGGCGCGGGTCTGCAGGTCCGTAACCTGCGGAAAAGCTATAAGAAACGCCTTGTCATCCGCGATGTCTCGCTTCTTCTGAACCGCGGTGAGGTGGTCGCCCTGCTGGGCCCCAACGGCTCTGGCAAGACCACTTGCTTTTATGCCATCGCGGGCCTCGTGACCCCTGAAGGCGGGCAGGTCATCATTGATGGTCGCGATGTCACCGCCCTGCCGATGTATCGCCGCGCCCGGTTTGGCATCGGTTACCTGCCACAGGAAGTGTCGATTTTTCGCGGCCTGAGTGTCGAAGAAAACATCATGGCCGTCCTCGAAATCACCCTGTCCGACAGCCACAAACGCCGCGAACGCCTTGAGGAACTGCTGTCAGAATTCTCCATCACCCATCTGCGCCGCGCCCCCGCTCTTGCCCTGTCGGGCGGTGAACGCCGCCGCGTGGAAATCGCCCGCTGCCTTGCCGCCGATCCAAAGTACCTGCTGCTCGATGAACCCTTCGCAGGTGTCGATCCCATCGCCGTTGGCGATATCCGCCATCTTGTGTCTGACCTGAAACGCCGCGGTATTGGCGTCCTGATCACCGATCACAACGTTCGTGAAACGCTCGAAATCGTCGACCGTGCCTATATCCTGCATGACGGCACCGTATTGATGAGCGGGACAACCGATGAAATCGTGCGCGATGAAACCGTGCGCCGCGTCTATCTGGGCCAAAACTTCCGGATGAACTGACCCTGATGTAACAGGTTGTTGACAACGCAGGCCAACGGGGGGCCAAATACCCTTGATGCGTGTGAACCCCGCCCTGACTCGGTTACCCTCATTTGCGACCGGAACGCCCCGGTCCGCACGCATCATCCCGAACATGTTTCAGACGACCCCGACAGGCCCGGTCCCGGACCTGATAGTGTGACACGAAGGAGGCACCATGCGGTACCAGATCAGCGGCAAACAGATTGATATTGGCGAAGCCTTGCAAACCCATGTGAAGGCCGAACTGGGCGAAGTGGTTGAAAAATACGCGCAACGCCCGACCGAAGTCGTCATCGTGTTTTCGCGGGTCGCGCACGAATTTGTCTGTGAAACCGTGATTCATCTGTCCACCGGGCTGAACGCCCAGGCCAAGGGCCATGCGCATGAAATCTACGCCGCTTTCGAATCCTGCCGTGAAAAGATGGATAAACAACTGCGCCGCTACAAACGCCGCTTGCGCAGCCATCACCGTGACCGTACGGCACCAGTTGAATTCGCCGGAGGCTCGTCATATATCCTCGCGCCAACGGAAGAGCCGGAAGATGATGATGCCGCAACGCTCCAGCCGATTGTCATTGCCGAAATGGAAACGCGGATTCCCGCGATCACCGTTGGCGAGGCGGTCATGCAGTTGGAACTTGGCACCAACAAGTTTCTGGTGTTCCGCAACGAAGGACATGGTGGCGTCAATGTGGTGTATCGTCGGGATGACGGGAACATCGGCTGGATTGACCCGCGTAACGCAAAGTAGCGCCCGATCCGGGCCGGGAACGTAAGCGGTTCATGGAACTTGGCACCTTATTGATACCCGGCGCCGTGCGCGTCGTTGGGCAATTGACCAGCAAGAAACGGCTGTTCCACGAACTCAGCGAGGTCGCGGCCCAGGCTTACGGTCTGAATGCCGCTGTCATCCTTGATGGCCTGCAGGAACGCGAAAGCCTTGGCCCCACCGGTGTCGGCCATGGCATCGCCCTGCCGCATGCCCGGCTGGAGGATCTGGCCAAAATCAGGGGGGTGTTCATCCGTCTGGAAAAATCGCTCGATTATGACAGCGTTGACCGGCAGCCCGTTGATTTGGTGTTTGCGTTATTTGCCCCCAAGGATTCCGGCGTTGATCACCTCAAGGCGCTGGCGCTGGTGTCGCGGACCATGCGCGATGTTTCCGTGGTGCAAAAGCTGCGGTCAAATACCGATCCGGCGAAACTCTACGCCATCCTGACCGAGGCGCGCAGCAGTCAGGCCGCATAACGCCAATACAGCGGGTCACCTGTGCCCGGTGTAAGATTGAATGTGGTCCAGGCCAGAACGTCTCTGCATGTTGTGCGCCTCTGCCCCTTGTGGGGGAGGGGGTAAAGTAAAGCGATCACCAAAGGTTTCCAAAGTCTTAAAGTGACCTGTCAAATAAAACTTAACATGTTGATTTAAATCACTATAGTCTGAAATTGACAGCCGTCAATTTCCCCTGATTCCCCATCGGCGGTGATCGTCTGCGATAAGGCGGCCATGCGCGCAAACTGCAGCCAATCAGAACAAGGCACCACAAGGCATGCTGCGTTTTGTCCCGTTGTTCTACGGTTGCCAATCGCCGAACCCGAATCCCTGATAGTCGCGCCAATAGGCGTCGCGCGCCGCTGCCTCAAGATCAGGGCCATACAAATCACCCAGCGGATAGGGTGCCTTGTCGACACCCCTTGGCAAGGGCTGCATCGGCAGACCCATGCTGGCGGTCAGGGCAGAAAGGTCCGCCTCCAGCCGCTGCTCACGGATCAGCTGATCAGGTGCCTGCAGTGTCGCAAACCCCTGGATCAACGTGCCTTGACTGGCGAACTGGGGCAAGACGCGCAATTCCGTTCGTCCGGCGTGGATGTGCGTCATCAATTCCAGAAAAACCATGAACCCGGCACGAAATTCCGCGGCCGTCGCAAACCCCTTGCCTTTCGGTGGCATGTCAAACTTGTGGACGCGTTTCAGATAGGGCCGCAGCTCGGGCATCCATTCGCGCGCCACATAGTCTGCCCAGACCGCATACGCGCGCGCCAGCGGATGGCGCAGCACCGAAAAGCTGCGATGTCCGACCTGCGCCTCTTTCCACTTGCGCAGCGTCTTGCGATCAAAGTCCGGCAGCAGCGGACCATAGCCCTGCAGCCACTTTTTCACCTGCTGTTCCGGCCCCGACTTGATCGGCAAAAACAACAAGGGCGCGCCCGCCGATGCCACATAGCCTGGTACCGCCGCCAACCGGCGCGGTTCGAAATTCGGGGTCTCGGACAGATGAAACCAGTCGATTTGCGTCAGCCCCTTGGCCATCGCCGCCGGGTTCGCGACCTTTTGATCCAACGCTTCCGGGTTCTGCTTTTTGAACCGGTAGTCCAGCTTATCCAACCGTCCGTCGACCCCCAGAAATGTCACCAGACCGTTCAGCACGTCCAGATCCAGCACATCTTCATAGTCGATGTAGAACGCTGTCTGCCCGGTCACCTGCAAGTCATGCACCAGCCGCCGCTGAAAGCCATGTAGCGCCTCAAGCCGGCCTTTGAATTCTTCACTGTCAAAGGTTGGCCGCACAGTTTTCAGATGCTTGGTATTGGCCAGCCACCACTGGTCGCTTTCCACCGCGATTTTCCAGCTGATGTAACTTTCCACCTGATTGCGCGTCAGTATCACCTTGGCGCAGGCATGATCCTCCATCACCATGCGAAAAACCCGGGGGTCATGGTCATGGAAATACCGAAATCCGTTCAGCCCCGGCTGCGTCCGCATCGCCCTTAACAACGCCTCCGGATCGGCCCCGCGTTGTTCCATCGTGATGCCCAGCATTTCTTGTTTTTTCTCGCCGCCCATAAAGAACGGATTGAACGCCTCGCCCCGGCACGCCAGTCCCGGCACGCTGTTCAGATTGGCCTCAAGAAAGTTTGACCCTGTGCGCATTTCCGCAAAGATCACAAAAGACGTGAAACGCGCCATTCATTTCACCAGATACGGGCGGCCACGGCGGCCCGCCCGGCTGCGCGGGTCCTCGGTCGCGGGAAAATCCCCCATCAGTATGGGCTGCATGCCCTGATTGCGCAGGTTTTGCAGGAACTGCCCAAACCCCGTCAGGTCCGCCATCCGCGGGACTTCCGTCAACCGGCGCAGCGATCGCGGACTGATTTCATCCACAATCATCTGCAACGGCTCCATCGGGTTTTCCACGAATTCCGCCAGCGTCCAGACCCGCACCCGCGCCTTGACCCAACTTGCCCGCATCACGCTCAGCGCCTCAATCTCGACCTTCTGCAAACGCGCGGCTTCCTTGCGGATATCGCTGAAATTCGTGTTGGCATGAAACAAGGGCACCGCCCAAGCCCCCGAAATCACCGAGATTTGCGCATTTGCATCACCGCAGATAAATGGCAACGCCTCTTGGTTATCGCCCGGGCCAAACTGGATACACTGCCGTTCGCCCCGCGTGTTCCAGATCAGGTTGGTCAGAAACGACTTTGGGTTATAGTCGCGCATCACCGCGCTGTCCGACATCGCCCCGTTGTAAACCGCCTCGCCGCCCGCGTACTGCACACGGTCTGGCGCAAACAGATGCCCATGCGCCCGCGTGCCTGTTACCTTGCCCAGCCACATTTCGAAATTTTCGAACAGTTCCGAAAAACCCTCGAATACCGAATAGGGTGCCGCTGTGCGCCCGTGTTCCAGATCATAGCTCGGAAAGCGGCTTTGCATATACAGCCCCGCCCGCCCTTTCAACCGCCGCTCCACCGCCTTGGCAAACAGCCGGTCGATCTTGCCGGGGTTCGGTTCGGCGGCCTGGCTGATGCCATCCCCGGTCAGAAACGTCTCATACAGTTTGGCCGCGCGCGGCCAGATCTTGCGCGCCACAAAACAATCAGATCGCCGCAAAAGCTGCAGGTGATCGTCGTAAAAGATGTGCGGCTTGCCCTGAAAGTCGAACTTCGACAGCGTCAGTGACCGGCTTTCCACATGTCCGGACACCTGCCGCACCAGCGTCTGAAAATAGGATTCGTCCGGGATCCACACCTTGCGGAAATAGGCATCAATCTCTGGCCGTTCCGGATTGTCCAGAATGGCCGTCAGGGTTTGCCGCGTCAGGCACCACCACTGGCTGCCCAGATGCGGCACGATCCCCGGCGGAATCTTGCGCCGCAACCCGATGGCGCGCTGCATTTTGACATAGGTATCAAACAGTTTGCGCCGCTTGCGCCACGAAAACGGAAATCGCATCGTGAACCGTTCCAGGTTCAGCCCGCCAATCGTCCACCCCACATCTTCGGTCGTCACCGACTCAATGAAATCAGTCTTCGGGCGTTCGTCCAGATAGGCCACCAGTTCCGACACCGGGCGCAACGGCATGCATGACCCCGATGCCAGATAGACATGCCGCACGCCCGGAAACTCGCGCAGCATCATCGTCGCCGCCGCCTGAGTCCCGGCAACGATCCCCCAAGTGCCCCACTCACACGCATAGCGTTTGGAAAACCGCACATTGCCAAGATCGGCAAGGGCGGCGACAAGGCCTTGATAATCCTTGCGCGGCACCCGCGCGTCGACATGTATCACCACCGGGCAATCGCGGTCGGACCAGTGCCGTGCGACCTGCGCCGCCCGGTCCAGTGCCGTGTGACACAGCATCAGGAACCCGACCGTCATGCCCAGTTACCCTTCGACATCAGCCCCAAAATCTCTAACTGCCGCCAGTTGATATATTTCTCGCTCCACTTGCACCAGAAATCGGGCTGTGCGGCCAGCCCCTCGGTATAGGCCTTGTATTCCGCGCTGTTGGCATAGTGCTGGCGGCGTTCCATTTCCTCGGTCGCCTTGACGCTGAAGGTATCCAGAAACTTTGCATGCAGCAGGCATCCCGATGCCTTTTCGCCACCTGACTGATCATACACCAGATTAAGGCCGCGTGGCAGCAGCATATGGGTCGAACTTTCATAGGCATAGCTGCGATGCCATTTCACCAGTGGCGTTTTGTTCAGGGCAGGGGCCTTGGCCGGGGCATCCGCAAAGAACACCCGCGCCCTTGGCCCGCCTTGAATCCACAAATTCCCCTGCCAGGCATTCCGCTTGATCGCGTAATTGCCACTATCGAAATATTGCGCAATCTCGAACGGATCCTGATCCTCGGCATAGGGTTGTGCGTTGACTGGGCCCTTGGGATACATATCCAGCAACATCGCCGAAAATGACCGGATGGCCGACGCATCCAGCCAATCCGTCAGGGCCCGCAGGGGGCGCGTTTCGCAGAACGGATAGATCAGGAATTCATCAACATCCACCGTCAGGCACCAATGCCCATCGCAATGCCGCCGCTGCAGATGGTTCAACCAATCCACCCCGAAATGCGACCGTTTATAGCTGCCCTTGGTGGTCCATAACGAGACATCTTTTTGTTTTGCCAGATATTCGCGTGACCCGTCATCACTGTCATTGTCCACCAGCAGGAAATGATCAACGCCCAGATTGCGATAATAGCGCAGGAAATATGGCAGCCGCACCCGTTCGTTGCGCAGTGTTGACAGCAGCACAATCCCCTCAGGGCGCAACAACAGCGTCCTGTCCTGCACCGCCGTCAACTCACGCCCGCGCCGCCACGCCCGCATGTGACAGCGCTTGCGCCGCAGCCTTAGCCGATATGCCTCGAACACGCCCAAGCTTTACCCGTTACCCCTGATTTGACTTAACTTCGATTGGTACACGCTGATCCTTGACGAAGTGTTGCCGCCCGACATCCTGATTGTTATCGAAAATAGAAACAGTTGACCCGCAAGTAAACCGTTTGGGCTATGGATCATATCCATCCTCCCCGCGACATCAGGCCAAGCGCCTCCAACTGTTCCCACCCGGCATAGCGATGCGACCGCGCGCACCACAACCGGGGGTTTGCAATCAGCCCCTCATAATAGTCTTCATACAGCGCAGAGTTGTTAAAGTGTTCGCGACGTGCTTTTTCTTCGGCCGATTTTTCGACCACCACATGCAGGAACTTGGTGTGCAACAACACACCACTTGTGTGGTCTTCGCCACAGGTGCCAAAGGTCTGGTTCAACGCAGGCGGCAAAATCTGATGCGTGGAATTGACATAGGCATAGCTGCGCCGCCATTTCACCAGCGGCGTCTTGTTAAGCGTGGGTGCGCGGCGCGGGTCATTTCCAAAGAATACCCGGCCCCGTACACCACCTTGAATCCACAGGTTTCCCAAGGGTTCCTGTCGTGTGATCCCGTAATTGCCCCCATCAAACCACGCCAGCACTTCGGTCGGGTCGTCCCCCGCGCGGTAGGGCGCATCCGAAAGCGTGCCCTGCGGATACATGTCCAGCATCATCGCCGCAAAAGACCGCTGCTCCTGTGCGTCCAGCCAACCCGTCAATGCCCGCAGATCGCGCGTTTCCCAATAGGGATAAATGAACACTTCATCAGCGTCCAAGGTCAGACACCAATGCCCATGCGCAAACCGCATCTGCACCCATGTCAGCCAATCCACCCCGAATCGCGAAAGTCGGTAACTGTGTTGCGTGGTCCATAGCGACACGTCCGGCTGCCCTGCCAGCCAGTCGCGCGTGCCATCGTCACTGCCGTTGTCCACGATCAGAAAATGATCGACGCCCAGCTTGCGGTGATGATCCAGCCAGAATGGCAGGCGCAGCATTTCGTTGCGCACCGTTGTTGCCGCCAGAACGTCATGTCGGCCAATCGCGTCTGTTCGATTGGCCACACAGGTCAACTGACCCCGTTTGCGCCATGCCCGGAAAAGATAACGCCGTCGTTTCCACCGCAGCCGATACGCCATCCACAGTTCTGCGGCAGTGCGGCCCAAACGAGTGTCTTTCCGGGCTGCGCCCTATTGGGCCGCCTTTTGCAGCGCGATCATGTCGTTCAGATAGGCACCGAATTCTTCGCGCAGGTCGGGCCGCGCCAGACCGAACGCCACCGTCGCCTGCAAAAACCCCGCCTTCGATCCGCAGTCATAACGCTGCCCGCGGAACCGATAGCCATAAACCCTGCCTTCGCCCTTCGCCTCCTCGGCGATTGCGTCGGTCAACTGAATCTCGCCCCCGGCACCCTGTTTCATCCGGTTCAGATTGTTCAACACTTTCGGCGTCAGGATGTAACGCCCGATCACCGCAAGGTTGGACGGCGCATCTTCGGCTTTTGGCTTTTCCACCATGCCCTTGATCCGCACGATCGACCCCATGTCCTCGGCCACATCCAGAACACCATAGCTCGACGTGCGTTCCGGCGACACTTCCATCGCCGCCACCATATTGCCCCCGGTCTGGGCATAGGCTTCGATCATCTGTTGCAGGCAAGGCGTTTCGGCGGCGATCACATCATCCGGCAGCAGCACCGCAAAGGGTTCGTTGCCAATCAGTCGCCGCGCGCACCAGACGGCATGCCCAAGGCCAAGCGGGCGGTTCTGCCGCAGATAGGCAATTGCGCCCGAATCCATGTTGGTTTCGCGCAGCGCCTCCAGCAGGGCATCCTTGCCCGACCGTTTCAGGGACGCTTCCAGTTCCGGGGCACTGTCAAAATAGTCCTCCAGTGCCGATTTCCCGCGCGAGGTGACAAAGATGAACTCCTTGATCCCCGCCGCGCGCGCCTCGTCAATCGCGTACTGGATCAGCGGGCGGTCGACCAGCGTCATGATCTCTTTCGGGATCGACTTGGTCGCAGGCAGAAACCGCGTGCCAAGGCCTGCCACGGGGAACACGGCCTTGCTGACTTTCTTGACTTTCATGATCGCTGCCACCTGCGTGCCGCCCTTTTGTTACTATTCTAGCCGCTTCGCACCGCATGGGAATCCAAAATCGGCGACACCGGGCACCATTGATACGAACGCGTGTGAACTTACAGGGGAAATCTTGAAAAGCGGTGCCAGATTGGCCAAAGATTTCGCGGAAGTGATAGCATTTTTGCCGATCATTCGTCACATAAACTTTTGCATCAGCCCATTTCGGCCATCATCGCCTCAATCCGGGGCACGTCACTGGGGTTGTTCAATTCCCAGAACTGCCGTCCGCGCGCCTGTACTTCGACGCAAAGCACTTGCCGCCCGTTTTCCAGAAACCGCAACTGCTCCAACCCTTCCAGCGTTTCCAACGGCCCCGCCGGCCACGTCGGATACGCTGCCAGCGCCACCGGGCGGTAAGCATAAACCCCCACATGGTGAAACACTGGCGTTGCCTCGTCATCGGCGTAAATGCGCCCTGTGTAAGGGATGACTTCCTTGCTGAAGTACAATCCGCGCCCTCCCGCGCCAAACACTGCCGTCGTGCCACCGACCCGGCCTTCGCGCCTGTCTGCCAGAAACCCCGCCACCGCCCGCCCGTCACAACGCAGCACGGGCGTTGCGATATCTGCCGCAGGGTCCGCCCGCAGACCCGCGATCAGGTCTTCGACAAACCACGCGGGTGTCAGCGGCGCATCGCCCTGCAGGTTCACGATCATATCGAACCCCGGCCATTGCTGCGCCACTTCGGCACAGCGTTCGGTCCCGTTCTGGCAATCGGTCGATGTCATCACCACCTCGGCCCCGAAACCTGCCGCATGATCGCGGATGCGGTCATCATCGGTCGCCACCACCACGCGCGATACCCCCTGCACCGCCATTGCCGCCTCCCAACTGCGCTGGATCAGCGTCTTGGCCCCATCCGGGCCGCGCAGTAAAACCAAGGGCTTGCCCGGATAGCGCGTGCTGGCATAGCGCGCGGGAATGGCAATCAGAACAGTCATTTCAGATCAACCCCCGGCGCAAAAGCGATGAAAAACGGGTTGTCCCAGCCCGCCTTGCCATAGGCCAAGGGTGTGTGGTCATCCATCCGCACGACACGCCCCCCCGCCCCGCGCAACACCGCGTCCCCTGCCGCCGTGTCCCATTCCATCGTGCGTCCCAGCCGCGGATAAAGATCTGCCTCGCCCGTCGCCAGCAGACAGAACTTCAGGCTGCTGCCCGCCGATGTCATATCCCGCACTGCATATTGCGCGATGTAATCATCAGTCGCCTGATCCCGGTGGCTTTTCGATGCCACCACCATCAATGCTGCATTATCCGGGTGCGATACCGCAATCGGCCGCACCGCCCCCGGCGCATCCTTGGCAAACGCCCCCGTTTCCTCGACCGCCGTCCCGTCCGTCTGAGTATAAAACAGCCGCCCCTGCGCGGGTGCATAGACCACGCCGCGCACCGGCACGCCGTCGACCACATAGGCGATATTCACCGTGAAATCGCCTCGCCGCTGCACGAATTCCTTGGTGCCATCCAGCGGGTCCACAATCAGAAACGTGCTGGCCTGCAACGCATGGCTGTCCGCCTGTTCTTCCGTGATCAGGACAACCCCCGGAAAAGCCGCCCGCAACCCCGCCGATATCAGCGCGTCCGCCGCCTCGTCGGCTTCCGTCACCGGGCTTGCGTCGCCCTTTGCCCGCACCGCGAAATCCGGCCCGTCATAGACGGCCATGATCACATCACCCGCCTCCAGCGCCAATGTGCGGATCACCGTGATCAACTTGTCATAGTCCATGGCCCGCGCCCCGCAGTGATACAGTTGAATTGATGCCGTTTGCGCCTTATGATGCCGCATCAAGGGAACGGCAAGATTTCCCTGTCAAGAAAGGGCGGTATCACCGTCAGAGGCCCGCATATGTTTCGCATCAACAAGCCCGCAACCACCGCGACCACCGCCTATGGCATGTTTGAACTGGTGTTTCACGGGGCGGTCCGCGCTGTCCGCAAAGGGCACCGGAACGCAGTGGTCGGGCTGTTGATGAACATCCTTCAGACCGTCATCCTTATCCTCGTGTTCTGGATCATGGGGACCTATCTCGGCATCATGCGCAATGCGATCCATGGCGCGAACTTTGTCTTGTATATCATGTCCGGCATTTTCATGTTCATGACCCATACCAAGGCCATCGGTGCCGTTTCGCGGGCCGAAGGCCCGACCTCTGCCATGATGATGCATGCACCGATGAACACGATTGTCGCCATTGCCTCTTCTGCGCTCAGCGAGTTGTACCTGCAAACCTTGTCCGCCGCTGTCGTGCTGTATGTCTACCACGCCGCCTTCACGCCCATCACGATCCATGATCCCGTTGGCATGATGGCCATGTTCCTTCTGGCATGGGGGTCCGGGGTCGCCATCGGCATGATCTTCAAGGCCGCAACCCCCTGGCAGCCTGAATTCTTCGGCATTGCCAGCAGCATTTATTCCCGCGCGAACATGATTGCGTCGGGCAAGATGTTTCTGGCCAATCAGATGCCGCTCAAGACACGGAACTTCTTTGATTGGAACCCCCTGTTTCACACCATTGATCAGGGGCGTGGCTTTGTATTCCTGAACTACGGCCCACGCTACACCTCGATCGACTACCCCATCAAGATCATGCTGATCTGCATTATTCTTGGCCTGATGGGCGAATTCTACACCCGCAAACATGCCTCCGTCAGTTGGGGTGCCGGACGATAACGCGTCGCCGCGACCGCTTTCTGTGTGGAATAATGCAAAATTTGCCGAAACTTCCCGCAGGCCACCGTTGCAGGCTGAAATACCCAAGCCTATATACAGCCAGCACTGGGAACGACATGCGCGTCGGCTCCCTCCATTCCCGACACGGGTGCCTGATTGGGCCCGCCTTCGGAACATCGCCTGACTGAAAGGGATTAGACATGGCTAAAGTCATCGGTATCGACCTTGGAACCACCAACTCCTGCGTCGCCATCATGGATGGTGCGCAACCCCGCGTGATAGAGAACGCCGAAGGCGCACGCACCACGCCGTCAATCGTCGGCTTTACGGAAACGGAACGTCTTGTCGGGCAGGCCGCCAAACGGCAGGCCGTGACCAACCCCACCAACACCGTCTTTGCCGTGAAACGCCTGATCGGGCGCCGGATGGACGATGCCCATATCGCCAAAGACAAGAAAAACCTGCCCTACACGCTGGTCAACGGTGGCAACGGTGATGCCTGGGTCGAAGTGCGCGGCGAGAAATATTCGCCCAGCCAAATCTCGGCCGTCATCCTGCAAAAGATGAAAGAAACCGCCGAAGCCTATCTTGGCGAAACCGTGACACAGGCCGTGATCACCGTCCCCGCCTATTTCAACGATGCCCAGCGTCAGGCAACCAAGGACGCAGGCCGCATTGCCGGCCTTGAGGTGCTGCGCATCATCAACGAACCCACCGCCGCCGCCCTCGCCTATGGCCTCGACAAGAAAGACACCCGCACGATCGCCGTCTACGACCTTGGCGGCGGGACGTTCGACATCACCATCCTTGAAATTGACGATGGCCTGTTCGAGGTGAAATCCACCAACGGCGACACCTTCCTTGGTGGCGAAGATTTCGACATGCGCATCGTCAATTACCTTGCCGATGAATTCAAGAAAGAACACGGCGTTGATCTGACGCTGGACAAGATGGCTCTGCAGCGCCTGAAAGAGGCCGCTGAAAAAGCCAAGATCGAACTGTCCTCGGCCAACCAGACCGAAATCAACCAACCCTTCATCAGCATGGACCGCAATACGGGACAGCCGTTGCACCTTGTCGTCAAGATGACGCGCGCCAAGCTGGAAAGTCTTGTGTCCGACCTGATCAAGGCGTCGATCAAGCCGTGCCAGGCCGCGCTGAAGGATGCAGGCCTGTCGATTGGCGACATTGACGAAGTGGTGCTTGTCGGCGGCATGACCCGGATGCCAAAGGTGATGGAAGAGGTCACCAAATTCTTTGGCAAAGAACCCCACAAGGGCGTCAACCCGGATGAAGTGGTCGCCCTTGGTGCCGCCATTCAGGCCGGTGTTCTGCAGGGCGACGTCAAGGATGTTGTGCTGCTCGACGTGACCCCTCTGTCGCTGGGCATCGAAACGCTGGGTGGCGTGTTCACCCGCCTGATTGATCGCAACACGACGATCCCAACCAAGAAATCGCAAATCTTCTCGACCGCCGAAGACAACCAGAACGCCGTCACCATCCGCGTGTTTCAGGGCGAACGCGAAATGGCCGCCGACAACAAGATGCTGGGTCAGTTCAACCTTGAACATATTCCACCATCCCCGCGCGGCATGCCCCAGATCGAAGTGACCTTCGATATCGACGCCAACGGCATCGTATCCGTTGGTGCCAAGGACAAGGGCACCGGCAAGGCGCAGCAGATCACCATTCAGGCCTCGGGTGGTCTGTCCGATGAAGACATCGAAAAGATGGTCCGCGATGCCGAAGCCAACGCTGAAGGCGACAAGGCCCGCCGCGAACTGGTCGAGGCGAAAAATCAGGCCGAAAGCCTGCTGCATTCGACCAAGAAGTCGATCGAAGAACATGGCGAAAAGGTTGATCCGTCGACGGTCGAGGCGATTGAACTTGCCATGTCTGCCCTTGAAGACACGTTGAAATCCGATGATGCGGGCAAGATCAAAGGCGGCATCCAGAACGTCACCGAAGCCGCCATGCGCCTTGGCGAGGCGATTTACAAAGCCTCGGCTGCCGAAGGCGGCGGTGATGACGGTGACAACCCACGCGACGTTGACGATGATATCGTCGATGCCGATTTCGAAGACCTTGGCGAAAAGAAGCGGAAGTAACACCGCTGAACTGGGTCAAAGGGGCGGCCTTGAAAAGGGTCGCCCCGCCCGGTTTCTGATGTAAGGTTTGCCATGGCAAAGCGTGATTTTTACGACATTCTTGGTGTGGCTCGCGGTGCATCAGCCGATGAGCTGAAAAAGGCGTACCGCGCCAAAGCCAAAGAATTGCACCCCGACCGCAACACCAGCGATCCCAACGCCGAAGCCCAGTTCAAAGAAGTGAACGAGGCCTATGACGTTCTGAAAGACGACAACAAGAAGGCCGCCTATGACCGTTATGGTCATGCCGCGTTCGAAGGTGGCAATGGTGGCGGCCAACGCGGCGGGTTTCAGCAAGGCGATTTCGCCTCATCCTTTTCGGACGTGTTCGAAGACCTGTTTGGCGATTTCATGGGCGGGCGCGGCGGGCAGGGCGCACAGGGGCGTTCGCGGGCACAACGCGGGTCCGATCTGCGCTATAACCTGCGTGTCAGTCTCGAAGAGGCCCATCAGGGCATCCAGAAAACCATCAATGTTCCGTCATCGCAAACCTGCGACATTTGTCGTGGGTCCGGTGCCGAAGGTGGCGCCGAACCTGTCACCTGCCCCACCTGTTCCGGCATGGGCAAGGTCCGCGCGCAGCAGGGCTTTTTCACCGTCGAACGCACCTGCCCCACCTGCAACGGCATGGGTCAGATCATCAAGAACCCCTGCCGAAATTGCGGTGGCCAGGGCCGCGTCGAAAAAGAACGCGCGCTGTCAGTGAACATACCCCAAGGCGTTGAAACCGGCACACGCATCCGCCTTGCTGGCGAAGGCGAGGCTGGCCTGCGCGGCGGCCCGCAGGGCGACCTTTACATCTTCATCGAGGTCAAGGACCACGCGATCTTCCAACGCGACGGCGTGCATCTGTTCTGCCGCGTGCCCGTCAGCATGGGCACCGCCGCTTTGGGCGGCGAGGTCGAGGTGCCCACGATCGACGGCGGCATGTCCCGCGTCAAAGTTCCCGCTGGTGCGCAAACCGGCAAGCAGATGCGCCTGCGTGCCAAAGGCATGCCGGCCCTGCGCGGTGGTGGCGTTGGCGACATGCTGATCGAGCTTGCCGTTGAAACGCCCGTCAACCTGACCGCCCGTCAAAAGGAGTTGCTGCGCGAGTTCGAAAAGCTGTCATCCGAAAATAACCCTGAAAGCTCCAGCTTCTTTTCAAAGGTCAAAGGGTTTTGGGACGGCATGAAAAACTAGGACTGTTTGCCCCGGCGCAGCCGCAAGGTGTTCAATTGTGCCTGCACGGCCACAACCTTCGAAATTTCGGCGGAAACCCGCCAAAGCCGCTGCCCAAACAGCGATATCACGCTAGCGTCATCATAGTTGCGCTCTGCCGTCGGGCCTTGGCCTGACATGCGCGACCAGCTTGTAAATGATGGGGACACCACATGAAAAGAACTCTCTGCGTCACGATGGCGCTGCTGTTGGCCGCGTCGACGCCGACATTCGCCCAGACGACCGACGCCGCCACAATCGAGGAACAGACCGCCGCATCATCTGCGCCCGGCATTGTGATCCCGATACTGACCTTTTTCCTGATCGCCGCGGTGCTGGCCAGCGGCAGTGGCGGCGGCGGCGGTGGCGGATTGATAGAGACCATCGCAAAGTAAACCACGCCCATCCGCACAACAGTGCTGGCCGTCGCCAAGGCGGCGGCCAAGCGCACCTATAAACGTCAAACCAGACGGCGTTAACCAAACCTTCATCAATCCGCGCCCAGACTGCGGCATGTCCCGCAACCGAGCCTTTCACGAAGCCCCGCTTCCCCTGTTCACCTCTGACCGCGACGCGGATGAGGCGCATGGCGACGCGTTGCCAGGCCGTCTGCCCTCCTACATCGCCGACCACCGTAAACGCCTGCGCACCCGGTTCATGGATGGCGGGGCCACTGCCATGCCCGACTATGAACTGCTTGAACTCCTGCTGTTTCGCGCGATTCCCCGGCAGGATGTCAAACCCCTTGCCCGTGCCCTGCTCGATACGTTCGGTGATTTCAACCGCGTCATCACCGCCCCCGCTACCCGCCTGATGGCCGTCAAGGGTGCAGGCGAAGCCGTTGTTCTTGAATTGAAAATTATTGAAGCTTCGGCGATGCGCATGATGCGTGCCCGCGTCATGCAGCGCCCTGTCCTGTCGTCATGGGACGCCCTGCTCGACTATTGCCATACCGCCATGTCACATGCTGAAACCGAAACCTTCCGTGTGCTGTATCTTGACCGCAAGAATATTCTGATCGCCGATGAAGAACAGGCCCGCGGCACTGTTGATCACGTGCCCGTCTACCCGCGTGAGGTCGTCAAACGTGCCCTCGAACTGAACGCCAGCGCCTTTATTCTCGTGCATAACCACCCCTCGGGCGACCCCACCCCCTCGCAGGCCGATCTGGATATGACCGCGCAAATTCAGGATGCCGCACAGGTTCTGGGTCTGACCCTGCATGACCATCTGATCATCGGTAAATCGCGCGAATTGTCGTTCAAGGCGCAGGGCTATCTTTAGCCATCAACCACACCTCAACCCGCCGGTTCAACCCACGCCCAAGGCTGGTGGTGTCACATGCAATCGGCAGCACTTCGCCAAAGCCCATTGCCCGTGGAATCTGCGCTGTCCCCAGATCGGGTGCCGCCTCGCGCAATGCACCCAAAACGCCTTCGGCTCGTTCCGCTGACAGCGCAAGGTTTTCCCCCACATCCCCCGATCCATCCGAAAAGCCGACCAAAATCAACGATCTGTCGTCATACTGCCCGGCCAACAGCAACGCCGCCAAATCCGCCAGGTTCTGTTGCGATGGCGCGTCCAGCGCGCTTGATCCATCCTGAAACCGAAAGGTCAGCGACAGCCGGTCCGCCCCGGCCATGACCGCAACCATCCCCCGCAAATCCGCCAGCGTCACATCCTCCCCCGCACCCAAGATCGCATTGGTCAACCGCGTGCCATCCGTCATCATCCGCTGTGACACCACACCCCGGTCAATATAGCCTGCCCCCGCAATCGCCGTTTGTGCTGCGGGAGTTGCCAGAAACGCGATGAATTCGCGCGCGATCAAGGGCAGGCGGCGGCGCGGCGTCAGCAGGTAAATCGGCAAGGACAAAGGATAATCCTCGGCCTTCACCGCCAACGCCGACGGTATCAGCGCAAAGCCGCAACTATCGTTCAACGGCAATCGCTGCGCTGCACCGATGGCAGATTGCACCGTGATCGCAAGGCCGTAAGGGTCCGCCGCCACCCCCGCTGCCAGCGATTCAAGGTCTGCATGCAGGATATCTCCGGTGATCGCCCGCCCCAACCGCGCCGCGATCGCGCGGGCCATATCCGTATCCGGCGCCATCGCATGCAGCGCAATCGGCATGTCCGGCCCGCCCAATCCTTGCCAGTTTGCAATCTCACCCGCCAGAACTGCCGCCAGATCGCGCGATGAAATCACCCGCGTCGGATTGTCATCCGCCATGATCGTAATCAGCGCATCCATCGCCAGCGCGCGGTTGCCGAAATCGGGGTCTGTCGTGGCGGCCACCGTGAATTCGGCCGCACCCGCTGCCATCGCAGCATGGGCCGCATCCGGCGACATGGCAGAAAAGCTGATGTTTGCCAGTATTTTGCCCGACACTGGTTCAAGCAAGGTCGCCGCATAATCGGCATCGGTGCCCACGGCATAACCCAGCCTCCGCTGCGCCGCAAACGCCTGCCACAACACAGGCAACAGGGCCGCTCCGGGTTCCGGCGCACCCACAAACCGGATCGTGGCCAGCGGCACGGTCAGGTCGGGGCAGCCCGGACCGTCGCAAATCACCCCTTCGGCATCCACCGTCAGCACGCCATAGCTGGTCTCGATGCGGTAAAATTCGCCGTCAAAGCCCTGCAGGGCCCCGTCCAGCCGGATGCCCCCTTCGCGTGCGGTCAGCGTGACATCCTGTGCCACGGCCCCCGTCGTCGTCACAAGTGCAACGATCATCGCCGCGCACCACGCCTTGGGGCCCATGAAACCTCTGCTGCGGTTTTAGTTTGCAGCCGCGATTGTCAGGTCTGGAACAAGATTCTTCAACACCAGAATGTCGCCCACGCCGTCACAATCGGGCATTGCCAGCGTCAATTCCGCCAAATGCGCCTCGCCGGCAAGCGTGATGATCGTCTCCCCCGCAACCGTGCGCCCACAGGTGGCCTCTGTCACCGCAGCCTCGATCAGGACCTCGGCATTGGCAATGCCGCCGGACGGAAAGGTATAAACCTCGGCCAGCATCGGCAGCGCGACGGTCGGATCGCCCAGCAACGTCATATAGCCACCTGTTGGCGCAGCACCGGTCGTTGGCGTATGGGGCGCTGCGGCAGAAAGGTGCCCCGCGTCGCCATAGTCTGCGCCGCCTTCAAAGGCATGCACCTGAAACGTATCCTTGTCCTGCCATTGCACACCAAAGCGGCGCAGCGTGGCAAGGGCCGGAATGCGCAAGGATTCGCTCACCGGGTCGGCATCCGCGACATAGGCCATGACTGACGCGTCAACCGCCAGCGCCGGAAGCGACAAAAACAGCGATCCCGCCGTATCCGTCTGCCCCGTGATGGCCAGTCCTTCATGTTCGATCACGACGCGCGCATCCGGCGCGCAGGGGGCAACGATGCTGACCCCGATCATCGCTTGCGGGGCGGCGGCCACCTTCATCGTGATGGCGCAGGCCACCTCGGCCGTGTCTGTTGCCGCTGGCGTCGCCTGTATCAGGGTGGGCGCGGGCACTTCGGGTGACGACGACGCCGGTGCCACGGCATCCGACGCGGCACCGCTGACGCTTGCCGCC
>JANNKX010000376.1:0-3570 GCA_031396505.1 Rhodobacterales bacterium
CAACCTCGTCAAACCCGCTGCGCCGCGCCATGGTATATTGATCGGCAATCACATGTCCATGCGCGCGCAAGCGGCCCGTGTAGCCCATCACGCGCAGGCGGCGGGCAAGGGTAAAGCCGCGCCCGTCGTTGAAGGCGGGAAAGGCGATGCGAATGAGGCCGATGTTGCCGAAATGGGCGGCCACGGCTGTCGGATCATCGGTGTTGGCCAGATCGAGCGCGCCGGTGTGGGTGGCGATATCCGACAATGGTACAAAGGTCTCGGGCGTTGCGCGGGCAAAGCCTGCATCGGTGACAAGGATGGTCATGCGGCGGTGTCTTTCGTGATAGGGACTGCGCGGCCATTGATGAAATGGATACCGCATTCAGTTTTTGTGCTGTTCCGCCAACGGCCTGCGCGGGGATCTTCGCCTTCCTTCACCGGGCTGGTGCACGGGGCGCAGCCGATTGAGGGGTAGCCTTTGGCGACCAGCGGATGGCGCGGCAGGCGGTTGTTGACCATGTAGTCCTCAAGGTCTTCGCGGCCCCAATGGGCCAGCGGGTTGACCTTGATGCGCAAGTCGCCTTCGGCCTCAAAGAACTCCACTGCCTCACGCGTGGCCCCCTGAAACCGTTTGCGCCCGGTGATCCAGCCGTCAAAACCAGCCAGCGCGCGTTCCAAGGGTTCGACCTTGCGCAGGTTACAGCAGGCATCGGTGTTGAACTGATGCAGCGTGTTGTCGGAATCTTCAAAGGCCAGACGCGGTTGCAGCGCGCGGATCGTGCGCACATCGCCAAGATGCAGGGTATCCGCCAGAAGCCGCTGATATTCCAGTGTTTCGGCAAAAAGCATCCGGGTGTCGATGAACAACACCGGCGTTTCCGGGGCGATCACCGACACCAGATGCAGCAACACCACCGATTCCGCGCCAAAGGATGACACCAGCGCCACCCGGCCCAGATCGGCGTCGCGGAGCGCGTGTTCCAGAACGGCAGTCGCCGAGTGGTGGCGATAGCGCGCATTCAGTGTGGCGACGCGGTCGGCCACAGCGCCGGGGTGCAGATCACGCGGCATCTTTTGCACCTTCGGCATCGTAAAGTGCTGTTTTGAAAGGGTCTAATCCCAGACGGCGGTAGGTGGCCAGGAAGGTTTCGGCAGGCTCGGCCCGGTGTTCCAGATAGGCACCGACGATGCGTTCAATCGCCGGCACGATCTCGTCATAGGCAAAGCCCGGCCCGGTCTTGTCGCCGATCGCGGCATCCTCGGTCCCGTCGCCGCCGAGGGTGATCTGATAATTCTCGACCCCCGCACGATCAAGGCCCAGAATCCCGATATGGCCAACATGGTGATGCCCGCAGGCATTGATGCAGCCCGAGATTTTGATTTTCAGGGGGCCGATGTCGTGTTCCAGTTTCAGGTCGTTAAATCGGGTCGCGATCTGCGTCGCAATGGGGATAGATCGGGCGGTGGCCAGATCGCAATAATCCATGCCGGGGCAGGCAATGATATCGGAGATCAAGCCAACATTGGCGGTGCCAAGACCGGCGGGACGCAGTGCGGCGTAGAGGGCGGGCAGATCAGATTTGTGGACATGGGGCAGGATCACGTTCTGTTCGTGGCTGATGCGCAGGTCCGAATGGCCGTAGTTTTCAGCAAGATCGGCGATGATCCTCATCTGATCGGCGGTTGCATCGCCCGGCGTGGCACCATGGGCCTTAAGGCTGATGGTGACGATGGCGTATTGCGGGTTGCGGTGAGCGGCAAGGTTGGTATCGGCCCAGGCGCGGAAGGCGGGATCGGCTTTGTAGAAGGTGTCAAAACTGTCTGTCGGCGCATCACGGAAGGTGGGCGGGGCGAAGGCCTGCGTGATTTCAGCCAGCAGTTTCTGGTCATTGCCTTTGAACAGGGGGCGGATTTCGGCGAAACGTTCTTCGATCAGCTTGGTGATTTCGGTCACGCCGGTTTCGTGCACGGTGATCTTGATGCGCGCCTTGTACTTGTTATCGCGGCGGCCGAGCATGTTGTAGATGCTCAGGATCGCCTCGACGTAAGGCAGCAGGTCAGCTTTGGGCAGAAAGTTCCGCACCGTGTGGCCGATCATCGGAGTGCGGCCAAGCCCACCACCGACGATCACCTCGAACCCCGGCTCGCCCGCCGCGTTGCGCACCATGCGCAGGCCGATGTCATGGGCGCGGGTCACGGCGCGGTCATTGGGCGAGCCTGTGATCGCGATCTTGAACTTGCGCGGCAGGAATTGAAATTCGGGATGGTCGGTCGACCATTGGCGCAGCAGTTCTGCCACCGGGCGAGGGTCTTCAATCTCATCCGCGGCGGCCCCTGCGAAATGGTCGGCAGTGACGTTGCGCACGCAATTGCCGGAAGTCTGGATAGCATGCATCTCGACATCGGCCAGCGCACCGAGGATGGCGGGCACGTCGCGCAGCACCGGCCAGTTGAACTGGATGTTCTGACGGGTGGTAAAGTGGCCGTAGCCCTTGTCCCAGGTCTCGGCGATGTGGGCCAGCTGGCGCATCTGGTGCGGGTTGATCGTGCCATAGGGGATCGCCACCCGCAGCATGTAGGCGTGCAGCTGCAGATAGAGGCCGTTCATCAGGCGCAGCGGGCGAAACTCATCCTCGGTCAGCGCGCCGTCGATGCGGCGCTGCACCTGCGCCGAAAACTGATCGACGCGGGCGCGAACGAAGGCTTCGTCGAAGTCGGAGTATCTATACATGGTCGGCCTGTTTGCCATGGGCGTAGTTCGAGGGGCCCCGGGTGCGGAACGCTTCGCGGAAATGCACGGGTTCGGGGCCGTTCGGGCCCGGGCGCGCATCGGCCAGATAGACGCCGACGACCACGTTTTTCTGTTTGACGGCGAAAAGTTCGCGGATTGTGGCGTGAGCCTCGTCCTCGATCAGTTCGGCCTCGTGGTGGTGGCGGGTCCAACGGTCGTCGGCGGTCAGATAGACCGCATCGCCGAGCAGCAGGTCGTTGGCGGTGACGACTTTGGCGGCATAGGGGCGGCTCATTGCATGGCCTCCTTCAGGTCGGGCAGGGCCCGGGCGGCCTGACGCGGGGCCAGGCCGTAGAGCAGGATGGCAGGGCCTTCGATGCCGGCGGCAACCTCTGGCAGCAGGCGCAGCGTGGTGGCCAGCGTGCGCTGATCCGGACGCGATACGTTTTCGACCACCGTCACCGGCGTATCGGCGGCGGCACCGTGCATCATCAGACGGCCCTGCAGGAAGCGGGCGGCGCGCTTGGCCATGTAGATGGCGGCAACCTCGCCGGGACGGGCCAGCGCTTTCCAGTCGTGATCGGCGAAACCGGCGACATCGTGGCCGGTCAGAAAGCGGACCGAGGCATTGCGGCCGCGCCGGGTCAGGCTTTGGCCGATGGCGGCGGCAGCGGCGGCGGCGGCGGTGATGTCGGGGATCACGGCAAAGGACAGGCCGTGCGCGTCCAGCACCGCAATCTCCTCGTCCAGGCGGCCGAAAATGCCGCTGTCGCCGGATTTCAGGCGGACGACGCGGCGACCCTCGCTTGCGTGGGCAATCAGGGCGGCGTTGATCTCGGCCTGCGGCGTGACGGGGC
>JANNKX010000409.1:0-2343 GCA_031396505.1 Rhodobacterales bacterium
CCCTCCGCGACACCCCCCCCCCCGCCGATCCGACCCTGGTGGACGACCTGAACAGCAACCCCCCGACCCGGGGCTGACACCTGACACGCGGGGCCCGATGGGCGCCCGCGTCAAGCCAACCGGGGGATGAACCTCCGGATCTACACCCGCACCAGACATGCGGGGTCAACGGAACCGAGGCCACGCCAATGCAGGCAGGCCCGACATGGAGGAGACGCCAGATGGCGAACACAACAATGGATATGAGCGTCCGCTCGCGTCCGATGACGGGCGAGGAGAAGAAGGTTATTCTTGCCTCGTCCGCCGGGACGATTTTCGAATGGTATGACTTTTACCTGTTTGGCAGCCTTGCCGCGATCATCGGGGCGCAGTTCTTTGCGCCCTTCCCCGAGGCGACGCGCAACGTGTTTGCGCTGTTGGCCTTTGCCGCCGGGTTCATCGTGCGTCCGTTCGGCGCACTGGTGTTTGGATCACTGGGTGATCTGATCGGGCGGAAATATACCTTCCTGATGACGATCCTGATCATGGGCTTTTCGACATTCTTCGTCGGCCTGCTACCCGGCTATCAAAGCTGGGGTGTTGCGGCACCGATCATCCTGATCGCGCTGCGCATGGCACAGGGTCTGGCACTGGGTGGCGAATACGGTGGGGCGGCGATCTATGTGGCCGAACATGCCCCTGCAAACCAGCGTGGGTACTTTACAGCGTTCATTCAGACCACGGCAACCTTGGGTCTGCTGTTGTCGCTGATCGTGATCGTGTCCGTGCAGGGCTATGTCAACGGCAACTATCCTGACCAGCCGATGCTGGATGCAGCCGGTATTGCACTGTTGAACGCCGATGGCACGCCGCAGATGATGAAAGCCTTCAACGCATGGGGCTGGCGCATTCCGTTCCTTGGGTCGATCTTCCTGCTGGCGATTTCGCTGTATATCCGCCTTCAGATGAACGAATCCCCCGCCTTCAAGAAAATGAAGGAAGAGGGTGCCGGGTCCAAAGCGCCGCTGCGCGAGGCCTTCGGCAACTGGAAAAACGGCAAGATCGCGATCATCGCCCTGCTGGGCCTGACGGCGGGTCAGGCTGTGGTGTGGTATTCGGGGCAGTTCTATGCACTGTTCTTCATGCAGAACGTGATCAAGGTCGACAGCTTTACCGCCAACGTGATGGTGGCATGGTCGTTGATCCTGGGAACCGGCGGTTTTCTGTTCTTTGGTGCGCTTTCTGACCGGATCGGTCGTAAGCCGATCATTCTGGCAGGCTGCCTGATTGCGGCAATCACCTATCTGCCCGTGTTCAACTTCCTGACCAAGACGGCAAACCCGGCGCTGTATGCGGCACACCAGACCCCGGTAACGGTCACGGCAAATGAGGCGGATTGTTCCTTCCAGTTCAACCCGACAGGCACGGTGAAATTCACCAACTCTTGCGACGTGGCCAAGGCGCAGCTTGCGCGCACCTCGGTCAACTACGAGACGATCCTTTCCGCCGATGCAACGGTTGCAGAGGTCAAGGTGGGTGAGACGGTGATTGCGTCCTATGATGCAGGGACAAACACCGCTGCAATCACTGCGGCCAAAGCCGCACTGGATGAGGTGAAGGCAGGCATGGATGCCGCAGCCGTTACCGCGTTGACGGGGGCAGAAGGCACCTTGAAAACGGCAAAGGGCGTTGTCGCGACGGCCGAAGCAGCCCTGAAAAAGGTGGCAGACGGCGCTGACGAGGCGGCAAAGACGGCGGCGCAAGCGGCCCTTGATGCAGCCAATGCAGCCGTGCCTGCGGCACAATCGGCACTGGACGCGGCACGTGCAGCCATCCCGGCAGATGCGCTGGCGACCTATGATGCGGCGGCGGCAGTGCTTGCCACCGAAAACGGTGTGAAGGGTGCGTTCGAAAAGGGCGTGAACGACGCGCTGAAGGCAGCGGGCTATCCGCTGGTTGCAGCCGAAAACACCACCGTTGCTGTTGCGCAGAACTTTATCGACATCTTTACTGCGCAAAAGCTGACGATCATCGCGGTGCTGACCTATCTGATCATCCTTGTGACGATGGTCTACGGGCCGATTGCGGCAATGCTGGTGGAGTTGTTCCCGACGCGGATCCGCTATTCGGGTCTGTCGCTGCCTTACCATATCGGCAACGGCTGGTTCGGGGGCCTGCTGCCCGCGACCGCGTTCGCGATCTCGGCCCAGTCCGGCAACATCTATGCCGGTCTTTGGTACGCGATCATCGTGGCGCTGATGACGGTTGTGATTGGTGCGATCTTTGTGCCGAACGGAACGCACAAGAAAGACATCTTCGCCGACGAAGAAAATCACTAAGTGAAATCAATTGCCGCACCGGGGA
>JANNKX010000411.1:0-7926 GCA_031396505.1 Rhodobacterales bacterium
CCCGTCACAAATCGTGCCTGCCCGCCCGGTTTTGCCATCCTGCCCTACAACGGAAGACAGACCTAAAGCCTCTTCCTCTCTGTACAAATATCCCACGGGGGTCCGGGGGTGTGAAACCCCCGGCGCTTTGCCGCAATCACCGCACGCCCGGCACCTTTTGCAACAACGGCATCACATCCGCCATCTCAGGCCCCGCATCCCGCCCCGTCAGCGCGCGGCGCAACGGCCGAAACAAGTCCTTCCCCTTCCGCCCCGTCGCCTCTTTCACCAACCCCGTCCATTCGCCCCATGTCGCAGATGTCCACGGTTGTCCCGGCAGCAGCGTCATCGCCTGGCGCACAAACTCCCGGTCACCCTCATCCATCAGCGGCTCCGCCCCGTCCCGGAACAGTGTCCACCATGCCGACATATCCGCCAGCACCGTGATATTTCCCTTCGCCACCGCCCAGAACGCCTCGGCCTGCGCATCCGGCACCCCCAGATCGCGGATGCGCCCCGCCACTGCCGCAAACGGCAGTGCCTGCACATAGTGCCGCGTCAGCGGGAACAGATCATCCGCATCAAACTTCGTCGGTGCCGCCCCGAATGTCCCCACGTCAAAGCCCGCCACGAGATCATCCATGCTCGACACCAGTTCCACCGGCTGCGATGATCCCAGTCGCGCCATCAAGGACAGCAGCGCCATCGGCTCCACCCCCTGCGCCCGCAAGTCCCGCAAGCTCAATGTCCCCAGCCGTTTCGACAGCGCCTCGCCCTGCGGTCCTGTCAACAAGGAATGATGCGCAAATGATGGCGGCACCCCCCCCATCGCCTGCATGATCTGGATCTGCGTCGCCGTGTTCGTCACATGGTCCGCCCCGCGCACGATATGCGTCACCCCCATGTCGATATCATCGACACTTGACGCAAAGGTATACAGCACCTGCCCATCCGCCCGGATCAGCACCGGGTCACTGACCGATGCCGCATCAATCGAGATCGGCCCCAGTATCCCGTCAGGCCATTCGATCCGGTTCTGGTCCAGCATGAACCGCCAATACCCCTCGCGCCCCTCCGCCCGCGCACGCGCCTTGTCCTCATCGCTCAGACGCAGCGACGCCCGGTCATAGACCGGCGGCTTGCCCATGTTCAGCAATTTCTTGCGCTTCAGGTCCAGCTCCACCGGCGTCTCGAAACACTCGTAAAACCGCCCCGCCGCCCGCAAACCCTCTGCCGCCTCCCGGTAGCGCTCCATCCGCAGCGATTGCTTTTCCAGCCGGTCCCAATGGATGCCCAGCCATTCCAGGTCTTCCATCAAACCGTCCGCATATTCCTGCTTGCTGCGCTCCCGGTCGGTATCATCCAGCCGCAGGATGAACGTCCCCCCAGCCTTGCGCGTGATCAGGTAATTCATCAGCGCCGTACGCAGGTTTCCCACATGGATATAGCCCGTTGGCGAAGGGGCAAATCGCGTCGTCACACTTGTCATGGCTGGCCTCATTTGATCGCGACTGTCCTGTCACAGCACGCCCCACTTGTCCAGTTCACCACCCCGAAACCGCAATCACCACTTGCCAGCGCCCCCCCGCAGCCGCAACACTGACCCTGAACGCCACCTGCCCCTTTCGCGGCATCTGACCGGATAAACACATTGCGCCTTTTCATCAGTTCCTTGCTCTGCACACTCGCCCTTGCCCCCGCAGCTTTCGCCCAGTCAACCGAAGAAATCGCCCTGATCCGCAAGGTCTTTGCCAAACTGCAACCCCTGTCCATCCGCCATAACCGCGAATATTGCGGCTATATCGGCTTTGATGCCGCAGGCACCCTGCGCGCCACCGAACCCTTCCCCGGCGCGCCCGCCTCATGTTCCCCCCGCGATCCCATAGAACTGACCGAGGTCACTGCATCCTATCACACCCACGCCGCCTTTGCCGTTGATTTTCATAATGAAATTCCCAGTCAGCAAGATGTCGAAGGCGATTCTGAAATGGGCGTGAACGGCTATGTTGCCACCCCCGGCGGGCGCTTGTGGTTTGTTGATGGCGCCGTACAAACCGTCCGTCAAATCTGCCCCGTGTTCTGCCTGCCTGCCGATCCCGACTTTGATCTGGCCGACAGCGGCCCCATCGCAAAGTTCTACACCTTCGATCGTCTGATCCAACGACTTGACGAATAGCTGCCATGCCCGCATCCGCACCCGACAGTTTCGCCCCCGATCTTGCACAGATCGAACATCTGGCCCTTGCCGCCGTGGCGGCCCTTGATGAGCCCTACCGCACACCCGCCCAAGCCATCATCCTCAGGATCGAGGATTTTGCCCCCGATGATATCATCGCGGCGATGGATCTCACCGATCCGTTCGAACTGACCGGGCTGTATGACGGTATCCCGATGACGGAAAAATCCGTGATGGATCAACCCATGGGCCCCGATGTGATCTGGCTGTTCCGTCGCCCGATCCTTGATGAATGGGCCGAACGCGGCAATGTCACACTCGCCGAACTGGTCACCCATGTGCTGATCCATGAACTTGCCCACCATTTCGGCTGGTCCGACGCCGACATCGCCGCCATCGATCCTTGGTGGGAATGAATGCACAGCATGCTCTGCATAAATGCGCAATGCTCACGCAGGCGTGAGTGGCCAATCAGAATGGGTTACCTTCAATCTGCTGCTGATTGAAGGCAGCCGAAGACAAGAACCACCTGTGTTTGTGGCGTGTTGTGCCTGATCGGCTGAACCACGCGCAGACGCTGCACCCCGCCGCTAATCCTGACCAATCATCAACCGACGGAGGATCCCATGCCCATGCTTTCCCGCCGCAATGCCCTGTTTGCCGCAGCCGCCTTTCCCTTTGCGCCCGCCGTCCTGCGTGCCACCCCGGCGCGCGCCGAAATCCCGCTGCAAGGTGCCGTTGTTCCAACCTTCAACCGCTTTCGCCTTGGCGGGTTCGAGGTGACCACCCTCCTGGCTGGCACCCGCACGGTTGAAAACCCGAATGAAATCTTCGGCCTGAACGTCGATGCAGACACCTTTGGCGCGGCGTCTGTTGCCGCTTTCATTCCCGCCGACAAGGCGCAGTTCTTCTTCACCCCGACGCTGGTGAATACCGGTACCGACCTTGTGCTGTTCGACACCGGGCTTGCCCCCGACAGCATCACCGCAACGCTGGCCTCTGCAGGGGTCACGCCCGATCAGGTCGATACCGTGGTCATCACCCATATGCACGGCGATCACATCGGCGGGCTGATGGGGCCAAACGGCCCGACCTTTGCCAATGCGCGCTACGTGACGGGTGGTATCGAAAACAACCACTGGGCCGGGGCCGCCAATGAAAGCTACGATGCCGCCGTTCGCCCGCTGGCCGACAAAACCACCTATCTGGATGACGCAGGCACCGTTGCCAGCGGGATCACCGCGATGGCCGCCTTTGGCCATTCGCCCGGCCATATGATCTACATGCTGGAAAGCGAAGGCCGCCAATTGGTGATCACCGCAGATACCGCAAACCACTATGTCTGGTCGCTGGCCAACCCCGATTGGGAAGTGTCCTTCGACGCCGACAAACCCGCCGCCGCTGCCACGCGCAAAGCGGTGTTCGGTATGCTGGCCGCCGACCGCGTGCCCTTCATCGGCTACCACATGCCCTTTCCGGGGATTGGCTATGTCGAGACAGCCGATAGCGGTTTCCGCTATGTCCCCGCCAGTTACCAGATGATGCTCTGACAGTACAGGGTGCCTCCCCTCCCCCCCGTGGGGAGGGGTCAGGGGGTGGGGGGCGTCAATACACAGCACCCGGTCGTGAAAGGTTTACAAGGTGTTAAAACGACCCCCAAAATAAAATATAAGCCATTGATTAATATCATAAAAGTAAAAAATTGACAGCCGTCAATTTTGCTTACAAAACCCGCATCTGCCCTGTCAGCCACGGCCATTCCGCCAGTGCCGGCACGATTACCCGCGCCGCAATCTGCGCCTTCAGGCGGCCCGCAACCTGTGCGGGCATGTCCCGCAAGACGCCCGCCCTTGCCGACAGCAGGATCGTGCGCGACAGCGGCGCAAATGGCAGTGGAATGACATCCGTCGCACCGCGAAACCGATCCGCCGCACCAATCGCCAGCGGCGTCAGGATCGTCCACCCCGCGCCCGCCGCGACCATCGCCAGTATCGCGGAATAGCTGTCCAACTCGAACCGATGCGCCAGCCGCAGGTTCTGCTGTGCCAGATGTGCCGCCACCAGCCGCCCCATGTGATGCCGCGCGGTGTATTGGATCAGCGGCAGCCCCGCCAGATCATCCGCCGTCTTGCCTTTTGGCAGAATGGCCACGAACGGCTCTGTCATCAACGGATGCACTTCGCGCCACGCGCTATCGGCCATCTCGGACCCCAGATCGGCCGCAATCACGATATCCAGTGCGCGCGCCTCCAACTGGCTGACAAGGCGGTGGCTGGCCCCGGTTTCCAGCAGAAACCGGCAGCCCTTCATCTCAACCGCAAGATCCGCCAGCAGCGCAGGCGTCACCTCGGCATCGAAATCCTCGATCACGCCCAACCGCAGGCTGGTCAGCCCGGAAAGATCGGCCATGGCAAGATCCGCCCGCGCCTCGGCCTCGGCATTCAGGATGGTCTGTGCGTGGCGGCGAAACATTGTGCCTGCGGGTGTGGTCAGCATCGGCCGCCCGCCCCGGTCCAGCAGCACCGCCCCCAAGGCCGCCTCAAGGCCCGACAGTTGCTGGCTGACCGCCGATGGGCTGACGTTCAACCGCCGCGCCGCCGCCGAGATCGCGCCCTCTTCGGCCACCGCCAGAAAAACCTCGACCCCCCAAAGGGTAATGCGCGCATCCGGACCCGGCATCGCCCGGATCAGAGTTTTGAAAGCTTGGATTGCAGTTCTGCCAACTGTTGCTTGATCGCAGCCAGATCATCCGCGTCCGGCTTTGCCGCGGGTTGTTCCGGCGCAGGGCCCGCCCCGGTCCAACCCGTGATCCCGCCCATCAAGGTTTTCAGAAACGCTTCCTGCTGCTTGCGCATCGCCTCAAACCCCGGAACAGCCGCCATCGGATTGGGGATTGCGTTCATGTTCTCAACCATCTTGGCCTGCCCTTCACGCAACATCTCGAACGATGCCGCCAGGAACTGTGGCACCACCGATTGCACCGAATTCGTGTAGGACCGCACCAGATCCGTCAGCACGGCAACCGGCAGCACGCTTTCGCCCTTGCTTTCGTGTTCGGCGACGATCTGCAGCAGATATTGCCGCGTCAGGTCATCACCCGACTTCAGATCAATGATCTGCACCTCGCGCCCGGCCCGTACAAAGCCCGCAATGTCTTCCAGCGTCACGTAGTCGGACGTCTCGGTATTATACAGTCGGCGGCTGGCATAGCGCTTGATCAGCAGCGGCTTGTCGGTGTCGGCCATGATCGCCCCCAATTATTGCAGTGCAGCATTAGCTTAGGTGACGCCCGCAGAAAAAGAAAGGGCGAGCCCGAAGGCCCGCCCAGCAACGTCAACAGAACAGGGAGGATGTTCCGGACGAATTACTTTGCAGCTGCAGCAACTTTTTTCGCAGCAGTCGTTACGTCAGCGGTTGCTTTCTTGACAGCGGCGGTCGCGTCTTCCGACATGTCCTTGCCAGCAGCCAACATCAGCTCAACCGTTTCCATCTGCACTTTTTTCGCGATCTCTGCGAAAGAAGCCATGTGCTCGGCAGCCATTTCCGAAGCAGCCGACACGAAATCGGTCACGGATTTGGAATAGTCGGCAGGCTCTGCTTTGGCTTTGGACACGTCACCCAGTTTGGCGATCGCAGCTTTTGCCCATTTGGACGACACCTCGGTCGACTTTTCAGCAGCCTCAAGTGCCACTTTCGACATTTTCTCGGCCATAGCTGCCTGCGTCTTGAATGCGTTCTGCATCGCAGAAGCGTCCATTGGGAAAGCAGCCATCATGTCTTGCATAACTTTGGTGAAGTCGGGCGTATTGGTCATTTGCGTAGCTCCTGATGATGGGCCGATGCCCAATTGCGATGACGAATACATACATGCTGCAGTGCAGCAATTCAAGCCCCTCTCCGCGGTGCAGCATAAAAAGACGGCCCCGTGGAATGTACCACCAAGATCAGGTGCTTGGGTCCTGTGTCACATAGGTGCCGGGTGCCGGGGCCAGAACTTCGGCCCCCGAATCGCCCGGAACGCGTTTGGAAACGCGTGCGCCGGAATGCCCTGCCAACCAGTCCGACCAACGTGGCCACCAGCTTGCCTGATGAAAGCTGGCCCCCTTGATCCAGTCCGCGGGCAGGGTCATCGGACCGTCGTTGACGTAGTGGCCATACTTGCCCTTGGATGGCGGGTTGACGATGCCCGCGATATGGCCTGACTGTGACAGCACAAAGGTTTTGTCGGCAGAACCCATCTGCTGCACGCCGGTGAAACTCGCCCGCCATGGGGCGATGTGATCCGTTTCGCAAGCCACGGCAAACAGCGGCACCTTGACATCACGCAGGCGCACCGGGTCGCCAAAAACGGGAAATGTGCCGCGCGCAAAACCGTCACCCTGACACAGGCCGCGCAGGTATTCGACGGCCATGCGCGCCGGCAGGTTCGTGCCATCGCCGTTCCAGTACAGCAGATCGAATGCTGGCGGCGGTTCGCCCAGCATGTAAGATCGGATCGCAGGTTGATAAATCAGGTCGTTTGACCGCAGAAAGCTGAAGGTGCGGCTCATGAAAAACTTGGACAGCACGCCATCCAGTGTCGCCTGTCGTTCGATCCCGTCAACGAAATCATTATCGAGAAAAACGCCAACCTCGCCCGGATCCGAGAAATCCGTCATCGTCGTAAAGAATGTTGCAGCCTTGACCGTGCGGTCACCCGCCTTTTCCAGATGCACCAGCGTCAGGCCAAGCGTGGTGCCCGCAATGCAATAGCCTACAGCGTTGATCTGCTTCTCACCCGTGATCCGCCGCACCTCCGCCATGGCCCGCAGAAATCCGTCGCGGACATAGTCATCCATGCTGACATCGGCATAGGTTGCATCGGGGTTCACCCAGCTGACCACGAACAGGGTAAAGCCCTGATCGACAATCCATTTGATCAGGCTGTTCTGTTCCTTCAAATCCAAGATGTAGAACTTGTTGATCCATGGTGGAAAGATCAACAAGGGCGTCTGGTACACGGTGTCCGTCGTTGGCGTGTACTGGATCAGTTCCAGCATCTTGTTGCGATAGACCACCGCACCGGGCGTGGTGGCAAGGTTCTGCCCGACGTGAAAGGCCGCAGGATCGGCCAACGTGACCAGAAGATCGCCCTCGTTCGCCTCGATATCGCGGACAAGGTTTTCAAGACCCTGCACAAGGCTTTCGCCATCGGTTGCCACCGCGCGTTCAAGGGCATCCGGGTTGGTGCCCAGAAAATTGGTCGGCGAAAACATATCGGCGATCTGGCGTACAAAGTAATCGACGCGCTTTTGTTCGGCCGGTTGCAGCGTGCTGAGGTCGGACACGGCGGTTGTCAGCGCCTCGGCGTTGAACAGGTATTGCTGTTTCAGATAATTGAATGCCGGATGCGTATCCCACAGCGGGTTGGCAAAGCGTTTGTCCTTTGGCCCCGGATCATCGGGCGCGCGCAGCTCGCCCGTCGCCAGCGCCTTTTGCGCTTCCGCGTAGTGGCGCAGCGTTTTGCCCCAATAACTGATCTGGTGCTCGATGATTTTCTGCGGATTTTGCATCAGTTCGGCCAGATAGGCGGTCGCCGCCTTCATGTAGACCTCTTGGTTCGGCCCCTGCAGTGCAGCATCGGCCTTGCGCTTGTGGGCCATCGCGGCCATCAAACGTGCCGACAGCACTTCGACCTTCGCAAGGTTGGCCGTCATACGGTCGTGATTAATCTCGACTTCACGGTCTTCTGTTGTCATTGCGACACTTCCACCCTATCTTCGCTGCTATGC
>JANNKX010000008.1:0-4039 GCA_031396505.1 Rhodobacterales bacterium
TTTTTGAAACATTTCGTGATGGGGAGGCTAAGCGGCGCGAAGGGGTGGGACAACGCTCGCTACTTGCTGCTCAAATAAGGGAGAATGAAATCAAGAATTGCTTTGGAAGGAATGGCCGCATTGACTGAACTTTTGCCGCCCTCGTGAGTGGTCTCAAGCGACTGCACCACCATGCCGACACAAAGTCCGGCTTCATCCAGCACAGGGCCACCGCTATTTCCCGGCGCAACAATATTAGAAATAACTAGATGCGTTTCTCCATGGTAAGTCGAAACTATCGCATTGAGTTCACCTCCATGGGCCAACAAATAGGGTGCGTCAGTAGTTGCAATCCGAGGATATCCAAGAGTGATCGTTCTTGAAAGAACCTGAGCATCACCAACTAGAAAAATTGGCGTGACTGGTGCAGAGCAGGAAACTGGAAGAAAAGCTATGTCGAGGCTAGGGTGTAGTGTCCAATCTTCTGAAAGTAGTTCATATTTAATTCCATTCGCTGAGGAAAATGATTGAAAGATTGTTTCATCGGCAGGGTTCACATTATGTTTTGCTGTAACAATCACACTTCTTTTTAGGTTACCTTGGTTAGTAGCTAAAAAACCCGTTCCGATGTGATGATCCTCTCCTTTCTTAATCAGCAAGGCTGGCACACTCGATCTGTATTTTTGAGCAACGTACGCTGGCCCAAGCAGGATATTATCCAGTATCTGAAGTGATGAAAAAAGCTCTATCCTCGATTTATGCCATTGGTAGCGAGTATAGGCATTTTGGATAAAAAAGCCAACATCACCTACCAGTCCCCACTCGATGAGTTGCTTCAGAAGAGAGTCGGCTATGTAAAACAATACCCCTTTTCCATCACCATTGGCACCAAGAAGAGACATGAAGTCACTACCTGAAAAGTGCCATGATGTAAGCAAACTCTTTCTTACCTCGAAATCGTGAGAATTATGAAGTTCGCTGTTGACAAGGTGTAGATACTTTTCATTTATAATTACTGTTTCCAAGAGTTTTATTAGAGCAGTAACCTCCTTTGGAGGGGCTATGCCAATTGTATCTCTACCTTTTGTAATCACTTTTATTTCCTGTTATATGACCACTAATAGTGGTCTTGTTGGTTTCGTCCGTTAGGAGCCTCCCCACGCTATCAATTTCCTTCGTTGCACCTCATCATGAGCCTCACCCGCTCTTCGGTCCTGACGCAACCTTCATCTTGATGCTGGAATAATGCGTCATGCCCCTCACCTTAACCCGATCTCCGCCAGCGCCCGCGCCAGCCCGTCCGGCAGCGCCTCTTCCCGCTCGCGGCCCTTCGGCAAATCGCGGGGGCTTTCGGATGGGTCCAGATAGCGCCAGCCCTGGAATGGGCGGCGGGGGGCGCCTTCGGTGCGGATGACCTCGGAATCCAGAACAAGGGCGCAGCGGCGGATGCCGTCAGCGCCCTGCACCTCTTCCAGCCGCAAGATGCGCTGGCGGGCGAGGACGGTGCCCTTGATGACCCAGTAGAGCGAGCCGCCATCCGTCACCTCGGCCTCGCGTTTGGGCCACATGCGGGTGACGTGGATGGCGCAGCCTGCGGGCCAGCGGGCGCGTTGACTGTGCTGCCAATCCAGCAGATCCTCAACCGAGGTGGCACCGACGCAGAGTTTGAGTATGTTCAACATGCGACAATCATAGCCTGCGAGGGGCCGCGTGCAAGATTGACCAGGGCGGGTCATGCGCGTATCTTGTGCGTCTGCCCGACTTATCCACAAGAACAAGGACCTCGCCCCCATGTCGCGATTCTCTGCCGCCATTGCCGAACAGATCTGGGATATGAAGTACCGGCTAAAGGCGCAGGATGGCACGGCGATTGACGGGTCGGTGGAAGATACCTGGCGGCGGATCGCGCGGGCGCTGGCGGCGGTGGAGGCGGAGCCGGCGGTCTGGGAAGAGCGGTTCTATGCAGCACTGGAGGGGTTCCGGTTTCTGCCAGCGGGGCGGATCACGGCGGGAGCGGGAACGGGGCGCAGTGTCACGCTGTTCAACTGCTTTGTCATGGGGACGATCCCGGACAGCATGGGGGGGATTTTCGACGGGCTGAAAGAAGCGGCGCTGACGATGCAGCAGGGCGGCGGGATCGGGTACGATTTCAGCACGATCCGGCCACGGGGGGCGGAAGTGAAGGGGGTTGCGGCGGATGCGTCGGGGCCTTTGAGTTTTATGGATGTGTGGGATGCGATGTGCCGCACGATCATGTCGGCAGGCAGCCGTCGTGGTGCGATGATGGCTGTGATGCGGTGCGATCATCCGGATATCGAGGCGTTCATTGAGGCGAAGAAAGACCCGGCACGGCTGCGGATGTTCAACCTTTCGGTGCTGGTGACGGATGCGTTCATGGCGGCGGTCAAGGCGGATGCGGCGTGGGATCTGGTGTTCGGGGGGCGGGTGTACCAAACGGTGCAGGCGCGGGACCTGTGGGCGCGGATCATGCGGAATACGTTCGATTTCGCGGAACCGGGGGTGATTTTCATCGACCGGATCAATGCGGCGAACAACCTGAATTACGTGGAGACGATTGCGGCGACGAACCCGTGTGGGGAGCAGCCGTTGCCGCCGTATGGGGCGTGTCTGCTGGGGTCGATCAACCTTGCGACGCTGGTGGCGGATGCGTTTACCGATAAGGCGGCGCTAGATATGGGGGCGCTGGACGATCTGGTGCGCGTGGCGGTGCGGATGATGGACAACGTGGTGACGGCATCGCGGTTTCCCCTGCCGCAGCAAGAGGCAGAGGCGCTTGCAAAACGGCGGATCGGGCTGGGGGTGACGGGGCTGGCGGATGCTTTGCTGATGCTCGGGCAGCGGTACGGGTCGGATGCGGCGGCGGCTGTGACGGAAAGCTGGATGCATGCGATTGCGCGCAGTGCGTATCTGGCGTCGGTTGATTTGGCGCAGGAGAAGGGCGCGTTTCCGCTGTTTGATGCAGAGAAGTATCTGGCGTCGGGCAACATGCTGGCGATGGACGCGGATGTGCGGGCGGCGATTGCCACGCATGGCATCCGCAATGCGCTGCTGACGAGTGTGGCGCCGACGGGGACGATTTCGCTGTACGCGGGGAATGTCAGTTCGGGGATCGAACCGGTGTTTGCCTATGCGTATACGCGCAAGGTGTTGCAAAAGGACGGGTCGCGCACGGAAGAGGAAGTGGTGGATTACGCGGTGCGGCTGTGGCGCGAAATGCACGGGGATGCGCCCCTGCCCGACTATTTCGTGAATGCGCAGACCCTGCCGCCGCTGGATCATGTGCGGATGCAGGCGGCGGCGCAGAAATGGGTGGATTCCAGCATTTCGAAAACGATCAACTGCCCGGAGGACATCAGCTTTGATGATTTCCAGCAGGTCTATATGGCGGCCTGGGATCAGGGCTGCAAAGGCTGCACCACGTACCGGCCCAATGCGGTGACGGGATCGGTGCTGACGGTATCAGAAAAATCCGAGGCCAAACCGGTACCAGTGACGAATGGCGAGGTGGTGTATCTTTCCGAACCGCTGGACCGGCCCGGTGCGCTGGAAGGGCAGACCTACAAGGTGAAATGGCCGGGATCGGAACATGCGCTTTACATCACGATCAATGACGTGGTGATCGCAGGCCACCGCCGCCCGTTCGAAGTATTCATCAACTCCAAGAACATGGAGCATTTCGCCTGGACGGTGGCCTTGACGCGGATGATTTCGGCGGTGTTCCGGCGCGGCGGGGATATCAGCTTTGTGGTGGAGGAGCTGAAGGCGGTGTTCGATCCGCGTGGCGGGGCGTGGATGGACGGGCGGTATATTCCGTCGATTCTGGCGGCCATCGGGGGGGTGATCGAAAACCACCTGATCGCGATCGGCTTTATCGAAGGCGAAGGGATGGGCCTGAAGGCCGATCCGCAGGCGCAGGCGATGGTGGTGGGGGCACCCCGCGGGGCGGCCTGTTCGGCCTGCGGCAGTTTCGATCTGCGCATGATCGAGGGCTGCATGACCTGCGGGTCGTGTGGGCATTCGAAATGCGGGTGATGCGGCG
>JANNKX010000012.1:0-8627 GCA_031396505.1 Rhodobacterales bacterium
ACGAGGCACCTGTGCCGTCGATGCCCGCAACCGCCCCCACAGGCCCACTGCGGCCATCATCCGCGCCACGGCGATTCCCGCCAGCAGGGGGGCCAGCCACGGGAACAGCGGCACATAATCGGCCATGAACGGGCGCGCCTCTGCCAGCCCGACCCATACCAGCCAGACCGGATCAAACACCGCCGACCGTCCATACCATGGCAGCATGAAAACAACTCCCGCCGCCACCAGCGTCACCGCCGCAGGCAGCCGCAGGAACGCCAGCCCGATCAGACTGCCTAAGGCGATGCAATGCAGAATGCCAAATAGGATTTTGCCCGTCGGCAGATAAAAGCTGGCGACGGAAATCACCACCGCTGCACCCCAGACCATGCCAAACCGCCACCAGAACGCAGGCCAGCGAATGCCCCGCCCATGCGCCAGCCACAGGCTGATGCCCGCCAGAAACAGGAAACTGCCCGCCACCATCCGCGCCATGTAATAAAAGAATGGCTGCTGCGTCGTGCCCGGCGCGATGTGGCCGAACATCTCAAGATCAAAGGTGAAATGAAACGCCACCATCCCCACAATTGCCGCCGTCCGCGCCAGATCAAGCGCGGCAATCCGTTTGGCGTTCTGCGCCTTAGCCATGCGTCTGCCTCATGCCTGTTTGGTAACCACCCTAACAATCCCTGCGGAATTGGAAACCCGCGCCTTTCCCGCAATCCGTCTTGCCCCTTGCCGCATGGCCCTTTATCCCTGCCATCAAGCCAAGCCGCGAAGGGAAGCCCGCCATGACCACCAACACCCGTTTTGACAAATCGAAACTTCCCAGCCGCCACGTCACCGAAGGCCCCGCCCGCGCGCCCCATCGCAGCTATTTCTACGCCATGGGCATCACCGAGGAAGAAATTCACCAGCCCTGGGTCGGCGTTGCCACCTGCTGGAACGAGGCCGCCCCCTGCAACATTTCGCTGAACCGGCAGGCGCAGATCGTCAAGCACGGCGTCAAAAAGGCGGGTGGCACCCCCCGTGAATTCACCACCATCACCGTGACCGACGGCATCGCCATGGGCCATGAAGGCATGCGCTCCAGCCTCGCCTCGCGCGATGCCATTGCCGATACCGTTGAACTCACGATGCGCGGGCATTGCTATGACGCACTGGTGGGGCTTGCCGGTTGCGACAAATCACTACCCGGCATGATGATGGCCATGGTGCGGCTGAACGTACCGTCCGTGTTCATCTACGGCGGTTCCATCCTGCCCGGCCGCCTGAACGGCAAAGATGTCACCGTGCAGGACGTGTTCGAGGCGGTGGGCAAATTTCAGGCCGGCACCTATTCCGAGGCTGAACTTGCCATTCTCGAACGCGTCGCCTGCCCGTCATCGGGCGCTTGCGGCGCGCAATACACCGCCAACACCATGGCCTGCGTGTCCGAGGCAATCGGCCTTGCCCTGCTGAATTCATCGGGCGCACCCGCCCCCTACGAATCGCGCGATATGTATGGCGAGGCGTCGGGCGTCGCCGTCATGCACCTGATCGAGAAAAACATCCGCGCCCGCGATATCGTGACGCGCAAATCATTGGAAAACGCCGCCCGTGTCGTGGCCTGCACCGGCGGGTCCACCAATGGCGCGCTGCACCTGCCTGCGATTGCCCATGAGGCGGGCATTGATTTCGATCTGTTCGATGTGGCCGACATCATGCGCGATACACCCTATTTCGTCGATCTGCGCCCCGGCGGGAAATACGTGGCCAAGGATCTGTACGAGGTCGGTGGCGTGCCCGTGGTGATGAAAGAGTTGATGAAGGCAGGTCTGATGCACACCGATTGCATCACCGCATCGGGCCGCACCATCGGCGAGGAACTCGACATGATCACCGGCGAGGCGGATGGCCGCGTGATCTATTCCATCGCCACGCCCATCACCAAGACCGGCGGCGTTGTCGGCCTGAAAGGCAATCTTGCCCCCGAAGGTGCCATCGTCAAGGTCGCAGGCATGACCGAGGCTGAACAGGTGTTTTCCGGCCCCGCCCGCGTGTTCGAATGCGAAGAAGACGCGTTCGAGGCCGTGAGAAACCGCGCCTACCACGAAGGCGAGGTGATCGTCATCCGCAATGAAGGCCCTGCTGGCGGGCCGGGGATGCGCGAAATGCTGTCCACCACCGCCGCCCTGTCGGGGCAGGGCATGGGCAAAAAGGTGGCGCTGATCACCGATGGGCGCTTTTCGGGTGCCACGCGCGGGTTCTGCGTCGGCCACGTCGGACCCGAGGCCGCGCATGGCGGCCCGATTGCCCTGCTGATGACCGGCGATATTATCACGCTGAATGCCCTGACCGGCGAGATTTCGGTCGCGCTCAGCGATGCCGAACTCGCCGCCCGCAAGGCGCAGTGGAAAGGCCCACGCGAGACACAATATACCACCGGCGCGCTGTGGAAATACGCCAAACTTGTCGGCGGTGCGCGCAACGGGGCTGTCACACATCCGGGGGCCAAGACGGAACGCCATGTTTACATGGATCAGTAGACCGCTGATCCTTGCGTTGACGCTGGGCGCTTGTGTGCCCGGAACCGGGGGCTTTTCCACGCCCCGCACGGCGCCCGTGCTGGACGGGGCCATGCAGGTTGGCCTGCCGCGCGGCTATTGCATCGACAGGCGCGCCGGGCGGCAGGCGGATGACACCGCCGTTATCGTCATGGGCCGCTGCCGCACTGATGTGGACGCCACCCCCGCCATCCTGACCACCGCCATCGGCCCCGCCGCATCCGGCGGCGTTCTCGATGGCGGCGGGGCAGCACTCGCCGCTTATTTCACATCCGACGCCGGTCGCGCCGCCCTCAGCCGGAATGGCCGCGCCAATGCCGTGTCCATCCAGCAGGCCAAAATGGTTGGCCCCGCCTTCGTTTTGCGCATTGCCGACCGGAATGCCGGTATCTCATGGCGCGGCGTGCAGAACGTCGCTGGCCGCCTTGTCACCCTCACCGTCAGCTTTCCGTCCGGTGCCGATGCTGATGGCGAGGCACTGCTGATCAATACCCTGCGCCTGACCGCGCAGGCAAACGCGCCTTAACCTATGCCTATGTCACAGGATATGCTTTTGACTTAGGGTGAAGTCTTTACACTTTCGGCGCGATATACATAACGTCACGCAATCACGCACATCTGCCGTGATTGTTGCCTTGTTGGAAACGAACGCAATGGCTGGCCGGTTCGACAGATTGTTCGACAGATTTCTGCAACGGCGCGTGCAAGGCCGCTGGCAGGAACTGGCCGATGATGCCCCCGCAATGGATCTTGACCGCCTGCGCGCCCTGCGCGGCCGCGCGCGTGCCATGCGGCGGCAGTTGGACCGCGTGCTTCATCTGGCCGAACACCGGCTGTCTCTGCCCGTCATCGGGTCCAGCGCCATCCGCAAACCCATGGGCACCGACTGGGCCTGGCGCCCCATGCTCTGGCACGGCCCGATTCCCGTGCCCGGCTTTGCCTCGGTGCCCGCCAAGGCACAGGTCTGCGATGGGGCCACCATCTTTCATGATTGCCGCCGTTCCGAACTGACCGTGCGCCAGGTCCGCAACACCCGCGAAAGCGATATTGCGCCCTTCGGGTTCCGCATGGATGTGTTCCGTTTTGACGGATCTTTCCTGTCCCTAGTGATCGATCTGCCCGAAGAAGCCGCACAGGGGCTAAAGCTGCGCCACCTGATCCGGCTGGATGTGATTGTCGAAATGGAAAAGCCGCTTGAAATCTTTGCCCGGCTGAACATCAAACATGGTCCCAACGTCGAACAGATCGTGCGCGAACTGCCCCTGAACGAAGAAGAGGTGATGGTCGAATTCGACCTCGCCTATTCCAAGATCAACGAAAAGCGGGTCGAACGGCTGTGGGTCGACCTGATCTTTGAAGGACCAGAGATGAACCAGATCATCCTGCGCGATGTCACCTTCTGCCGCAGACCCCGGGCGGAGTTCTGATATCATGGGCGAACATGTGCTGACCAAAACACGTATCCGCGCGGGCATTTGGGAAGGTATCCTGACCGGCGTCGCAGGCGAGCCGAAACTGGAAGTGTTGCTGCTGGAACAGCATATCCCCGGTGTCAGCGTTGCCCCCGCGACGGACAAGCCCGGTGCCTGGGCCGTCAGCGTGCCGATCCCGGCCGCCGCGTTGTCCGAAGGTGTACAGACATTCCTGATCCGCGAAGCAGGCAGCTTTGAAACGCTGGCGCATTTCACCATCGTCACGGGCGTCGCCATGGAAGATGACCTGCGCGCCGAGATCGATCTTTTGCGTGCCGAACTGGATATGCTGAAACGCGCGTTCCGGCGGCATTGTCTGGAAACCGCATCTTAAAGCGGATCACCTGTATTTGTTGCGTGTTGCATCTGACCGGCTGAACCAGGGTCAGACGCAACACGCTTTAGTCACGATTTTTCTGCAAGAAATCCGGCCCCTACGTAGGGCCCGACAGATTTTTCGCAGAAAAATCGTGGCATGTCGGCGGCCTCGGGGCTAGACCTATGGTCGACGTGCGAAAGGTCTGATCCATGGTGAAACCCGTTGTTCTGTGCATCCTTGACGGTTGGGGCATCGGCACCAGCCCCGTCGCCAATGCGCCCGCCCTTGCCGATGTGCCAAACTTCAACCGCATCTGGGCCACCTGCCCCCATGCCCAACTGATCACCCACGGCCCCGATGTCGGCCTGCCGCGCGGCCAGATGGGCAATTCCGAGGTCGGCCACACCAATATCGGTGCGGGCCGCGTCGTGGCCATGGATCTGGGTGCCATTGATCTTGCGGTCGAAGATGGCAGCTTTGCCCAGAACGCGGGCCTGCAGGATTTCATCGCCAAACTGCGCGCCACGCGCGGCACCGCCCATCTGATCGGCGTTGTGTCCGGTGGCGGCGTGCACGGCCATATCACCCATCTGACCGCCGCCGCCCATGCCATCTCCACCGCAGGCGTGCCCGTCGCCATCCACGCCATCACCGACGGGCGCGATGTCGCCCCCACATCCGGTGCAGGTTTCATTGCCACCCTCACCGCAAACCTGCCGCCGGGCGCGCGCATTGCCACTGTGATCGGGCGCTACTGGGCGCTGGACCGTGACAACCGCTGGGACCGCGTCGCGCGCGCCTATCATGCCATGGTGCAGGGCGACGGCCTGCCCGCCGCCACCGCATCCGATGCCGTCACCGCCGCCTATGCCCGCGCTGAAACCGATGAATTCATCGCCCCCACTGTCATCGCAGGCTACACTGGCGCACGCGACGGCGACGGCATTTTCTGCCTGAACTTCCGGGGCGACCGCGCGCGTGAGATTCTGTCCGCCCTCGGTGCCCCCGCCTTTACCGACTTTGACACCGGCCCCCGCCCCGTATGGGCCGCCATGCTGGGCATGGTCGAATACTCCACCGCCCACAGCGCCTTCATGACCACCGCCTACCCCAAGCACAGCATCGCCAACACCCTTGGCGAATGGGTGGCCAACCATGGCAAAACCCAGTTCCGCCTCGCTGAAACCGAAAAATACCCCCATGTCACCTTCTTTCTGAACGGTGGCCGCGAAGTCCCCTTTGTTGGCGAAACCCGCCATATGGCCCCGTCACCCCGCGTCGCCACCTATGATCTGCAACCCGAAATGTCGTCAGCCGAGGTTGCCGATCATCTGGTGGATGCCATCGCGTCCGGCCATGACCTGATCGTCGTGAACTTCGCCAACCCCGATATGGTCGGCCATACTGGCATCCTCTCCGCCGCGATACTGGCGTGCGAGGCGGTTGATGCGGGCCTTGGCCGCGCCTTGGATGCCCTTGAAAAAGCGGGCGGTGCCATGATTGTCACCGCCGATCATGGCAATTGCGAACTGATGGTCGATCCCGTCACCGGTGGGCCGCACACATCACACACCACCAACCCCGTGCCCGTTATTCTGGTCGGCGGCCCCCCCGGCGCACGCCTGCGCGATGGACGCCTTGCCGATCTGGCCCCCACCCTGCTGGCCTTGATGGGCCTGCCCCAACCGCCCGAAATGACCGGGCAAAGCCTGATCGCATGATCCGCGCCACGGCCCTTGCCCTGATGCTTTGCGCGCCCGCCCCCGGACCCGCCCATGCGCAGGATGTCGCAACCGACGCGGCCGCCGCCAGCGCCAATCTTGCCGCTGCCGTCGATGCCCTGCAAACCGCCACCGCATCGAGTGACCGCGTTGCCGCCCTGACCCAGACCATCACCGCCTATGAACAGGGCCTTGGTACCCTGCGCGAGGCTTTGCGTCAGGTCGCCATCCGCGAGGCCGCCCTGCAACTGCAACTCGATGCGAAACGTGATCAGGTCGCCCAATTGCTGGGTGTGCTGACGCAGCTTGAATCCGAACCCGGCCCCTTGCTGTTGCTGCACCCTTCCGGCCCCGTTGGCACCGTGCAATCGGGGCTGCTGCTGACCGAGGTCACTCCCGCCTTGCAAGCCGAGGCCGACGCCCTGCGCCTGCAATTGACCGAATTGCGCGACCTGCGCGATCTGCAACGCGCCGCCGGTGAAACCCTTGAAACCGGCCTTGCCGCTGCACAGGCCGCCCGTACCGCGCTCAGCAAGGCCATATCCGACCGCACCGATCTGCCCCGCCGCTTCACCGAAGACCCCGAGGTCTTGCGCGGCCTGCTGAATAGCGCCGACACGCTGGAGGCGTTTGCCAACGGCCTGACCCTGTCCGAAAACCCTGACGAAGATTTCACCACCACGCGCGGCACCCTGCCCCTGCCGGCACTTGGCTCGGTCATCCTGCGCGCGGACGAGGCCGATGCCGCAGGCGTGCGCCGCCCCGGCCTCACCCTGTCGACCCGTGCCGGTGCGCTGGTGACGGCACCGCATGCGGCCACCATCCGCTATCGCGGCCCGCTGCTTGACTACGGAAATGTGATGATCCTTGAACCCGGTGGCGGCTATCTTCTGGTGCTGGGCGGGTTAGACACGGTTTACGGCGAGGTGGGCAACGTCGTGCCCGCTGGTGCGCCCCTTGGGCTGATGGGCGGCGGCAAGGCGAATGCAACGGAATTTCTTGCCAATGCCGAAAATGGTGGTAACGGACGCGAGACGGAAACGCTCTATATCGAGTTAAGACAGGGATCAGAACCGGTTGATCCGGCGAATTGGTTTGCCCTCACCGGGCAAGAAAAAAAGGACTGACGCGTGATGAAGAAGTTCATGTTGGCCGCTCTTGGCGGAACCTTGGCCGGGGCGCTATTGACCACGCAGGTCGCAGGCCCGTTGCTGGCGCAAGAAACCGCCGATGATGGCACCGTCTATGAACAGCTTGATCTGTTCGGCGATATCTTCGAACGCATCCGCAACCAATATGTCGAGGACGTGAATTCCGAACAACTGATCGAGGCCGCGATTGACGGCATGCTGACCTCGCTCGATCCGCATTCCAGCTATCTGTCGGCCGATGACTTCGCAGATATGCAGGTGCAGACGCGCGGCGAATTCGGCGGCCTTGGCATCGAGGTGTCGCAGGAAGAAGGCTACGTCAAGGTCGTCTCTCCGATGGATGGCACCCCGGCCGATGAAGCCGGGGTCGAAGCTGGCGATTTCATCACTGCGGTGAATGGTGAAAGCACCCTTGGCCTGACACTGGATGATGCCGTCGACATGATGCGCGGCCCGGTCGGGTCCGAAATCATCATCACCATCGTGCGCGAAGGCGTCGATGATCCCTTCGATATTTCCATCATTCGCGACACCATCAAACTCGTGGCCGTGCGCAGCCGCGTTGTGGGCAATGTCGCCGTCCTGCGCATCACCACCTTCAACGAACAAACCTACAGCGGCTTGCAGGAAGAGCTTGCCAAATCCGTCGAAGAACTCGGCGGCATGGATAACGTGACCGGATTTGTCATCGACCTGCGCAACAACCCCGGCGGTCTGCTCAATCAGGCGATCGATGTGTCCGATGCGTTTCTCGAACAGGGCGAGATCGTCTCCACCCGTGGCCGTGCCGCCTCTGACGGTGAACGCTTTAACGCAACCTCCGGCGATCTCGCGGGCGGCAAACCGATTGTCGTGCTGATCAACGGCGGCTCTGCCTCGGCATCCGAGATTGTCGCAGGTGCCCTGCAGGACCATCGCCGTGCCATCGTGGTCGGCACCAAAAGTTTTGGCAAAGGCTCGGTCCAGACGCTGATCCCGCTGCGTGGCGACGGTGCAATGCGCCTGACGACCGCGCGGTATTACACACCATCGGGTCGGTCCATTCAGGCGCTTGGCGTCGCCCCCGATATCGTCGTGAACCAGCCCCCGGTCGATCCGACCGTTGAAGGGACCGAGGCCACAGCCGCCGAAGAAGCCGCGAATGCCCGCACCGAAGCCAGCCTGCGCGGCGTGCTGTCCAACGATTCGATGACCGAAGATGAACGCCGCCTGCTCGAAGAAGAACGCGCCAAGGCCGAAGAAACCGCCAAACTGCGGGATGAAGATTACCAACTGGCTTATGCCGTTGATATCCTCACCGGCCTGAACGCCTCGAACATCAGCGATGGTGAACTCTCGGATGCGCAGCTGTCGGATAACGTTGCGCTGCTGACGGAGACACAGTTTTTCAGCGGAGCCAAGACGTTCTCCGCGGCCCCGACCTTCGCCTCGCCCGG
>JANNKX010000022.1:0-2552 GCA_031396505.1 Rhodobacterales bacterium
CACCGGAAACGGCCAGACCTGCGCCGATGGCATCACCAGATAATCAAACCGGGAAAACAGCCGCGCCGCATGCGCATACCAACGTGACCGGATGACACTGGCAGCATGCACGTCCTGCGCACTGAGCCCCAGCCCCTGTTCAATCTCCCAGATCGTTTCCGCTTTGGTCAGCGCCCGCTGCCTTGGATCATCATACAACGCGCGCTTCGCCCCCGCATTCAGCATCGCCCGCAATGTCGTCCATGCATGCCACAATTTTTCGGCCGGGTAAGGCGCGGGCAGCGGTTCGACTGCTGCCCCCATATCGGCAAAAACCTGCAACGCCGCCTCGCATAGCCCCAGAATCCCCGGCTCAATCGGATAAGCCCCGCCCCAATCACCCAGCCAGCCAATCCGCTTGCCCGCCATATCCATCTGCAGATGCGCGGCGAAATCCGATCCCTTGCGGCCAAATGGCACCTTGGGGTTCACACCAGCCTGCACAGACAGAAGGTTCGCCACATCCTCCACCGTCCGGCCCATCGGCCCTTCGGTCGACAGTGTCGCCAGAAACGTGTCGCCATCCGCATCGCCCGGCACCAGACCCCATGTCGGGCGAAACCCGTAGACGTTGCAGAACGCGGCCGGGTTGCGCAAGCTGCCCATCATGTCTGACCCATCCGCGACGGGCAGGATGCGCGCGGCCAGTCCCGCCGCCGCCCCACCCGATGACCCGCCCGCTGTGCGCGCAAGGTCGTATGGATTGCGCGTCACCCCAAACACCGGGTTGAAACTGTGCGATCCCTGTCCCCACTCCGGCACATTGGTCTTGCCGATGAAAATCGCACCCGCACGCCGCATCCGTGCCGCCACCAGATCATCCTGTGCGGGCACATGATCGGCATGAACGGGTGAACCCCAGGTCGTGCGCAGGCCCTGCGTCGCCACCAGATCTTTCACCGCAAACGGTATCCCGTGCAGCCAGCCCGCATGTCGCGCATCATCCGCCACACGCGCCGCGGCCATCAGATCGTCCGGATCACCCAACGACACAATAGCATTGATCGTCGGGTTCACCTCCATGATGCATGCCAGATAGTCCGCCATCACCTCGGACGGGGCCACGGCGCGCGCGGCGATCATGCGTGACAGATCAGAAGCCGACAGCTCAGAAATGCGCACCCCTTCCCCCTTCCTCTCTGCGAAAATATCCTCGCGGAACCGGGGGGCAGACAGCCCCCCGGTTCCGCGACGCGCCAAAAGCGCGGCGCAAATGATTACTTCTGCAGTTCCGTCCAGATCGCCGTCATGTATTCCTGCGCCTTTCCCGAACAGGTGGGCAGGAAGACGCCGTTGCCTGCAAATTCCGCAGGGATGACGACTTCAGGCGCGGTCTTCATGTCTTCGGGCAAGAAGGGTTCGGTTCCCGAAATACCATTCGCATAGCGCGCAAAGGCCGAGATCATCGCAGCGTTTTCAGGCACCATGATGAAATCAAGGAATTTGTAGGCTTCGTCCACATTTTGCGCGTCCGAGAGCAGGGCAACCGAATCCATGAACAGCGTGTAGCCTTCCACCGGATAGCCGTAGGCAACAGCGGGGTTTGCCAACCGCGCGCGCATCGTCGATCCGTTCCAGTTCACGGATGCCGCCCAGTCGTTGTTCGACAGCCGCTCGGTTGCGCCATAGTCCATGCTGATCCAGTCCGGCTTGGCCGCGATCAGGGCGTCGCGCGCCTTTTTCAGAACCTCGGTATCTTCGGTGCAAGGCTCGCCGCCAACATAAAGGATCGCAAGGTTGACGATATCAGTCATTTCCGGAACGACGTTGATCTTGCCTTTCAACTCTTCCGGCACGTCCAGAAATATGGCCGAGGTATTGATGTCGCCCGAATAAACCGCCGTGTTCACCGCCATGCCAACCGAACCCCACTGCCACGGTATCGAATGCACCCGTCCCGGATCCCAGGATACATCCTTCCATTCGGGTGCAATGTTGCCATGATTGGCAAGCCGCGACAGGTCCAGTTCCTGGACCAGTCCTTTTTCCACCCAGATCGGCACGTAGTTGGCCGACGGCACCACCAGATCAAACCCGGCACCCCCTGCCTCGATCTTGGCCAGTGCCACGTCGTTGCTGTCGTAATCCGTCACCGTCACCTTGATCCCGGTTTCCGCCTCGAATTTTGCCAGCAGCTCAGGGCTGGTGTAGTTGCCCCAGTTATACAGGTTCAGTACCCCTTCGGCGTGGGCAAGGCCCGTGGTGGCCATCAGAAGGGCGGTTGCGGTCAGCAGTCTTTTCATTGGTCTCTCCCAGGTTGGATGCGGGGTCAGTCCCGCTTGCGTGTCAAAAGAAAAAAGGCAGTGAGCAGCAGGATCGTCATCGCCAGCAGCGCCGTGGAAATTGCGTTCACCTCGGGCGTGAAGGCGCGGCGCAACTGGCCCAGCATGTAGGTGGACAGCGTATCCTGCCCGCCGGATTTTACAAACTCGGTGATCACCACATCATCAAGGCTGATCACAAAGGCCAGCATCGCGCCTGCGATGATCCCGGGCGCAAGCAATGGCAGCGTC
>JANNKX010000029.1:0-4207 GCA_031396505.1 Rhodobacterales bacterium
CTGGGCGTCGGCGTACTTGGCAGCCTCCTGGCGAACAAGGCGGGCCAGTCCTACCAGCACGAAAACTACCTTGGCGATGCCGTCAGCACCTGGCGTGACAAGCTGCATCTGCGCGCCGATCTGCGGCTTTACGATGCGCGCGGCACCGCCGCGACCCGCCTGCTGCTGGCCGATGCCTCGCTGAAGGAAATCGCGACGGCTATGGGATGGAGCCTGAAACACGCCGCCGAAGTGATCGAACGCTACGCCGCGCTGTCGCCTGAAATGTCAGACGGCGTGGCCGACAAACTCAGCCGCTGGCGGGCCAGACCATGAACAGGTTTGCAAAATGAACTGCAAAACGGACCCGGTCAAAATCAGCTAAGTGTTGGTCGGGGCGGAGGGATTCGAACTCTCGACCTACGGTACCCAAAACCGTCGCGCTACCAGGCTGCGCTACGCCCCGACTATGGCGCAGATAGCAGACATCCGGGGGGAAAGGAAAGACCCTATTCGGGGATGCATGGAAATGCTGCCGTGGCCGGGTCGATGGACGAATGGCGCAGGGCCGATCCTTCGGCAATGCCCAGCCTGCGGGCAAGTCCGCCGTTGATTTCCAACACGAATTGCACACCAGTTCCGCCGTCGATTGGTGTGCGGTCCTTGGGTTTTGCATTCTCGTGGATGCGGGTGACGCGGCCTGCGGCATCGGCAAACACCATGTCCAGCGGGATCAGGGTGTTATCCATCCAGAACGAGGCGCGGCGCGGGTTTGGGTAGACAAACAACATCCCGGCCGATGCGGGCATGCTTTCACGGAACATCAGCCCCTGACTGCGTTCGCTGTTGCTGTCGGCGACCTCGACCGTGAAACGCGTCACGCCACCCTGTCCCCGCACTTCAAGCGTATCAGGGCTGCATTCGGCCTGCGCCATGCCTGCCATCAGCATAAGTGCCGTTATCGCGATGCTGCGTCCCATGATACCACCTGCACGGCCATGCGGCCTCTTTTGCCTTCGAGGATACGCAGGCACACGGCCTCGCCCGGTTGCAGATCGGCAAAGCCGGACTGGCGCAGCACCTCGATATGGATGAACACGTCTTCAGCATGGCCAAACACGTTGGCAAAGCCAAAACCCTTGCCCTTGTCGAACCATTTGACGCGGGCGGGTTCAAGGGGCTGCGCGGCAATGGCTTCGGGCGTTGCCGCCTCGGAATCCTCCCCAAGGGGGAAATGCACTGTCGCAGGCGCATCAATCATCACCACTTCTACCGCTTGCACACCGCGCGAGGTCTTTTGCACGCGAACCGTTATCTTTGCGCCGTCCGCAACCGAACTTTGCCCAAAGTTGCGCAACACATTAGCATGAAGCAGGATATCCGACCCCGCTTCTTCCCCAACAATAAAGCCGAACCCCTTCACTGGGTCAAACCATTTCACCTGGCCATGCACAATCGGCATGTCCTGCATTTCGTCTTCCATGGCGAGAGCCGCTTCCCCAGATTAAGCCCAGCACAGCAATTGTGACACAATTATTGTACGTCGTTAAGGGCATACCGCCCGGCAATCGGCATCATTTCCTTGAGGGAAACGTACACTGTTCTGTGCCGGTTGACGTACGCGGCGAGAAACAGAAAGCCTTATGTCTGGATTCGCAAGGGAAGTGTCAAGGGTTCAACCGGGCAATATCCCAAGGAGCGTGCGGGTTCTCGCGCGTCCAGCGAAAGCGGTCATGCAGGCGAAAGGCCCCATCTGCCCAGAATTCGATCTCGACCGGAAGAATACGAAAGCCGCCCCAGAACGGCGGGCGCGGCGGGTTCAGGCCGTGTTTTGCGGTTTGGCGCGCAACCTCGGCCACCAGCGCCCCACGCGACGCCAGCGGTTTCGATTGATCAGATGCCCAAGCCCCCAGCCGGGATTTCAGACTACGCGAGGCGTAATAGGCATCGGCCTGTGCACCTTCTTCACGGCTGACCAAGCCCCGCACGCGAATCTGGCGGCGCAGCGATTTCCAGTGCAGCACAAATGCGGCCTTGCCAGCGCCTTCGATTTCGATGGCCTTGGTGCTGGTATAATTGGTGTAGAACACAAAGGCCGCTGGTTCGATGTCCTTCAGCAGAACCATCCGCACATTCGGCATCCCGGTGGCATCTACCGTGGACAGCGCGATGGCATTCGGATCATTCGGCTCGGACGTCTCCGCCTCGGTCAGCCAGCGCTGCGCCACGGCGAACGGATCGTCGCCCGCGAAAATGCCTGCGCGGTCCTGCTCATCCTTGTTCAAATCCATCGTTCTTCCTTTCCATTCCACCGCCAAGGCGCGCGACGGGGGCGGCTTGATGCAGCACGACACTTCGCCTACACCATGCGTCAAGAACCAAAGTGGGCGGGGGACGGGATATGTCAACAGGACTTCTGAAGGGCAAGCGGGGCCTGATCATGGGCCTTGCCAATGACAAGTCGATTGCCTGGGGCATTGCCAAAGCCTGTGCCGAGGCGGGGGCGGAACTGGCGTTTTCCTATCAGGGTGAGGCGCTGAAAAAACGGGTGGAGCCGTTGATGGCATCCATCGGCGCAACCGAAATGTATGAATGCGATGTGGCGGATGAGGCGACATTGGACGGGCTGTTTGCGCATCTGAAGGCGGTCTGGGGGCATCTGGATTTCGTGGTCCATGCCATCGGGTTTTCCGACAAGGCAGAATTGCGTGGGCGTTATGTTGATACGTCCGCCGCCAACTTTCGCATGACGATGGATATCTCGGTCTATTCGTTCACCGCTGTGTGCCAACGCGCCTGTGCGATGATGGGTCCGGGGGGCAGTCTGTTGACGCTGACGTATTACGGCGCGGAAAAAGTGATGCCGCATTACAATGTGATGGGGGTGGCAAAGGCGGCGCTGGAGGCATCGGTGAAATACCTGGCCGAGGATCTGGGCAAGGACGGCATCCGCGTGAATGCGATTTCGGCCGGGCCGATTAAGACGCTGGCAGCATCGGGCATCGGCGATTTCCGTTATATCATGAAGTGGAACGAGTTGAACTCGCCCCTGCGCCGCAATGTGACGCAGGAAGAGGTCGGCAAGGCCGCACTTTACCTGCTGTCCGACCTTGGGTCGGGCACAACGGGGGAAACCTGCATGTCGATGCGGGCTATCATGTGGTGGGGATGAAGGCGGTCGATGCGCCTGATATTGATGCGACCCGCAAGGAAGGTGGGCAATGACGCTGACAGCATTCCTTGCGGCGTGGTTCTTGCATCTGATTGCCGCGGCCAGCCCCGGCCCCGCGGTTCTGATGGCGGCGCGGACGGGCGTCACCGAAGGGTTTCGCACAGGCGCATGGCTCGCCGTTGGCATCGGCGTCGGGGCCGTGTTCTGGGCTGTTGCCGCACTGTTCGGCCTTGCCGTCTTGTTCAAGGCGGCTCCGGCCTTGCTATGGGGTTACAAGATTGCAGGCGGGGCTTTCCTGTGCTGGATCGCGTGGCAGATGTGGCGTCACGCCAAGGAACCGCTGGTGATGGCTGAGGCGGGCCAGACTCCGCGCGCGGCTTGGTCGGCCTTTCGGTTGGGGGTGGTCACGCAACTGTCAAACCCGAAACCCGCCGTTTTCTTTGGTGCGGTCTTTGTGGGAACAGTCCCACCCGACACGACCCTGCCGTGGATCGGTGCGTTGCTGGTGGTGATCTTTCTGAACGAGATGATCTGCAACATCATCGTCGTCCGCGCGTTTTCATTCGAAGGTCCGCGCAATGCCTATGCCCGTCTGAAGACCGGGATCGACCGGACGTTCGGGGGCATCCTTGCCCTGCTGGGCGTCAAAATCGCTGCCACCTGAAAGGATCGCCATGAACGCCGAACGTCTGCCGCATGAAAAGGGATTTCACGTCAGTTGGGACCAGATTCACCGCGATGCCCGCGCGCTCGCGTGGCGGCTGGATGGCAAGGGACCGGACGGGGGTGCGTGGCGGGCGGTCGTGGGGATCACGCGGGGGGGTCTTGTGCCTGCGATGATCGTCTCGCGCGAGTTGGATATCCGCGTGGTCGATACGATTTCCGTGAAAAGTTATAGCCACCAGTCGCAATCCGAGGTGCGGATCATCAAGTCACCACAACAGGTGCTGATGGGCGATGGCACGGGCATTCTGATTGTCGATGATCTGGTGGATACCGGCAAGACGCTGGAGGTGGTGCGCAAGATGTACCCAAAGGCGCATTTTGCAACGGTCT
>JANNKX010000042.1:0-7000 GCA_031396505.1 Rhodobacterales bacterium
CGCGGATTTTGAGGTCGACCTCCTCCGACACGCTCGCCCAGATCGCAAAGCCCGCGATACCCGTCAAAGCGGTGCGATCGGTGCCCTTCGGGTGCGCAATCGCGATCCGGTCGCGGGTGTGCCGGGTGGGGCGGGCCGTCAGGGACGGGGGATGACGGATCGGCCCGCGCAGGGGGAGCGGGGCAACCCGCACGACTGTTCCGGTTGTCATGATGATCTTTCTTGTGCGCTATGCTTTGGAGCGTAGGGTGCGGCAGGCTCTGTGGCAATGGGGCTGGTCGGTCGGTGCCGGCAAACATCTGGCGCGCCCTGAACACAAGACGCGGTGTTTGCGATCTGTGGTGTCACCGGCATAGGGTGATCCATGTCAAGGACGCGGGGTCGCGCAGGCGGGTAACGGTCGCAGTGGCAGGGGGGACGGTATGATGCGGCTGGCGCTGCTGAGCGATATTCATGGCAACCGCGAAGGGTTTGAGGCGGTGCTGGCGGATATCGCGGCGCGGGATATCGACCGCGTGGTCTTTCTGGGCGATCTGGTGGGCTATGGCCCCGATCCCGGCTGGTGTCTGGACCGGGTCGAGGCGATGGTGGCGGCGGGTGCGATCTGCGTGCGGGGCAACCATGACCGGGCCGTGGGGGTGCCGGATGGGACGTTGAACGCGGCGGCGCGGCGGGTGATTGACTGGACAGTGGACAGACTGAACGCGCGGCAAAAGCTGTTCCTGTCGGAACTCCCGCTGACGGTGCGGGACGGGGATACGCTGTTTGTGCATGCAAGCGCGAATGGCCCGGCGGATTGGATTTACGTGAACAGCGAACACAAGGCGATGCCGAGTTTCCGGGTCTGTGATGCGCGGCTGATCTTTTGCGGGCATGTGCACCGGGCGCAGCTTTACAGTTGTGATCGCGCGGGCCGGGTGGCGAGGTTTGCGGTACGGGCGGGGTTGGCAGTGCCACTGATCCCCTCGCGTCGCTGGTTGGGGGTGGTGGGGTCGGTGGGGCAACCGCGTGACGGGTCGGGGCTGGCGGGCTATGCCATTCTGGACCGGGGACGTAATGAGCTGACCTTCCGGCAGGTGGGCTATGATGCGGCGACAACGGCGCGCAAATCGCGGGACTGCGGCTTGCCCGAGGTCTTGGCACAACGGTTGATGAAGGGTGAATGATGCAGATCAGACCGCATGAAGGGCTGGTGATTGACGGCTTTACGCTGGGGGCAAAGCTGCACACCGGGGGCTTTGCGACGATCTGGGATGTGACGCACGCGGATCACACCGGGCCGATGGTGATGAAGGTGCCGACGATCCTTGACGGCGATGACGGCCCGACGATCGTGGGGTTTGAAGTGGAACAGATGATCATGCCGCGCCTTGCGGGGGCGCATGTGCCGCGGGTGATCGGGATCGGCGATTTCACGGTGATGCCCTATATCGTGGTGGGACGGATACCGGGGGATTCCGCGCTCGCGCTGTTCAAACGCGCGCCGCGTCCGGTATCCGAGGTGATCGAGGTGGCGGCGCGGATGGCAGCGGCGGTGGATGATCTGCACCGCCAGCATGTGATCCACCTTGATCTGAAGCCTGCGAATTTTCTGCAACGCGCGGATGGCGATATGGTGCTGGTGGATTTCGGGCTGTCGCGGCATGATTTGTTGCCTGATCTGCTGGCCGAAGAATTCACCATCCCGATGGGGACGTTTCCCTATATCGCGCCGGAACAATACCTGCGCCAGCGCGGCGATCTGCGGTCAGACCTTTTTGCGCTTGGCGCGATGATCTACGAACTGGCAACAGGGCGGATGCCGTTTGGTGACCCCGCGCGCCTGTCGGGGGTGCGCAAGCGGTTGTGGCGCGACCCGGTGCCGCCACGGGCGATCAGGGCGGATATTCCGGAATGGTTGCAGGAGATTATCCTGCGGGCACTGGAGGTGGACCCCGGCCTGCGGTATCAGTCGGCGGCGCAGATGATGTTTGATCTGGCGCATCCGATGCAGGTGCGATTGACGCGGCGGGCGCACAAGATGGCAGCAGACGGCGTATGGGCGGTGTTTGCGCGCTGGCGCGCGCGGCGCGGCCTGCGGGCGTTCGATGCACCGCCCGCGATGGCCAGCCGGATGGAGCGGGCGCCGATCATCATGGTGGCGGTGGACCTTGCGCCCGATATTGAGGCACTGGCGGCGCAGTTGTGCCAGTCGGTGCAGCGGATGCTGATCATTCAGCCGGACGCGCGGGTGGCCTGCGTGAACGTGATCAAGACGGCGCGGATCGGGATTGATCAGGGCACGGACGATGCGGGCAACAATCTGCATGTGGCGCGTCTGGTGGGATTGCAGACCTGGGCACGCGGCATCGCGCTGGCAGATGACCGGCTGACGTTTACGGTGTTGGAAAACCCCGATCCGGCGACGGCGTTGATCGACCATGCGGCGGCAAACCGGGTCAGCCATATCCTGATGGGCGCGCGCGGCAGTTCGACCACACGCCGCTTTCTGGGGTCGGTGTCAGCACGCGTTGTGGCCGAGGCGGGCTGTTCGGTAACGGTGATGCGGCTGCCGGTCGGGCCCGCATAGCAAATCAGAACGTGTTTCTGACCGTGTTTGCACCGCCGGTGATGTCTTGCCCGACACCGGCAATCGTGTTGCAGCCCGCCAGGGCAATAAGCGTGAGAAGTGCGATTTTCTTCATTCTTGGTACCACCATATGTCAGGTTGAAAGCCGATCCAGTCGCCATAAAGCGGCAGCTTTTCGGGATAATGCAATTCGCGCCGATGGGCCAGCCGTCCGATTTTGGCATACCAGATCGGGATCACATACCGCCCGGAGGTCAGCACACGGTCCAGCGCCTCGACTGTGTCACGAAAGGCTGTGGGGTCATCGGTGGCGAGCAAGGCTGCAATCATCGCGTCGGCTGCGGGCGCATTGATCCCCATCCAGTTGCGCGTGCCGGGTTCAGTGACACCCGCACTGCCCCAGTACAGGGTTTGTTCGTTGCCGGGCGACAGCGACACGGACCGGATGTAGTGCGTCATGTCGAAGTCATAGGCGGCGGTGCGTTCGGTGTATTGGGCGTTGTCCACGGTGACGATGCGGGCCTCGATGCCCAGACGTTGCAGGGCCTGAATATAGATCGTGGCGGTGGCGATCATGGTATCGGCACCGTTGACCAGCAGGATGTCAAAGGTGAACGGTGTGCCATTGGCATCGGTCAGCACACCATCGGTCACGACCCAGCCTGCCTGTTCCAGCAGGGCGGTTGCGGCGCGGATGCCTTTGCGGTTCGCCTCGGACCCGTCGGATACCGGCAGGGCATAGCCATCGATCGCGCCGGGCGGCAGCGTGTCACGGAACGGATCCAGCAGGGCCAGCACGCCGCCCGTCGCAGGGGCGCCGGGGGCCATGCCAAGTGGCGAATTGCTGTAATAGGATGTGATACGGGCCTGCGCGCCGTTGTTCAGTGTCTGGTTGATGAATTCAAAGTTGAACGCCTGGATCAGCGCCTCACGTACGCGCCAGTCGGCAAAAATGGATTTGCGGGTGTTAAAGGCAAAGCCTTCGATGCCCGATGGGCGCGCGTGGGGAATTTCGGATTGCACGATGTCGCCCGCGACGGCGGCGGGAAAGTCATAGGCCTTGGCCCATGCAACGGGGTTGGTATCACGATAGCTGGTGGTCAGGCCGCCCTTGAACGCCTCGAACACCACCGATGCGTCGGTGAAATAGTCATAGCGGACCTCGTCGAGGTTATGCAGGCCGCGATAAAACGGCAGGCCGGCCGCCCACCAGTTCGGGTTGCGGACAAAGGTGATCTGGGTGCCCATGTCATACGGGCCGACGATATAGGGGCCAGACCCGATGACCGGTTCGGTGGCGGTTTCGGCAAAATCGCGATCCTGCCATTGCGCGCGTTGCAGGATGGGGCGCAGGCCAAGGATCAGGGGCAGTTCGCGGTCGGGCGCGGCAAAGGTAAAGCGCACGGTGCGGTCGTCGATCTTTTCAGATGACGCGATCTTGGTCCAGGCGGTGCGATAGCGCGGATTGCCGATGGTGCCCAAAGCCTCGATCGACCACAGCACATCATCGGCGGTCACCGGCGTGCCATCCGAGAATCGGGCCTGCGGGCGCAGGGTAAACTGCACGAATGTGCGCGCAGAATCGGTTTCGATTGATTCGGCGAGAAGGCCATAAAGCGCGAAGGGTTCGTCATAGCTGCGCCCCATCAGCGTCTCGACGGTCAGGGTGGAAATGCCGGTGGCGGGGTTGCCCTTGGTGACAAAGGGATTGAGGCTGTCAAAGCTGCCACCCTCGCCAAAGATGATGCGCCCGCCCTTTGGGGCATCGGGGTTCGCATAGGGCAGGGACACAAAATCCGGGGGCAGGGCGGGGTCGCCATACATAGCTATGCCATGTTGCGGGTCGGCTGCGGCCGAAAACGCACCGAGAATCAGCATCGCCGCAGAAGCCACTGTTGCCCTTGTGAAAATCGGATGTGTCATGATGAGGCGGTTCCCCCGATACCTGTTTTTTCTTTGTAACAAGCCTAAAGCGACAGTTCAGCGATTTCAAACTTTTAACTTGGCCATCGGCACATGACGGCGTATATATACCGCACTGCTCGATAGGTTTCTTGCCTGTATGAAACCTGCCTCAATAACTTAACGTCGGCTTCGTGCCGGCGTTTTTTTCTTTTCATACCGTTCACTTCGCAGTTGCGGCATGGCAGGGTCATGGCCAAGCATGGAGGTGCGCGATGACATTGCAGGGCAAACGGGCGATCATCACAGGGTCGAATTCCGGCATCGGGCTGGGCGTGGCCGAGGCGCTGGCGGCGGCGGGCGCGGATGTTGTGATCAACAGTTTCACCGACCGCCCCGAGGATCATGCGATGGCCGCTGACCTTGGTCGCAGGCATGGCGTGAAGGCCAGCTATATCGCGGCGGACATGTCGGATGGGGATGCGTGCCGGGCGTTGATCGACGGGACGGGGGGCTGTGATATTCTGGTGAACAACGCAGGCATCCAGCATGTGTCGCCGATTGAGACGTTCCCGGTGGACAAGTGGAATGCGATCATTGCGATCAACCTGAGTTCGGCGTTTCATACCACGGCGGCGGCCTTGCCGGGGATGCGCGCGAAAGGTTGGGGCCGGATCGTCAACATCGCAAGCGCGCATGGATTGACGGCAAGCCCGTTCAAGGCGGCCTATATCGCGGCCAAACATGGGGTGGTGGGACTGTCGAAAACGGTGGCGCTGGAAACGGCGGGGCAGGGGGTAACCTGCAACGCGATCTGCCCCGGCTATGTGCTGACCCCGCTGGTGGAGGCGCAAATCCCCGATCAGATGAAAACCCACGGGATGGACCGTGAAACAGTGATCCGCGAGGTCATGCTGCTGCGCCAGCCATCGCGGCAGTTTGCAACCACGGATCAGATCGGTGGGACGACCGTGTTTCTGTGTTCGGCGGCGGCGGATCAGATCACCGGGACGGCGATCAGTGTCGATGGCGGCTGGACGGCGATGTAATGCCACTTGCCACGCGTGACATGCTAGACTTGCGTGTGGGTGCCGGATAGAAGGCGCGTGCGTTAGCGCTAACGGGTGGCAAGCCGCCCCAATCTTTGAGGTCATCATGGTTTCGCGTGTCATTCCGGTTGAACCCTTTGTGCTGGTGGTGTTTGGCGGCACGGGCGACCTGGCCAAGCGCAAGATCCTGCCGGGGTTGTATCGGCGTTTTGTTGGGGGGCAGATCCCGCCAACATCACAGATTATCGGGGCCGCGCGGACCGAGTTGGACCATGCGGGTTACCGCGAACTTGCGCGTGCGGCGATTCTGGAGTTTGTGGCGGCAGACAAGCATGACGCGGCGCATATTGCGGCGTTTCTGGACCGGCTGTTCTATGTGCCGATTGATGCGACGGGCACAGGCGGGTGGGACACGCTGAAAGGGTTGATGCATCCGGGGCTGGTGCGGGCGTTCTATTTTTCGGTGGCACCTTCGCTGTTTGGCGATCTGGCCGAAAGGTTGCACCAATATGGCATCGCGGACCCCACCAGCCGGATCGTGGTGGAAAAGCCGTTTGGCCGTGATCTGGCAACGGCGCGCGCGCGTTGAACGGGGTGCTGGCGAGCCATTTCACCGAAAGCCAGATTTACCGGATCGATCATTATCTGGGCAAGGAAACCGTGCAGAACCTGATGGCGGTGCGGTTCGCCAATATCCTGTTCGAGCCGATCTGGAAGTCCGAATACATCGACAACGTGCAGATCACCGTGGCCGAAACTGTGGGTGTCGAAGGGCGCGGGGCCTATTATGACAAATCAGGTGCGATGCGCGATATGGTGCAGAACCATATGATGCAACTGTTGTGCCTGATTGCGATGGAACCGCCGTATCACTTTGACCCCAATGCGGTGCGGGATGAGAAGCTGAAGGTCATACGCGCGCTGGACCCGGTTGAACCTGCCGATATCGTGCGCGGGCAGTATCTGGCGGGGGGCGGGCAAGGCGGGTATCTTGCGCACAGCGAAAATCCCGAAAGCCGCACGGAAAGTTTCATCGCGATGAAGGTGGGGATTTCCAACTGGCGCTGGAAGGGCACGCCGTTCTATCTGCGCACCGGCAAACGGCTGCGCTCACGCGCATCGGAAATTGCGATCACCTTCAAGGCGCCGCCGCATTCGATTTTCGACAACGAAAAGAACTGGCATGAAAACGTGCTGGTGATCCGCCTGCAGCCGAATGAAGGCATGACGTTGACGGTGATGATCAAGGAACCGGGGCCGGGCGGCATGCGTTTGACCGAAGTGCCGCTGGACATGTCATTTGCCGAGGCTTTGGGGGCCGAGGGTGCGGATATCCCGGATGCGTATGAGCGGCTGATCATGGATGTAATCCGGGGCAATCAGACCCTTTTCATGCGCGGCGATGAGGTTGAGGCCGCCTGGGCCTGGACCGATCCGATCATCCAAGGGTGGGAAGCGCGCGGCGACCGCCCGCAGGCCT
>JANNKX010000045.1:0-2995 GCA_031396505.1 Rhodobacterales bacterium
AGGCCCCCATCACAAGGCTGAACAACAGCACAGTCGTAGGCGTCATCGGCAGCATGATGAACAGGATGCTCGCAATCGTGCGCAGCACATAGATGCCCGACAAAAGGTATTTCTTGGCATAGGTTTTGCCCAGCCACCCCGCCAACACACTGCCGCCGATATTGGCCAGCCCGATCACCGAAATCGCCGCCGCACCCAGCGCCGATGTGGTTTTGATTCCCATGGCCGCCAGTGGCCCCGCCGGGTCGATCGCGCCGCAAACCTCGGTCACGAAGGCCGGAAAATGCGCGGTGATGAACCCCAACTGATACCCGCAGGAAAAAAAGCCAAGTGCGATCATCACGAAAGACGGGTCGCGAAACGCGCGCAGCATGACAATGCGCAGGCTTTCCTCCAAGTCGGCCTTGGTCGCCAACACAGGTGCGCGCAGGAACGGCAACGCAAACAGCACCGTCAGGATCAGCACGGCAAACACCACAAACACACTTTGCCATGGCATCATCGCCAGCAGATATTCCGCCAACGGTGCGCCCAGAACCTGCCCCAGCGACCCCGCCCCAGTGGCAACCCCCAACGCAAGACTGCGGTTTTCCGCACTTGCCGCACGCCCGACCACGGCAAGGATCACACCAAAACCTGCCCCCGCGATGCCGAATCCCACGAACACCTCAAGCAGTTGCATCTGCAACGGCGTGACAGCCATGCTCGACAGGACCAGCCCCAAAGCGTAAAGCACAGCCCCTGCCGCAACCGCCCGCCGGTCACCAAAGCGTTCGGCAATGGCCCCAAAAATCGGCGCGCCAATGCCCCATGCGATATTCTGAATGGCAATGGCCATCGAAAATTCCGCGCGTGGCCATCCGAATTCGGTCGCAATCGGAATCTGGAACAACCCGAAACTGGACCGGATGCCGAAGGACAGGATCAGGATGACCGCGCCCGCAATCAGGACGGGGGTGATGAGGGGGGATTTGGTCATCGTGGGCTCCATCGCAGGGGCGCAACGTGATCCTGTGCCCTGGCAGGGTCAACGGCAAAAATGTGTGCGATACAATCACCCTTTCGCTGGCTGTGCGCCCCGCTATGGTCGCTTCAGGCAACATGGGGCAGACGATGCAGGATTGGTGGCGCGGGGCGGTGACATATCAGGTTTACCCCCGGTCGTTTCAGGACAGCAATGGTGACGGTATCGGCGATCTGCCGGGCATCACGCAGCGCCTTGGCCATATCGCGGATCTGGGGGTGGATGCCGTCTGGCTGTCGCCCTTCTTTCGCTCGCCCATGGCCGATATGGGCTATGATGTGTCCGACTACACCGATGTCGACCCCGTGTTCGGCAGCCTCGCCGATTTCGATGCCCTGATGGCCCGCGCGCGGGAACTGGGCCTGAAAGTCATCATCGACCAGGTGCTCAGCCATTCGTCGGATCAGCACCCGGCCTTCGCGCAAAGCCGCGCCAGCCGCGACAATGCGAAGTCCGATTGGTATGTCTGGGCCGATCCCCGCCCCGATGGCAGCCCGCCCAACAATTGGCTGTCGGTTTTTGGTGGCACGGCTTGGGCTTGGGATGCGCGGCGCAAGCAGTATTACTTCCACAATTTCCTGACCAGCCAGCCTGATTTCAACTTTCACAACCGGGCCGTGCAGGACTGGCATCTGGATAATCTGCGCTTCTGGCTGGATCGCGGGGTGGATGGGTTCCGGTTTGATACCGTGAATTATTTCTTTCACGATCCGCAGCTCCGCGACAATCTCGCCGATCACCGGGTGAAAGCCGAACCCGAAGGCAACCCTTACGGCATGCAGTATCACCAGTTTGACAAGAACCAGCCGGAAAATCTGGCATGGCTGGAACGCATCCGCGCACTGCTGGATCAGTATCACGCCCGCGCCTCGGTGGGTGAGGTGGGCGAAAGCCACCATGCCATCCGGATGATGGGCCAATACACCGCACCGGGGCGGTTGCACCAATGCTATTCGTTCGAACTGATGGGCGCCGACTACACCCCTGACTTCTTTCGCGGCAAGCTGACGGAATTCTTTGCCGAAGCCCCCGATGGCTGGCCGATGTGGGCGTTTTCCAATCACGATGTTATGCGTCATGTCGGCCGCTGGGCCAAACACGGGGCCACGCCCGAGTTGCTGGCCAAACAGGCGGCAGCATTGCTGTTGTCGCTCCAGGGTTCGATTTGCCTTTGGCAGGGCGAAGAGTTGGGCCAGACCGATACCAACCTTGCGTTCGAAGACCTGACCGATCCGCAAGGCATTGCCTTCTGGCCCGAACCCGTCGGGCGCGACGGCACGCGCACGCCGATGGTGTGGGATGCGTCCGCCCATGGTGGGTTTACCAGCGGCACGCCATGGCTGCCGGTCAAACCGCCACAGCTTGCGCGCAATGTGGCTGGGCAGGCGGGGGTGGCGGGGTCAGTGCTGGAAAGCTATCGCCAGATGCTGTCCTTCCGGCGCAGCGCCAAGGCCCTGCAAACCGGCACGACCACGTTCCACGATACGCCCGACCCGATCCTGATGTTTGACCGCAGCGTTGATGGATCAACGCTGACCTGCGCCTTCAACCTTTCACCCGCAACGCTCAACCTTGCCAAACAGGGCCTGTTGACCGGTTTTTCGCAGAATGCCGACATGGCACCGGACGGTCTGACCCTTGGCCCGAACGGCTTTGCATTCCTCGTCTGACCCCCAAATTTTCTGTGGAAATTTTGATTTTTCACAGAAAAATCGCGCTAGAGGTCGTGCCAGTGGACCCCCGCAGGCGGGATCGTGACCCCGCCCCATTCAACCGGCACGGCGTTGTAGTTGAACCAGAACCGATGCGTCGCGCTGTCGCGGCGGCGCAACCCTTCGGGCAGCGGGTCGGGGTCGATGCCCACCCCCCGCGCGGCATCCGAGATGATCCGGTCAAGCGTCGCATCATCCGGCCAGCCTGCCAGATAATGAATGCTGCCCGCACGCACAATCGCAGGCCAGCCATCCTCGG
>JANNKX010000067.1:0-2402 GCA_031396505.1 Rhodobacterales bacterium
TGCGGATTGCCTTCGGCCGCGTCATTGTTGACGGCCTTGGTGATGGTTTTCAGATCCACCGGTGGGCGGTAGCTGACGAAGCCCTCGCCAAAGGCCCGCATCCAGAGGTGATCCTGATATAACTGCTGGCGGCCTGTGAGCGTCCGCCACGGGATCAGCTCATGCACGTTGGTGTAGCCCGCGTTGTAGCAGACCGTTTCGCTTTCGATCCCCGACCATGTGGGGCTGGAGATGATCTTGCGCGGTTGTGCCGCGATATCGCGGAAGCGGATCTTGGTATGGTGCGCGCCTTCGGCCAGATGCGCGTGGTGGCGGCCTGTCGGTTTTTCCAGTTCTTCCCATGCCTTGACGGCCACTTCGCCGTTGGTTTCGGGGGCCAGCATCAGGATCATTTCCGCCGCGTTGATCGCGGTGTCCAGCTTGGCCATGCCCTTGGACACGCCTTCGTCCAGCACGACCCCGTTCAAGTCGCGCAGATGCCGGACCTCGACCTTGGTATCCCAGTTGATGCCCTAGCCGCAGTTGCCCAGCTTTTCCAGCAGCGGGCCTATGGACGTGAACTTCTTGTAAAGGTTGGGGTAATCCCGTTCGACCGCGATGTAGTTCGGCGCGGTCTTTCCGGGGATCAGGTCACATTCGCCTTTCTTCCAGTCGCGGACGTGCGCCTGCGCCAACTCGCCGGGGGTATCGTGCAGCAGGGGAAGCTGCACGATATCGGTCTCGACCCCCAGCACTTCGGGCGCGACTTCCGAAAACTTCTTCGCGATGGACTTGAAGATTTCCCAATCGGATTTGCTCTCATAAGCCGGGTCTACCGCCGCCTGCAGCGGGTGGATGAACGGGTGCATGTCGGATGTGTTCAGGTCGTCTTTTTCGTACCAGCTGGCGGTCGGCAGCACGATGTCGGAATAGACGCAGGTGGTGGACATGCGGAAGTCGATGGTCACCAAGAGGTCAAGTTTGCCCTTCGGCGCTTCGTCATGCCAGACAGCCTCTTTCGGCATCACGCCGCCTTCCTCGCCCAGATCCTTGCCCATCACGCCGTGGTCGGTGCCCAGAAGGTGCTTGAGGACATATTCGTGCCCCTTGCCGCTGGACCCCAGCAGGTTCGACCGCCAGACGAACAGGTTGCGCGGCCAGTTTTCCGGCGCATCCGGGTCTTCACACGACATTTGCAGCGCGCCGGATTTCAACTGTTCGGCCACATAGGCCGGAATGGCCTTGCCCGCCGCCTTTGCCGCCTTGGCAACCTCCAGGGGGTTGGTTTTCAGTTGCGGCGCTGACGGCAGCCAGCCCATCCGCTCGGCGCGGATGTTGTAGTCGATCAGGGAAATGTCCCAATCGCCCTTGGGGGCTGTGGGCGACAGGATCTCGCCCGCGCGCAACGTCTCATACCGCCATTGGTCGGTGTGGGCATACCAGCACGAAGTGGAATTCATCTGCCGGGGTGGGCGGTTCCAGTCCAGCGCGAAGGCCAGCGGGGCCCAGCCGGTCTGCGGGCGCAGCTTTTCCTGCCCCACGTAATGCGACCAGCCGCCGCCCTCCTGACCAATGCAGCCGCACATCACCAGCATGTTGATGATGCCGCGATAGTTCATGTCCATGTGGTACCAGTGGTTCAGACCGGCCCCGAGAATGACCATCGATTTGCCATGGGTCTTTTCGGCATTACCCGCAAACTGCCGCGCCACGGCGATGATCTTTTCACGGTCAACGCCGGTAATCTTTTCGGCCCAGGCGGGGGTATAGGGGCTATCGTCGTTGAAATCTTTCGACACCCATTTGCCGCCAAGGCCGCGGTCAAGCCCGTAGTTGGCGCAGAACAGGTCGAACACCGTGGCCACCATGGCTTGCGACCCATCGGCCAGCGTAACGCGGCGGGCAGGGATGTTGCGGGTCAGAACTTCCGGGTGGTCGCATTTCACGAAATCGCCGGTCGCGACCCCGCCGAAATAGGGGAAATCGACACCCACCACCTCGTCGTGATGCGCGTCAACAATCTGGCTCAGCCGCAGCTTTGCCTCGGTCCCCTTTGCGCGCTGTTCCAGGTTCCACTTGCCTGTCTCGCCCCAGCGAAAACCGATGGAGCCGTTGGGGGCCACGATCTGGTTTGACGCCTCATCAAAGGCGACCGTCTTCCAGTCGGGATTGTTGGCCTCGCCCAGCTTGCCGTCGAAATCTTCGGCGCGCAGCATGCGGCCCGGGACAAGGTGGCCATCGCGGTCTTCCAGCCGGACCAGCATCGGCATGTCGGTGTATTCGCGGGCGTAGTCCTCAAAGTATTCGGCCTGCCGGTCCAGATGGAATTCGCGCAAGATGACATGGCCCATGGCCATTGCTAGTGCGGCATCAGTGCCAGCCTGCGGGTTCAGCCAGATGTCACCGAACTTGGCCGCCTCAGA
>JANNKX010000098.1:0-13825 GCA_031396505.1 Rhodobacterales bacterium
GACCAAAGTAAAAAGAAATTGACCGTAAAGGGGGCGTTATCGAGGAAGTTTACGCAGTGGAAGTATGAGAGTGAGGTTCGTGCATTCATCGACCTCGATCATAGCTACGCTGAAAAAAATATTTACTTTTTGGACTTCGACCGTGAGTTGCGCCTTTCTAAAGTTATTCTGGGAGCTCGCTATGGTGGAGATCGAGAAATCATCTCAACTGCATGTAGCAGTTTGATGGTTGAGGTAAGGCAGGCTGTGTTGTCGAGTAACAGATATGAGGTTATCTGTTCAGAATAGTTGTTACGCGCGTGGGTAGAGGAATAAGAAGATAGTGTTCAATACGACCATCACCCAAAAACGATGAGTTGATAACCACTCGCCTTCCTTGTCAGCTTTGCACCACGGCGGTGGGATTCTGGATTGAGGGTGTCAGGGGTCTGCTGCATCAACGGCCCGGTCCGCGAAGGCTTTCGCGGGCGTGCGGGGGCATGATCGGGTGCGGTGCCGCCATATGAATAGGCGGTGGTCTGGGTGGCGGATGGCCCCTTGGTGCGGATGCGGCCTGTGCCGTCATAGGGGACGGCGCAAGCGCCACTTGGATGGTGTTAGGCAGGAAAGTCATTTGTTTCACTGACGCGACGGTGCGTTTGGGCAGCGTCTGCCGGAATGATGGGCAAAATTGCCCATCCTACGGGGAAGGAGTCACCTTCTTTTCGGCGGTTTTGGCCCATTTGCCGCTATCTTCGGACCAGTATTCGGCAGGCACGCCGCCTGTTGTCAGGCTGCGCCACTGGTTGCGTGCCTCTGCCAGCGCGGCATCGTCGGCCCCGTCGAACACAACCCAAAGGCGGGTCAGTGCCAGCGCCTCGTCCACCGATGCAGTAGCGCCGTCAATCAGGATCACACCTTGGGCTGCGTTCACCGCCGCCCCCTGCCCCAGCAGCACGGGTTGATCGGCGTCATGCGGCCCGCCTGCAAGGCCGTGCGGCAGAAAGCTGTCTTCGGGTACGGTCCAGAGCCGGGTATCGAGGCGGGCAAGGGCGGCATCATCGGTGCCGCGCACCATCACGCGCCAGTCTTGGGCGCGCGCACGGGTCAGGATGGTGCGGATCAGGTCATCCTGCGTCGAACGGGTGAGGTGGTAAAACAGCGCGGGCATTAGTGCGGGGCCTGTTTGGGTGTGCAGGTCGGAGCCTGCGGCGGGGACATTTTTGGACAACAATTATTGTGACGGGTCATGTCAGGTGCCGCGCGCAGGCAGGGTCGGGTCATAGCTGCCAAGGGTCCAGATATGGCCTTCGGGGTCGCGAATGGTAAAGCTGAGCCCGCCGTAGGGTTCAGACCGCAGGGCGATCAACACTTCAAGGCTGGCGGCGACGGCGCGGGCATAGCGCGAGGCAACGTCGGGGACGACGGCGTAGATCGACACGGTTTCGCGCCCGCCGGTATCGGTGGGATGGATCATGAAGCGGTCGAATTCATTGGGTTCGGCGGCATTTCCGGTGGGGCCGATCATCACCATGCCGGACTGCGGGCCATCCGTGCTGGCGGTGAGTTGAGCATGGATAAGCGCACCATTTTCGTCGCGGAAGACGGCGTGTTCGACAAATCCCAAGGTCTGGGTCAGAAAGGCAAGGGCGGCCTCGGGGTCGCGGTAGCGGGTGGCGGGGATGATCACGCGGGCGTTTCGCAGATATCGCGGATCAGACGGTCCAGCGCCATGACACCCCAGCCGGTGGCCCCTTTGGGCGAAAGGGGCAGATCGGATTTCACAAGGGCGGTGCCCGCGATATCAAGATGAATCCAGGGGGTTTCGGGTTTGACGAAACGGGCAAGGAACTGGGCCGCGGTAATGGCGCCGCCGTCACGGCCGCCCACATTCATCATGTCTGCGATGCGGGATTTGAGTTTGGCGTCATACGCCTCGCCCATCGGCATGCGCCAGGCACCCTCGCCCTCGGCCGCGGCGGCCTTGAGGAAGGCATTGCAGAGCGTGTCGTTGTTGGAGAAAACGCCGGTGTTTTCATGGCCAAGGGCGACGATGATGGCGCCCGTCAGGGTGGCGAGGTCGATCATGCCGGTGGGATTGAAGCGTTCTTGCGCATACCACATCACATCGGCCAGCACGAGGCGGCCTTCGGCGTCGGTGTTGATGACCTCGATCGTGTCGCCCTTCATGGATTTCACGACATCGCCGGGGCGTTGGGCGCGCCCGTCGGGCATGTTTTCGACGATGCCGACAAGGCCCACGACGTTGGCGCGGGCCTTGCGCATGGCCAGCGTGCGCATGACGCCGGCAACGACACCGGCACCGCCCATATCCATGGTCATTTCTTCCATGCCGGCGGCGGGTTTGATGGAAATGCCGCCGGTGTCGAACACCACGCCCTTGCCGATCAGGGCAAAGGGGGCATCACCTTTTTTGCCGCCATGCCATTGCATGACAACGACCTTGGAGGGGGACTCAGAGCCCTGCCCCACGCCCAGCAACGCGCCCATGCCCAGCTTGGCAAGATCGGCATCTTCAAGGATTTCGACATCAAGGCCAAGTTCCTGCATCGCGGCAAGGCGGGCGGCGAAGTCATCGGTGGTCAGGATATTGGCGGGTTCATTGACCAGATCGCGGGTGAAAAACACGCCTTCGGCGACAGCGGCCATCGGGGCGGCGGCGGCGGCAACGGTTTCGGGGGCGGTGACCATCAGGGTGACGGGGCCGGGTGCCTTTTGGTCGCCGGTTTTATGAGGCGTAAAATCATAGGCGCGCATGGCCAGCCCGAAGGCGATATCGGCAGCGCGGGGGTGATCGGCAAGGATCAGCGTGGCCTTGGTGGACAGGGATTTGCCGATGGCACCACCGGCCTTGCGCGCGGTCAGGACATCGGTTTTACGCGGCAGGCGCACCAGTTGCACGGCATCGGCAGCAAGCCCCACGGGGAAGGCGATGTCCATCGCATCGCCCGGTTTCATCTTTGCAAACGCATCCGATGCCACGGCGCGGGCGAGTGCGCCACGCATCAGGCGATCAAGTTTTCGCGCAACCCCGCCAAGGGTGCCATCGGCCAGCATGACGATGCGGCCATCACGGCTGGCCAGACCTTCGGCGTCAATGGCGTGAAATTGCAGCGGGACGGGGTGGGGCATCATCTTCTCCGGTGTATCAGGGTCGGGCGGACGGTAGCCCGCCACCCGTGCCTTGACCAGATATGAGTTTTCCCCGCGCGGGAAATCCGCTAGCGTGGCTGCAACAGGTTTAAGGGGCCAGGCGCATTGTGTCGAGATTCGACCGCTATCTTTTGTCACAACTGCTGGCGATGTTCGGCTTTTTCTCACTAATTCTGGTATTGGTCTATTGGATCAACCGGGCCGTGGGACTGTTTGACCAATTGATCGGGGATGGGCAGTCGGCACTGGTGTTTCTGGAATTTTCGATGCTGACGCTGCCGAATGTGATCCGGCTTGTGCTGCCGATCTCGGCGTTTGCGGCGTCGATCTATGTGGCGAACAGGCTGACGGCGGACAGTGAGTTGGTGGTGATGCAGGCCACGGGTTTTTCGGCGTTCCGGCTGGCGCGTCCGGTGCTGTGGTTCGGGCTGATTGTGGCGGTGATGCTGTTGGCGTTGATGCATGTCCTGGTCCCGGCCAGCCGCGCGACGCTGGCAAGCCGGAGCGTGGAAATATCGGAAAACGTGACAGCGCGTTTTTTGAACGCGGGCCAGTTCATGCACCCGGCGAGGGGGATCACGCTGTATATTCGCGAGATAACGCTCAATGGCGAATTGTTGGACCTGTTTCTGGCAGATGACCGGGCGACGGTGTCGCGGGTGACATATACGGCCGCACGCGCGTTGCTGGTGCGGGGCGACACGGGGCCAAAGCTGATCATGTTCGACGGCATGACGCAGACGGTGACGCGGGCGAATAGCCGGTTGGCGATCACGCAGTTTGCGGATGTGACCTATGATCTGGGCGGATTGCTGGCGGTGAATGCCGCGGGGGGGCGGACGATTGACGCGCTGTCGACGGCGGAACTTTTTGCAGCGGACGCGGCGACGCTGACCGAGACGGGCAGCACAAGAGCGGCTTTTTCATACGAGGCGCACAGCCGGTTTGCGACACCTTTGCTGGCGATGGCATCGGCACTGATCGGGTTCGCGTGCCTGTTGGTGGGGGCGTTCAGCCGGTTTGGACTGTGGCGGCAGATATTGGCGGCGGTTGGGTTGTTGATCGTGGTGCAGATGATCAACACGGCGGCGGCGGGGGTGGCGGTGACATCGGCAGGGCTATGGTGGCTGGCGTATCTGGCACCCGTATCGGGCATTGCGATTGGCGCCGGGTTGTTGTGGTACACCCAGCAACCGCGACGCCTGCCGCGCGGGGCTGTGGCATGACGCTGGTGCTGTATATCGCACGTCGGTTTACGGTGATGGTGCTGCAGGTGTTTCTGATCTTTTTCGGGATCATGATGTTGATCGACATCATAGATCAGTTGAGGCGATTTTCCGGATCAGACATCGGGTTGCAGGGGGCGGCGCATCTGGCGTTGATGAATGTACCGGAGAATTTGTACCGCATTCTGCCGTTGATTTTTGTGATGGCGGCGACAGCGATGTTTCTGGGCCTCGCGCGATCAAGTGAGTTGGTGGTGGTGCGGGCGGCGGGGCAATCGGGGCTGCGGTTCTTGACGACCCCGATCATCACGGCACTGATGATCGGGGCGTTTGCGGTAGCGGTATTGAACCCGTTGGTGGCGGCGACAACCAAGGAATATGACAGGCTTTGGGCGCAAAGCGCCGCGAACGGGGGCAGCCTTTTATCGGTGTCGGATTCAGGGCTGTGGCTGCGCCAAGGCACGGAAGCGGGGCAAACGGTTATTCAGGCGCTGCGGTCGAATGGCGATGGCACGGAATTGTTTGAGGTGACCTTTCTGACATTTGGCGCGGATGGCCTGCCGGCCTCGCGGACAGAGGCGGCATCGGCCATTCTGGAACAGGGAGGATGGGTTCTGACGGGGGCAAAAACCTGGGATCTGACCGCGACCAACCCGGAAACGGTGGCGACACAGATCATCGAGGGCGCAAGACTGCCATCCGACCTGACGCCGGAATCGATCCGCGACAGTTTTGGCACGCCGTCATCCATCCCGATCTGGGATTTGCCGGCCTATATCGACGGTTTGGAGCAGGCGGGTTTTTCGGCGCGCAGTCACCGGGTCTGGCTGCAAATGGAGCTGGCGTTGCCATTGCTGTTGGCGGCGATGGTTCTGGTTGCGGCGGGGTTCACGATGCGTCATGCACGGTTTGGCAAGACGGGCACGATGGTGATGCTTGCGATGCTCAGCGGGTTCTTGATGTTCTTTATTAGAAACTTCGCACAAGTTCTTGGTGAGAATGGGCAAATACCCATTATTGCAGCAGCATGGGCGCCACCTGTAGCAGCCGTCTTGTTCAGCCTTGGTCTGATCCTGCATCTGGAGGACGGCTGATGCGGTGGCGCATTTTTCTGCTGCTGGTGATGGTGTTCCTTGCGACGGGGCGCGGGCAAATCAGTCTTGCACAGGACCAGGCGGCCCTGGTTGCGGACCGGGTGTCCATTGCCAACGACAGCCAGCTGATTGCCGAAGGCGGCGTCGAGGTGTTTTATCAGGGCAAGAGGCTGCGCGCGGAGCGCATCATCTATGACCGCAGCACAGACCGGCTGTTGATCGAAGGGCCGATCGTGCTGGAGGACGGCAACAACAACATCGTCTTTGCCGATCAGGCCGATCTTGCCGCCGATCTGACGGAAGGCATTCTGACATCGGCGCGTCTGGTGCTGGACCAGCAATTGCAACTGTCGACAGCGGAACTGCAGCGGATCGGCGGGCGGTATACACAACTGGGCCGGACAGTGGCATCAAGCTGCAAGATTTGCGCCGGCAACCCGACGCCGTTATGGGAAATCCGGGCAAGCCGGGTGGTGCATGATGCGCAAGAGCGGCAGATTTATTTTGACAACGCGCAGTTCCGGCTGGGTGGTGTGCCGGTGTTTTACATCCCGCGTCTGCGCATGCCGGACCCGACACTGAAACGGGCAACGGGGTTTTTGTACCCGACGGCACGGGCGACATCGCAGTTGGGCTATGGCATCAAGCTGCCGTATTTCATTGCCTTGGGCGAGCGGCGCGACCTGACGCTGACGCCGTACGTGACGACCAAAGGCGCGCGCACGGTGGAGTTGCGGTACCGCGAGGCGTTTCGGACGGGCGGCATCGTGATCGAGGGGGCGCTGTCTTATGACGATCTGGTGGCGGGGCGGCGCGGCTATGTGCTGGCGCAGGGGGCATTTGCGTTGCCGCGCGACTTTGTCCTGACGTTCCGGGGCGAACTGGTCAGCGATCCGGCCTATCTGTTGGACTATGGGATTTCGGATGACGACCGTCTGGACAGCCGGATCGAGATCACGCGCACAAGGCGGAACGAATATGTGGCGGCGCGGATCATTGCGTTCAATTCGATCCGCGAAGGCGACATCAACGCAAATCTGCCGTCGCTGGTGACGGACCTGACATTTCACCGGCGCTTTTCGGGCGGGCCCTTGGGCGGCGAGGCGGGGTTGCGGTTTCAGACGCATACGCACCGGCGGTCATCGGATGTGGCGACGGACGGCGATGGCGACAGCATCGGCGACGGACGGGATCTGGCGCGGGCCTCGGTGCGGCTGGACTGGCGGCGGAGCTGGACGCTGACATCGGGGATCGAGGCAACCGTGGCGGCGGAGGGATCGGCCGACATTTATGCGATTTCGCAGGATGTGAACTTTGCGGGCAACACGACACGGACGCATGCGGCGGTGGCGACGGAACTGCGCTGGCCCTGGAGCAAGACCGGACGTGGCGGAGTGACCCATGTGATCGAGCCGGTGGTGCAACTGGTGGCATCGCCGCGCGCAACGGACGCGGTGCCGAATGAGGATTCGGTGCTGGTGGAATTTGACGAAGGCAATCTTTTCGCGCTGGACCGCTTTCCGGGTTCGGATGACGTGGAACGCGGGTTTCGCGCGAATGTGGGGGTGACATATACGCGCTATGACCCGGCGGGATGGACCTTGGGCTTTGCGCTGGGGCGGGTGATCCGCGATGAAGACCTGGGGCAATTCGGGGCGGCGTCGGGATTGGACGGGGCATCGTCTGACTGGCTGGGGGCGGTGCAGGTGGCGCTGCCAGAGGGCCTGCTGTTGACGCATCGCAGCGTGTTCACGAACGATTTCGACTTTACCCGGTCTGAAACGCGCCTTGATCTGGCGCGCAACCAGTTCGGGCTGGCAGCATCTTATATCTGGGCGGTGCCGGACCCGGTGGAAAACCGTATTGATCCGCTGTCGGAACTGACGTTTGACGCCAGCTATGCCTTTGCGAGCGGCTGGACCGGCAAGGCCTCGGGGCGATATGATCTGGAATCAGACAGCGGCACGCTGGCGGGATTGGGCTTGGTATACAGTAACGAGTGCATCTCGGTTGATCTTTCTCTCTCGCGTCGCTTCACGTCATCGACTAGTGTGGAACCGAGCACGGATTTCAACCTGTCGGTCGATCTGGTGGGTTTTGGCAGTGGAAAAGAGGCAGGTCCCGCCCGGGTGTGCCGCAATTAGATGGCAGGGGGGCGGAGGGGGCAGATGATGATCAGAGTGTGGATGAGGGCGGCTGCGGTCAGCGCGATGCTGGCGGGCCCGGTGGCAGCACAAGACAACCCGTTTACGGCACGTCTTTATGTGGGTGACAGGGTCATCACCAACTATGAGTTGCAACAGCGGGCGCTGTTTCTGACGCTGCTGCGGGCACCGGGCGATCCGGAAAGTCAGGCGCTGGATGCGTTGATCGACGACAAGCTGCGGATGATCGAGGCGGAAAGGCTGGGCCTTGAGGTAACACCGGAGGCGTTGGCCGAGGGTTTGACCGAATTTGCCAGCCGGGCAAACCTGACGGCGGAACAGTTCATCGCAGCCTTGGGTCAAGGCGGGGTGGAGCCGCAGACATTCCGCGATTTCGTGGAGGCGGGGATTGTCTGGCGCGATATCGTGCGGGCGAAATACGCAGGCACGGTGACGATCACGGAAGATGCGGTGGACCGGGCTTTGCAGGCGACAACGCAAGAGACGGCGATCCGCTTGCTGCTGTCGGAACTGGTGTTACCGATCCAGCCCGGGGCTGAGGTGGAAACGCTGGCGCGGGCGCGCGACATTCGTGACGGGGTGCTTGCGGGGGGCAGCTTTGCCAGTGCGGCACGGCAGTTTTCGGCATCGCCATCGGCGGGGGCCGGGGGGGCGTTGGATTGGTTGGAACTGGCGAATTTGCCGCCATCGCTGGGGCCCTTGCTGATCGGGCTGGCACCGGGCGGGGTCAGTGAACCGGTACAGGTTCCGGGGGCAGTGGTGCTGTTTCAGTTGCGCGATCTGGAGGAAACCACACAGGTGGCACCGACGGGCGTGCAGGTGGAATACGCGGAATACCTGATCCCGAACACCGAAGCGGCAGGGGCCGAGGTGGCACGGTTGCGCAACGCGGTGGACCGCTGCCCCGGCCTTTATGCCGAGGCACAGGGCCAGCCTGCAGCGCAGTTGACAGTGACGACGCAGCCTTTGGCACAGGTGCCGGGGGATGTGGCGCTGGAACTGGCGAAACTGGATCTGCACGAATCCTCAAGCGCGATTGTGCGGGGTGGGAACCGGGTGTTCTTGATGCTGTGCAGCCGTGTGGCACTGCCGCCGGAACCCGAAATCGTGCTGGAGGGGGTGACCCCGGTGGCCGATGGCGAGGCCGAGGCGGAACCGCCCGCCGGGCCAAATCGCGAGGCGGTGCGGGCGTCACTGGTGAACCAGCAGTTGACCGGGCTTGCCGACCGCGATCTGGCCGAATTGCGCGCCGAGGCGATCATCCGTGAGCCGTAAGGCACCTGTCGCGCTGACCTGCGGCGAGCCTGCGGGGATCGGGCCGGAGATTGCGGTGAAGGCACGGCTGGCACTGGGGCGCGATGTGCCGTTTTTCTGGATTGGTGATGTGCGGCATCTGCCGAAGGGTGCGGCCTGCACCGAGATCGGTGCAACGGCCGATACGCATGATGTGCCGGAGGGCGTATTACCTGTGCTGGCGCACCGCTTTGCCAGCGCGGTTGTGCCGGGGGTGCCGGATGCGGCGCATGCGGCGGATGTGGTGGCGGTGATTGCAAGGGCGGTTGATCTGGTGATGCGCGGGCAGGCGGCAGCCGTCTGCACGGCACCGATCAACAAGAAGGCGCTGAAGGACGGAGCGGGGTTCGCGCATCCGGGGCATACGGAATATCTGGCGCATCTGGCGGGCGATGTCCCGGTGGTGATGTTGCTGGCCTGTCCTGTGTTGCGTGTGGTTCCGGCGACCATTCACATCCCGATCGCGGGGGTGCCTGCAGCCCTGACGCCCGAGGGGTTGGAGCAGGTCATCCGGTTGACGGCGGCAGGCCTTCAGCGGGATTTCGCGATTGCGCGGCCACGCATCGCAGTGGCGGGCCTGAACCCGCATGCAGGCGAAGGCGGGGCGATGGGGGGCGAAGAGATTGCCTTCATCACGCCATTGATTGCCCGCCTGCAATCGGAGGGGTTTGATCTGCGCGGGCCGCTGCCTGCCGATACGATGTTTCATGCCGCCGCGCGGGCGGGCTATGATGTGGCGATCTGCATGTATCACGATCAGGCCCTGATCCCGATCAAGACGATTGATTTTGCGGGCGGGGTGAATGTGACGCTGGGCCTGCCCTTCGTGCGCACCTCGCCCGATCATGGCACGGCGTTTGACATTGCGGGACGGGGCGTGGCGGATGCGACGAGCCTGATTGCGGCGCTGCGGATGGCGCAGGAAATGGCTGCGGCGCGATTGGGGTGAGCGCCGGGGGCCGTCTGCCCCCGGACCCCCGAGGATATTTTCGCAGAGAGGAAGATGATTGGGCACGATTGATGGGCTGCCGCCGCTGCGCGATGTGATCCGGGACCATGATCTGGTGGCCAGGAAGGCGCTTGGGCAAAACTTTTTGCTCGATCTGAACCTGACGGCGAAAATTGCGCGGACGGCGGGTGATTTGACGGGCTGTGATGTGCTGGAGGTAGGCCCCGGTCCGGGGGGGTTGACGCGCGGATTGCTGGCGGAAGGCGCGCGGCGGGTGCTGGCGGTGGAAAAGGACGCGCGCTGTCTGCCGGCGTTGGCGGAGATTGGTGCGGCCTATCCGGGGCGGCTGGAAGTGATCAACGGGGATGCGCTAGCGGTGGATGTGACGGCGCATCTGACGCCACCAATCAGGATCGTGGCGAACCTGCCGTATAATGTGGGCACAGAATTGCTGATCCGGTGGTTGACGCCTGCGGTCTGGCCGCCGATGTGGCAGAGCCTGACGTTGATGTTTCAGCGCGAGGTGGCCGAGCGGATCGTGGCAAAGCCGCGCACGGATCACTATGGGCGGCTGGCACTGCTGGCACAGTGGCGGGCGGATGCGCGGATTGTGATGACCTTGCCGCCTGAGGCGTTCACGCCTGCGCCCAAGGTGCATTCGGCGGTGGTGCATCTGACGGCATTGGCCGCACCGCGTTATCCGGCGGATGGGGCGGTGTTGCAGCGGATCACGGCGATGGCGTTCAACCAGCGGCGCAAGATGCTGCGATCATCGCTGAAGGGGATGGGGGCGGATATCGAGGCACGGCTGGTGGCGGCGGGGATTGCGCCGACCGCGCGGGCCGAGGAGATCGGGCTGGAAGCGTTTTGCGCCCTCGCCCGATCATATGGCTGATTATTCGGCGCGGTCGGTGCCAGTGTCCGCCTTAGGCTTGCGCGGGGCGCGGGGGCGGCGGGGGCCAGCTTCGGCCTTTGCCGGGCCACGGTCCGGTTCTGCGGCGACGGGTGCCGGTGCGGCGTCCGAGGTGAACACCGGTGCTGTCAAAAATGCAGGAAGGTCTTCGCGGCGTGGCCGTTCGACACGCGGTTTTGGCTGCGGCTGATGCTGGGGCTGGGGGCGGGCTTCGGGGGTTTCGACGAGGCCGAGATCGTCTTCGGTTTCCACCACATCAATTGCCATCGGGGCGCGGTCATCGGGGCGGTAGTCGCGCACGTCGCGATCACTGCGCCCATCGCGGTTTTCATGGCTGCGGCTATCGCGGTAGTCGCGGTTGTCACGGTCGTCACGCTGTTGGCGCGGCTGGTTGTTGCCTTGCTGTCCGCCGCCATTGCCTTGCTGCGGTTGCCCGCCATTGCCATTGCCGTTCTGACCGCCCTGCCCTTGCGGCTGGCCACCCTGGCCATATTGCTGCTGGCGGGCCTCTTGTTCGGCGGCCATTTCGCGTGTCGCTTCGGCCAGCATGCGCGTGTAATGCTCGGCGTGCTGGTTGAAGTTTTCGGCGGCGACGCGGTCATTGGAGAGTTGCGCATCGCGGGCGAGAAACTGGTATTTCTCGATGATCTGCTGCGGCGTGCCACGGACCTTGCCCTCGGGGCCGGAACTGTCGAACACACGGTTGATGATATTGCCGAGGGTACGCGGGCGGTTCGCCTTTGAGCGCGAGCGAGACTTGGAAGAGCGCATCTTGTCCTTTGGTCCAGATGATCTGGCTTTGACCGGACGCCTTTGCCGTGATCGGCAGATGAAATGGCGGCGTGCGGTGACTGGCATTGTGCGTGCGGAGGAGCGCGTAGCCCTGCCCCGTTGCGCACCACTGGTTAAACACAGGGCGCGCAGGGTGACAAGCGATTTCTTGATGGTGTGCGGAATATCCCCTGCAAACTATGCCTTTCGTGCGGCGACGACGCGGTCGCGACCGTCCATGTCTGGCAGAATGCGGATATCGCTGAGGCCTGCGGCGGCAAGCATGGCACTGACGGCGGGGCCTTGGGTCGGCCCGATCTCCAGCAGGATGCGGCCATCGGACAGCAGGCGCGCAGGGGCGCCGCGGGCAATGATGCGGTAGGCGGCAAGGCCATCGCCACCGGGTGTGAGGGCAAGGTGGGGTTCGTGGTCGCGCACGTCGGGGGCAAGGGCGGGCATCTCGGCAGCGGCGATGTAGGGCGGGTTGGAGACGATGAGGTCGAAGCGGCCTTGGATCGCGCTGAACCAGTCGGACAGATGGACAGTCGCACGCGTGGTCAGGTGCAGCCGGGCGGCATTATCCTGCGCAACGGCGAGGGCGGCGGATGAGATATCCGTGCCTGTGCCATGCGCTGCGGGGCGGTCGGCAAGGCAAGAAAGCAGGATGCAGCCAGTGCCGGTGCCAAGGTCGAGCATCTTGTGAAAGGGTTCGGCAAGTGCTGCTGCGACCAGCGTTTCGGTGTCTGGGCGGGGATCAAGGGTATCGGGCGTGACGCGGAAGGGGCGGCCCCAGAACAGGCGCTGACCGGTGATCTGCGACAGGGGCTGGTGCGCAGCCCGACGGGTGATGGCATCCGCAAGGCAGGTTTCGGCGTCGGGGGGAAGCATATCGGTTTCGTGCAAGGTCAGGCGGTCGGAGGCGATGCCTGCGGCATGGGCCACCAGCAGGCGGGCATCACGGGCGGGGTTTTCCACACCGGCGGCGGTCAGGGTCTGGGTGGCCGCGCGGATGGCCTCGCGCAGGTTCATCCCTCCATCTCAGCCAGTTTGTCGGCCTGATCGCGGGCCGTCAGGGCGGCGATGATTTCGGTCAGATCGCCTGCCATAATCTGCGCCAGCGCATAAAGCGTGAGGTTGATGCGGTGATCGGTCAGGCGCCCTTGCGGGAAGTTATAGGTGCGGATGCGTTCGGACCGATCGCCGCTGCCGACCTGCGCCTTGCGATCCGCCGAACGGGCGGCATTGACGCGGTCGCGTTCCAGATCGAACAACCGCGCGCGCAGCACCTGCATCGCGATTTCCTTGTTGCGATGCTGGGATTTCTCGGCGCTCGTCACAATCATGCCCGTTGGCAGGTGGGTGATGCGGACGGCACTGTCGGTGGTGTTGACGTGCTGCCCCCCGGCCCCGGAGGCGCGCATCGTGTCGATGCGGCAAAAAATAAATGCACGCCAGTCTACGGATAGCAAAACAAATCCAATACCGAGCGAGGCTATCGGGGATACCGTAAAGGAACTCAGCGATAACATAATGACGGTGTATCAGGATAAGAAGAACAATTATTGGTTCGGTAGCTGGGTGGATGGGCTGTATCAGTATGATGGCAGGTCCATCATCCGGTATACCATCAAAGATGGGCTGAGTCACAATAGAATCAATCAGATCCTGGAAGATAAAGCAGGTAATATGTACCTGAATACCGGCGACGGAATCAACAAATTTGATGGAAAGCGTTTCACCAGGATAAGCCTGACCGCTACCTCCAATGAAGAATGGAAACCAGGACCTGATGACTTATGGTTCTGGTGTCCTTTGTTTTCAGGGGTGGTATATCGGTATGATGGTAGTTCTTTACATCGTTTATCATTTCCTGAAACGGAGATTGGGAAAGAATCTGATGCGTTGTTTCCACGTTCAAAAACCCCAAATATGAATGCCAGTCCTTATGCTGTTTATACTATTTATAAGGACAGCAGGGGGAGTGTTTGGTTTGGGACAGCCGTATTGGGAGTTTGTCGCTACAATGGAAATTCCCTTGACTGGGTTGCTGAAACAGATGTGACAGAGATTCATAATGGTCCGTCAAATGGTGTTCGATCCATAATTGAAGATCAGGAAGGAAAATTTTGGTTTAGTAATACATTGTATCGTTATGATATTTATCAAAACAATACTTCAGGAAAAGGCAAGTCGGACCATAAAAAAGATAATGTATTTACCTATAACCGGGAGAAGGGCATTGGAAGTCTGGATGGTAAAGA
>JANNKX010000116.1:0-27794 GCA_031396505.1 Rhodobacterales bacterium
GCGGGTTCGTGACGATCTATCCGGGTCCCACCCGGCCAACGGCATCGTCGATCAACGTCGACGTCGCCGGCCAGACGATCGCCAACCTGGTCACCGTGCCGATCAGTTCCAATGGCACTGTCGAGGTGTTTTCGCAGCGGCAGACCGACCTGATCGCCGATGTTCAGGGTTACTACACCCCTACGGCCACAGGCGTCGTTGAGGGCCGCTTCGTACCGGTCACCCCGACCCGCCTGCTCGACACGCGCGCGAGCCGACCTCGACACATTTCGGTGCGCTTCGCCTCGGCGAACAAGTCACCGTCGATGTCGCCGCCCTCGCCGGTCTGCCCGCCGACGAGCAGGTCCTGCGCGCGGCGATAGACGTCTTCGCCCTGCACCATGTTGCGATCGGACCCGATACGCGCGGCATCGCCCAGATCGCGGCCAAGGGGATCAAGCTGTGAATTCGGATCGTCGCGGCCAAAGGCCTGATCCGATTGCCCCGGCTGGCCCTGCTGTTCGCGTTGTTCGTTCGCCAGCGCCTCGCCGAACTGGCGCATCCCTTCGCGCATCGCCTCCATCGCGTCGGCCTGTTTGTCCAGCGCGCCGTTCAGATCGCCGTCGCGCAGCGCATCTTCGGCCTCGCGCATCGCGCGCGCGGCATCATCCAGCGCCTGCCGCCCGGCCTCGCCCTGTTCGGTGCCATCGCCGGGCAATTGGCCGCGACCCAAGGCATCAAGCTGGCGCTGCAGATCGCGCTGGCGTTCGGCAAGGCTGCGGTTATCGGGGCCGCCATCACGGTCGCCGCCCTGCCCGCCACCCTGTTCGGTGCCAGTGTCGCCCTGCCCTTGACCCTGCCCCGGCTGTTGGCCACCCTCACCTTGCTGACCGGGTTGTTGCCCCGGTTGCTGGCCGCCCTGTTCGCCGTTCTGGCCGGGCTGTTGACCGGGCTGCTGGCCCTGCTGGCCGTCTTGGCCTTGCTGGCCTTGTTCGCCCTGGCCTTCGTCGGCCTGCCCGTCCTGATTGCCCTGCAGATCCTGGAAGGTTTCATCCGACAGTTCCTGCTGATCGCGCAGGTTTTCCTGCATGTCGCGCATCGCCTGTTGGCCCGGCCCGCCCTGACCGCCGCCCTGACCGCCGTCGACGATCTGCATGTTTTCCATGAATTCGCGGATGTCTTCCATCAACTCGGCAGCCTCGGCCGTTTTGCCTTCTTCCATCAGGCGCTGCAATTCATCCAGCATTTCCTGCAGCTTGTCCGCCGACATCACCGGGCCATCAAAGTTTTCGGCTGTTTGCGGGTCTTCGCCATTGCGTTGCTGTTCTTCGGCCAGTTCGCGAATGTAGTCCTTGGTCGCCTCTTGCATTTCGGTCATCAGACGGTCGATTTCTTCAGGCGATGCGCCATTGCGGATCGCCTCGTCCAGACGGTCTTGCGCGCGGCGCAGCCGGTCAAGTGCGGATGCCAGATCGCCCTCTTCGACCAGCAGCGCGATATCCCACAGCTCGGCTGCAATCTCATCGCGGGTTTCCGGCGACAGGCTGGCCGCGTCCGCATCCAGACGGCGCAACGCCACACGCAGGCGCAGGTAGGCGCGTTCGTTACGGATCAGCTCTTCAGGACGGTGGGTGATAGCCTTCAGGATTTGTACGGCGGTGGGCGCATTGGCGCGGGTCCACAGCAGATCGCGGCGCATTTCGATCAGGGCGGCGGCCATCGGATCAAAGAACCGCTTGCCCGGCAGGATGACCTTGATGGGTTCGGCGGCACCCACCTGTCCTGCGGCATCAGTGGCCTGATAGGTCATCGTGACGGGCAGGTTGGCAAAGGGGTGTTCCGACAGATCGTCGATCAGCGTTTCGGTAAACGTCGCGCGGTCGCCCGTGACAGGCATCGGCAGATCAAGAATGACCGCGTCACGCACCTCCGGTTCCGCTACAAGTCCAAATCGCCGGGTAACGGCGGGCAGATCAAGCGCGATGGTCACTTGCCCCGCCGTGATGCCATAATCATCGGTGGCGGTGAACTGTTGCGTAAATTCGCCGGTCCCTTTGCGTTCAATCTCGGCGGCTGGGGCGACTGTGGGTGGCGCGTCGGCGATGACGGCAATGTCCCACGACTGCCCGCCTGCGCCCGCAACGGCAACGGTGCCCGATTGCGTCACGGTGAAATCATGCACGGCGTCGGATGCGGGCGGCACATCACTGGTGCGTGCGGATACGGTTTCATTCAGGGTCAACTGACCCACCTCGCCATAGAGGCGGAATTGCAGGCGGGTGCCCGCGGGCAAGGAAAGTTCGGCCTGATCGACATCGTTGAGATAAAGCGAGGGCTTGCCGGTGTAGGCGGGCGGTTGCGCCCAGCCTTCCCACGTTGGGCCGGTGGCGGCAACGGCGCCGCCGGGCAAGACGACGCCCGCAGATGTGACGCGCCAGAGCGAGCCGAACATCAGCGCCATGATGAACGCAGTCACCGCGACATAGCGCAAGGCATAGGGGTCGCGCGTGGCAAGGCGCAGGTCGGGCGATACCGGTTTTGCCCCGGCCGCGCGCTGCGCCATGCGGTCAAGATGGGCCGCCCAGACGGCCTGTGATGCCGGGTCACCCGCACCAATGGCCTGGGTATCCTGCAACGCGGCGATCGGGCGACCGGGCAGGCGCGCGTCAAGACGGGCCATCGCCTGTGCTTCGGTCGGTTTGGCAAAGTTGCGATAGGCATACCACGCAGCCCAGATCACCCCCAGCAATGCAAGAACCATGCCGCCCCAAACCACCTCGATGGACAGGCGGTCTTGCACGCCAAAAGCAAGCACGGCAATCACCGTCATTGCCACGGTCCACAGCGGCCAGAAGGCCCGCGTGATCCGTTCGGCCCACAGGCCTGCAAGCGTCAGCCGCACGGGCACACGCAAGCGCAAAAGAGCGGTCTGACGGTTTTGTTCTGTCATGCCCTCTGCCACCTTTGGGGGATGATGTGCATCACATCCATACGGGTAACGTATCGCGGTTCAGGATTTCGTCAAAGGTCTGACTTGCACGGATGACAGCGAATTGATCCCCATGCACCAAAACTTCGGGGATCAGGGGGCGCGTGTTGTATTCGGACGCCATCACCGCACCATAGGCGCCTGCGGACCGGAAGGCCACAAGATCGCCTTCGGCCAAGGGCGGCATTGCGCGGGATTTCGCGAATGTATCGCCCGATTCGCAAACCGGACCCACGATATCGAAGGGCTGTTGTTCAACCCCCGGTGCGGGTTCGATCACGGGAATAATATCGTGATGCGCGCCGTACATCGCCGGACGGATCAGATCGTTCATCGCGGCATCAAGGATCAGGAAATCGCGCCCCTCGCCCTGTTTGATGTAGATCACGCCCGCAACCAGCAGCCCTGCATTGCCCGAAATCAGCCGGCCGGGTTCGATTTCAATCTCGCAGCCCAGATCGCCGACAGTGCGTTTGATCAATGCGCCGTAATCCATCGGCAACGGGGGGGCCTCGTTGCCGCGCGAATAGGGAATGCCAAGCCCACCACCCAGATCAAGGCGGCGAATGTTGTGCCCTTCGGCGCGCAGGCGGCGGGTGAGATCGGCAACCATCAGATAGGCCTGCTCGAACGGTGCAAGGTCGGTCAACTGGCTGCCGATATGCACATCGATGCCCACCACGTCGAGGCCGGGCAGGGATGCCGCCTCGGCATAGACTTCGGATGCGCGCGAAATCGGGATGCCGAATTTGTTGTCTTTCTTGCCCGTCGCGATCTTTTCGTGGGTCTTGGCATCGACATCGGGATTGACGCGGATGGTGATCGGCACCGTGACGCCCAGCGAAACGGCAACCTCGGACAGGGCGCGCAGTTCGGGTTCGGATTCGACATTGACCTGCCGGATGCCACCCGTAATGGCCACGCGCATTTCCTCACGCGTTTTGCCGACGCCGGAAAACACGATGCGGTCACCCGGGATGCCCGCGGCACGCGCGCGGTGATATTCGCCGATGCTGACGACATCCATACCGGCACCCAGATCGCCAAGGGTTTTCAGCACGGCAAGGTTTGACAGCGATTTGATGGCAAAGCAGACTTGGTGCGGCAGGGGCGACAGGGCTTCGGTAAACAGGGTGTAATGCCGGGTCAGGGTCGCCGTGGAATAGACATAGAACGGCGTGCCAACGGTGGCGGCAATATCGGCAATTGCCACGTCCTCGGCATGCAAGAGGCCGTTTTTGTAGGTGAAATGGTCCATGGGTGGGGCAATTCCTGCATCAGATTGCGCGGGTATAGCAGATGGCGGCCCGCGCGCAATTCGTGCCTATGCGCCGCGCGACCGCAGGAACAGATAGAGCGGCAAGCCGCAACTGACGCCGATGCCAAAGGTGGCGGGGATGGCGATGAGGTTGACCCATGCGCGGCGCGGGATGGTTTCGGCGATGATCCAGACCGTTAGCGCGATGGCTGCAATCGTCAGATCCCATGTCAGGCCGGTGGTGGACGCGTTGACATACCACGCATCAATCAGACCCGACAGACCCGTGCCAGTTTCGCGCATGTAGCTCACGAACCAATACATCGGGTGGATCGCCCCCCAGATGGCCAGCGCCAGATAGACCATCCGCATCAGAACCCGACCCCGACGCCGACGCCGCCCACGTTGGTACCCAATGACCCGCCCGCGCCGCTGATGCCGACCACCGCCCCGCCGACATCCCCGCTGACGCTGGGAAACACACCCACGCCATCGGGTGTGATGCCAAGGCCAAGGCCGTAGCGCGGCCCGCCGGTGCAGGCCGACAAGAGGCACAGCATGGCAAGGGCGCGCAGCATGGTTATGGCTCGATCTGGTTGGGGTTCACCACCACACCAAGGCGCGCATCACCGCTGAACGTGACACCCGTGCTGCCGGACGGTTGCGACGGCGCACCGTCGGTGCCGCAGGCGACCAGCGTCAGCAGGGCAAGGATCGCAAGGGCCTTTATCATCGCACACTCCGAAATTTTGGCCAAGTTTACACGCCCAGCAACGCTTGCCAGCGCGAAATCTGTGCGCGCACCTGCATGGGCGAGGTTCCGCCATATGACGTGCGGCTGTTCACGGAATTCATCACCCCCAGCACATCATAGACATCTTTCGTGATGCCTGCATGTACGCCCTGCATATCGGCCAGCGAAAGGTCCGGCAGATCGCAGCCCTTGCCCTCGGCCAGCGCCACCAGCGTGCCTGTCACATGATGCGCCTCGCGGAACGGCAGGCCAAGGGTGCGCACCAGCCAGTCTGCCAGATCGGTCGCCGTCGAAAACCCCGCCCCCGCCGCCGCCGCAAGCGCCGCACGGTTGGCGGTCATATCGCCCACCATGCCGGTCATGGCGGCAAGGGCCAGCATCAGTGTATCGGCGGCATCAAAGGTCTGTTCCTTGTCTTCCTGCATGTCCTTGGAATAGGTCAGCGGCAATCCCTTCATCACCGTGAACAAGGCCACCGTCGCCCCCATGATCCGCCCCAGTTTGGCGCGCAGCAATTCGGCCGCATCGGGGTTTTTCTTCTGCGGCATGATGGATGATCCCGTGGTCCAGCGATCCGACAGGCGCACAAAACGGAACTGCGCCGTGGACCAGATCACCAGCTCTTCGGCAAAGCGCGACAGGTGCATCGCACAGATCGCCGAGGCCGACAGGAATTCCAGCGCGAAGTCACGGTCGGCCACCGAATCAAGGCTGTTTGCCGTGGGCCGGTCAAAGCCCAAGGCGCGCGCTGTCATCTCGCGGTCAATCGGGAATGACGTGCCTGCCAGTGCCGCCGCCCCCAACGGGCATTCATTCATCCGCGCGCGGGCATCAGCAAAACGGCTGCGGTCGCGCGACAGCATTTCGACGTAAGCCATCATGTGATGGCCCCATGTCACGGGTTGCGCCGTTTGCAGATGCGTGAACCCCGGCATCACCCAATCCGCGCCGGCATCCGCCTGTGCCAGAAACGCAGCCATCAAGGCCGTGATCCCGTCGACCGCCGCGTCGCACTGATCGCGCACCCACAGCCGGAAATCGACTGCGACCTGATCGTTGCGCGACCTTGCCGTGTGCAGCCTACCCGCAGGTTCGCCGATGATTTCCTTTAGCCGCGCCTCCACATTCATGTGGATATCTTCCAGATCAGTGCGGAATTGAAACTTTCCGCCTTCAATCTCTGACAACACCGTGAGAAGGCCTTCCCCGATCGCATCCGCATCCTTATTGGTCAGAATGCCTGTGGCAGCCAACATGGCGGCATGGGCACGGCTGCCAGATATGTCTTGGGCATACAGCCGCTTGTCGAACCCGATGGATGCGTTGATCGCTTGCATGATCGCATCCGGACCCTCGGCAAAGCGGCCGCCCCACATGCTGTTTGCTGATTTGGATGTTGAAGGCTTCGAAGTCATGGGAATGCCCGCCGGGAGGGGTTGAATGCGCAAGGTTCTGATCGTGCTTTATACGGCCCTGATGATGGGTGCAAATGCGGCAACAGCCGATATCGCGGCCCTGCGCACGGGCGATATGCAAAAGCTGAACTTCACGGCGCCCATGGCCCTGCCCGATATCGCGGTGTTCGATGCCGCGGATCAGCCGCAATCCCTTGGCGATCTGAAAGGCAAATGGGTCGTGTTGAACTTCTGGGCCACTTGGTGCGCACCCTGCCGGCATGAAATGCCATCGCTGGACCGGTTGCAAACCGCGATGCCGGATCTTGTCGTGCTACCGGTGGCGACCGGGCGCAACTCGGTGGACGGGATCAATGCGTTCTTTGCCGATGCGGGCGTGTTCAACCTGCCCGTCGTGCGCGACCCACGGTCCGAACTGGCGCGCAACATGGGGGTGTTGGGCCTGCCGGTGACCGTGATCGTGAACCCGGAAGGGCAGGAAGTGGCGCGCCTGATTGGCGATGCAGAGTGGGACAGTGCGGATGCACAGGCGATTTTGCGGGCGATGATGGCGGAATAACCTGGAACGTGTTGCTTTTGAACGGGTTCAGCCGATCAAAAACAACACGCAACACAACCAACGGCTTGCATGTCTTGGATCACCTTCAATCTGGATCCGGTTGAAGGTGATCCGCCCTAACGGCGATAGGTTTTCCACAGCCACAGCAGGGCGATTGCCCCGCCAAATGCGGCAAGCGTTACCACCAACCAGCCTGACAGCATCAACGCGAACCGCAGCACAAGCCACCCCAGAATGGCGCCAGCCATGCCGATGACCACGGCGGTGGGCACATCGGTTTGCACCCGCATGACACGGGTGGCGGTCAACCCCGCCACCGCGCCGATCAGGATCAGAAACATCATCATCGGCATGGCAGGGCCCTCCGCTGCCCCTGATATGGGCAGGCGGCCGGGAATTGCAAAGGTCAGGTCATGAATTCCGGCATCGCAAAGCCGCGCAGGAATTCATCAGCGCCCGCCGCCCGCTTGCCTTCGCGTTGCGCTAGCGTCACGGCAATCGCCCCGTTGCCACAGGCGATGGTCAGCCCGCCCAGCACCTGCCCCGGTGCGCCCTGCCCCGCCACGACATGGCTGCGCAGCAGTTTGACGCGCTCACCCGCGATGTCGCACCATGCGCCCGGAAAGGGTGACAGGCCACGGATCAACCGGTCCACCTGCGTGGCGGGCTGGGTCCAGTTGATGCGGGCTTCCGCCTTGTCGATCTTGGCGGCATAGGTCACGCCGTTATCGGGTTGCGGTTGTGGCGTCAGAGTGTCCAGTTGCGCCAGCGCCTGCAGAATCAGGTCCGCACCCATGCGCGACAGGCGATCATGCAGGTCTTGCGTCGTCTCGGTGACCCCAATTGGCGTTGCCGCGCGCAACAGGACAGGCCCGGTATCCAGCCCCGCGGCCATCTGCATGATACAGACCCCGGTTTCTGCGTCCCCCGCCAAGATCGCGCGGTGGATGGGGGCAGCCCCGCGCCAGCGTGGCAGAAGCGAGGCATGGATGTTCAGGCAGCCAAGGGGGGGCGCGTCCAGCACGGCTTGCGGCAAAATCAGCCCATAGGCCACCACAACGGCCACATCATGCGGCAAGGCGGCAAAGTCATGCTGCACATCTTCGCTGCGCAGCGAAACCGGCGTGCGCACGGGCAGACCAAGCGCCATGGCGCGGGTCTGCACCGGGCTGGGGCGGTCTTGTTTGCCGCGCCCGGCGGGGCGGGCGGGCTGGGTATAGACGGCCACCACCTCATGCTGCGCCGCCAGCGCATCCAGAACGGGAACGGCGAAATCGGGCGTGCCCATGAAGGTAATCTTCATCCCCGCCCCCGCAGCTTTTCCGACCGTTTGATCAGCATGGATCGCTTTAACGGTGTCAGATGATCGAAATACATCCGCCCCTCCAGATGGTCGATCTGATGCTGGACGGACGTCGCCCATAGCCCGACAAAATCCCTGTCTTCCCAGATACCTGCATCATTCAGAAACCGCACGGTCACCGCGCGGGGCCGCATCACATGCGCCGAAACCCCCGGCAGATTGGGGCTGGCCTCATCATGCCCGCGCATCTGCGATGACGCATGCAGCACGACCGGATTGGCCATCCGCACCGCCTGCCCGCGCGTGTCCGACGCATCCACCACCGCAAGGCGCAACGGCACACCGATTTGCACGGCGGCCAGACCCACGCCCGGCATCGCCTCCATCGTGTCGATCATGTCGGCCCAATGCGCCCGAACTTGGTCGGTGATGGCATCCACATCCGCCGCTATGCTGCGCAGCATTTTATGCGGCCATGGCAGGCAGAAACGGGCTGTCATGCGGGCCTTTCCCAGCGTTTCGCCGCGCCGAGAAACGGCATTACACGCCTTCGCGCGCGCGTTCGCGTTTCAGCTTTTCCATCCGACGGGTGATCATCTGGCGTTTCAGCGGCCCCAGATAATCAATGAACAGCTTGCCATTCAGATGGTCAATCTCGTGCTGCACACAAGTGGCCCACAGCCCGTCAAAGGTTTCTTCCTGTGTCGCCCCATCAAGATCCATCCAGCGCACGGTGACAACGGCGGGGCGGTCAACTTCGGCATATTGATCGGGGATTGACAGACACCCCTCGTCATATGTGCTCATATCATCCGAGGCCCAGATCACCTCGGGGTTCACCAGAACCAACGGGCGCGCGGGCAATTCGGGGTCTTTGACGCAATCCATCACGATCACACGCTGCAACACACCGACCTGAGGCGCGGCCAACCCGATGCCGGGGGCCGCGTACATCGTGGACAGCATATCGGCACCCAATGCGCGCAGGTCATCGGTCACGGCGGCCACCGGGGCGCAGGGCTTTTTCAAACGCGGATCGGGGTGTATCAGAATATCGCGGATCATATCCGGGATTTACGTGGCAACCCCCTTTGGTGCAAGAGGGTGCTGCAGAACAAAGGACACGAACCATGAGCTTTGACGAACAGATCGCACGTCGTGGCAGCCATTGTATGAAATGGGACATGATGGAGCCGATGTTCGGCGTGCCGGCGGATGACGGGTTGGCGATGTGGGTCGCGGATATGGATTTCCGCCCACCAGCCTGTGTGCAGTACGCAGTAGAAAGCATGGCCGCGCACGGCGTTTACGGCTATTTCGGCGATGACAGCAAATATCTGGATGCGATCCGGTGGTGGATGAAAACCCGGCATGGCTGGCAGATGGAACGCAAGGACATCTTTACCACGCATGGTCTGGTGAACGGCACGGCCCTGTGTGTCGATGCCTTTACCGCACCGGGGGATGGCGTCATCCTGATGACACCGGTCTATCACGCCTTTGCGCGGATCATCGCAGGGGCAGGGCGGCGTGTGATCGAATGCCCGCTGGCGCTGCGCGACGGACGGCACGAAATGGACTTTGCCGCGTGGGATGCCCAGATCGACGGCACCGCCCGCATGGTGATCCTGTGTTCGCCGCATAATCCGGGAGGGCGCGTCTGGACGGCAGATGAATTGCGCGGCGTGGCGGATTTCTGTGTGCGCCACGACCTGATCCTTGTGTCGGATGAAATTCACCATGATCTGGTGTTTCCGGGGCAAAAGCACATGGTCATGGCCAATGCAGCACCGGAAATCGCAAATCGTCTGGTGATGATGACGGCCCCCACCAAGACTTTCAACATCGCGGGCGCGCATACCGGCCACGTCATCATCGCCGACCCCGCGCTGCACAAACGTTTCGCCGCACGGATGAATGCACTTGGGATTTCGCCCAATTCCTTCGGCCTGCACATGGCGACGGCGGCCTACAGCCCCGATGGGGCCGCGTGGGTGGATGATCTGATGGGCTACCTTGACGGCAACCGGCAGATTTTTGACGCAGGCATCAACGCCATACCGGGGGTGCGATCGATGCACCTTGAAGCCACGTATCTGGCATGGGTCGATTTTTCGGGGCTGGGGATGGACCCTGCCGATTTCATCCGCCGGGTGGAACAGGACGCGCGCATCGCGGCCAATCACGGGGCGAGCTTTGGCCTGGGTGGGGCGCAATCGCTGCGGTTCAACATTGCGACGCCGCGCGCGCGCATCGTGGATGCCGTGGCCCGCCTGCAACGGGCCTTTGCCGATCTGCAATGAAACGGCTGGCGCGCGCCTTTTCGTTTTTGTGCCTGATGGTTGTCCTGCTGGCGGCAGGCGTGCTGTTTTATCTGCGCGCGCCGATTGTTCCCGTGGCGCTGCCGCCCCTCACGGGGGTGGTGGACCGCATTATCGTGAACAAGACCGCGCGCCAGATGACGCTGCTGCAAAACGGCAAGCCCGTGCGCACCTACCGCATCGCCCTTGGCTTTTCCCCCGGCGGCGACAAGGTGCAACAAGGCGACAGGCGCACGCCGGAAGGGGTGTTCCGCATCGCCGTGCGCAATGACGCCAGCAAATATCATCTGTCGCTGGGCCTTGATTACCCACAACCGGATGACCGCGCGCGTGCCGCGGCAGGCGGGTTTGATCCGGGCGGCGATATCATGATCCACAGCCAGCCGAACGCCCTGCCCGACGGCACGATGATCAAGGGTGACTGGACCGCGGGCTGCATCGCCGTCAGCAATACCGAAATGCGCGAGATCTGGGCAGTCACATCGCGCGATACGGTGGTTGAAGTCAGGCCTTAGGCAGGTAGGCGACGGGTGCGTTTTCATCGCGCCAGAAATCCAGCGGGGCCTTGTCAGCCACCATGGTGGAGCGTTTGAAATCGCAGACCAATTCACCGTTTTCCGTGGTCGAGGCGATGATCAGGCATTGGAAGATGTGCCGCGCGCCATCGTATACATCGACAAGCCCGCGCATGTTTGGCGCAAGGCTGGCATCAAGCGCGAAGCCTTCGTCCCAGAACCGCAGGATCGGAAACACCGCCTCGCCGACTTGCACGCGCAGGCGTGATTTCTTTCGCTGGTCGCGTTTGCGCGCGGCCTCCAGCCCGTCACGTACTTCTTTTGGCAGAAACTCAAGCATGATCGTCTCCATCCCCAGATTGAAGTCTGCGCCCTGAATGGTTAAAATCAAGGCAACACATTGACGCAAAAGCAATGTGTCGGCGCTGTGACGGTTTTGCCGCAGGCTCGTGCAACCTGGGCGCGAAACAACACTTGCGGCCACTGGACAACGCCCGCGCCATGGCCCACATCAACGCAAACAACATGGGGTCTGATTGGTGAGCGCCGCTTTGCTGCTGCCTGCGATGCTGCTGGATGCGGCGTTTGGCGAACCGCGCTGGCTGTGGTCGCACGCGCCGCATCCGGCGGTTTTGATGGGGCGGGCCGTCGGCTGGACAGATACCACGTTCAACACGGGCACAGACCGGCGCGCCAAGGGGGCGATGGCGATGGCGGGGCTCGCGATTGCGGGCTTGGTCATCGGTTGGCTGATCCACATCCTGCCCGATTTCGGCCTGCTGGAAATGATCGCGGTGGCCATCATTCTGGCGCAGCGCAGTCTGGTTGACCATGTGCGCGCCGTGGCCGATGCGCTGCGCCTGTCGGTGGGTGACGGGCGGCGCGCGGTGGCGATGATCGTGGGGCGCGATACGGCACGGATGACACAGGCCGAGGTGGCGCGCGGGGCCATCGAAAGTGCGGCGGAAAACCTGTCAGACGGGGTGATTGCACCGATCTTCTGGTATCTGATCGCGGGTCTGCCAGGCTTGTTGCTGTACAAGATCACCAATACCGCCGACAGTATGATCGGCCACCGCACGCCACGGCATGAACAGTTTGGCTGGGCCGCCGCGCGGTTCGACGACCTGCTGAACTGGGTGCCTGCGCGCATCACCGCCGCCCTGATTGCATTGGCGCATGGCTGGATGGACCCGGCCCCGATCCTGCGCGATGGCCCGTTGCACCGCAGCCCGAACGCGGGCTGGCCGGAGGCTGCGATGGCGGTGGTTCTGGATGTGGCGCTGTCGGGCCCGCGCAGTTATCACGGCAAGGTGCAGGACTATCCTTGGGTAAATGCGGGCGGCGCGCGCGCCATCGGCCCGGTGCAGATTGACCGTGCCGTGGCGGCCCTGTGGCGCGCATGGGGGCTGTGCCTGTTGGTTGTAGCGGTTCTGATACTGTTTTAGAATGCGCATGTACCGCGCGAATGAACAAAGGATACGCAATGCCGAACGCCCAGATTTACCGCATGGTAGCACCCGTTCAAATGTGCCCATCGGGGCAAAAAGCGCTGCATCTGCTAAAATCGCAGGGCTTTACGGTTGAAGATCACGTGATGCCGACACGTGCGGAAGTTGACGCATTCAAAACCGCACAGGACGTGAAAACCACGCCGCAGGTGTTTATCGACGGCACGCGCGTCGGTGGTTATGACGATCTGCGCGCCCATCTGGGGCTGGCCCCGGCGCGGCCCACGACGCCGACCTACAGGCCTGTCCTTGTTCTGTTTGCCATGTCGTTCCTGATGGCCATGGCCATTGGCTGGGTGCTGACCGGACGGATCTGGAACATCGGCCTGCCGATGCAGTTTCTGGTGATTGCGATGTGCCTGCTCGCCCTGCAGAAACTGCGCGACATCGAGGGATTTACCAGCACATTCCTGACCTATGATCTGCTGGCCCAGCGATGGGTGCCCTATGCCTATCTTTATCCGTTCCTCGAGGCGGGTGCCGGTCTTTTGATGCTGGCGGGTGTGCTGACATGGCTGTCGGCACCCGTGTCGATTTTCATCGGAACCATCGGGGCCGTGTCGATCGTCAAGGCGGTCTACATCGAAAAACGCGAATTGAAATGCGCCTGCGTCGGGGGTGGCAGCAACGTGCCGTTGGGCGCGGTATCTCTGTTGGAAAGCGTCATGATGGCGGCGATGGGTGTGTGGATGCTGCTGATGCCGATGGAGACATGGATGCCGATGGCTGGGATGTAGCGCGCCGTCACCGGGGTGCTGCGTCAGGCCACCAGACTTTCCGCCTTTTTCAGATCCACGCTCACCAACTGGCTAACCCCCTGTTCGGCCATCGTCACGCCATACAACCGGTCCATCCGCGCCATCGTCACAGCATGGTGCGTGATGATCAAAAACCGCGTTTCGGTGCGCCGCGTCATCTCGTCCAGCAGATCGCAAAAGCGGGTCACGTTCGCATCATCAAGCGGCGCGTCGACCTCATCGAGCACGCAGATCGGGGCCGGGTTTGCAAGGAACACCCCGAAGATCAACGCCAGCGCCGTCAGCGTCTGTTCACCCCCCGACAACAGCGACAGTGTTGCCAGCTTTTTGCCCGGCGGCTGGCACATGATTTCCAGCCCCGCCTCTAGCGGATCATCCGATTCCACCAGCACAAGCCGCGCCTCACCGCCACCGAACAGATGCGTGAACAGTGTGGCAAAGTTCGCATTCACCTGTTCAAACGCCGTCAGCAGCCGTTCGCGCCCTTCGCGGTTCAGGCCCGCAATCCCTGCGCGCAGCTTTTTTACCGCCTCATCCAGATCGGTCTTTTCGCCCAGCAGCGTGTCATGTTCGGTCTGCACCGCAAGCGCATCTTCCTCGGCCCGCAGATTGACCGCGCCCAAGGCCTCACGCTGGCGTTTCAGGCGGTTCACGTCGGTTTCCAGCGCCTCTGCCCCCGGCATCGTATCGGGGTCGGCGGCCAGCGTTTCCAGCAATTGCGGCGGCGTCATCTCCATCTCATCGGCAATCCGCGTGGCCGCCGCCGTCAGGATTTCGGTGGCCGCCTCGGCGCGCGCCTCGGCCCTTGCACGCGCCTCGCGCGCCTCGCCGGCGCTGCGTTCGGCCTCGCGTTCGGCATCCTGCGCCGCGCGCAGATCGGATTCAGCCAGCGCCAGCGCATCAGCCGCCGCGCGACGGCGGATTTCGGCGGCCTCCATCGCCGACAGAAGATCATCGCGCCGGGCGGCAATGTCTTCGGGGGCGGCCATCGCATCTTCCAGCGCGGCCTCGCTGTCGGCCTTGCGCTCGGCAAGCTCGGCAATGCGGCGTTCGGCGGTTTCAAGGCGGTGCTTCCAGCCCGAGATTTCCTTGACCGCCTCTTGTCTGCGCCGCACCCGCGCCTCGCCTTCGCGGCGCAATTCGTCATGCGCCGACCGCCGTGTCAGCATCGTCAACCGCGCAGCCTCCACCGTCATGCGGTTGTCTTCAAGGGTCGTGCGTGCGGCTGCAAGATCGGGCAGGTCTGCCACACCCGTCTCGGCCTCGCGCAGCCGCGCGCGCGCGGCCATCGCCTCATCGGCATAGCGGCTGACGGCCAGCGTCGCCGCCTCCAGCTTGCCTTCCGCGATCGAGGTATCGGCCTCGGCGCGTGCGGCGGCACGGTTGGCATCGGTCACGCGCGCATCGGCAGCACGGCGGGCATCGCGGGCCATCTGATCGGCGCGGGCAAGGTCCGCAAGGCGCGTCTGCAACGCCTCATGCGCGCGCAGCGCCCCTTCGGCGCGGGCGGCGACCTCTTGCAGATCATGCTTTATCTGTACCAGGCGGTTCAACTGCCGCAGGCGCAGGGCGGCGGCGGATGGCGCATCCTCGGCCCCGGCGCGAAACCCATCCCAGCGCCACAGATCGCCCTCGATGCTGACAAGGCGCTGACCGGGTTGCAAATCCGACTGCAGGGCATGGCCCTGATCGCGGGGCACCAGCCCGATCTGCCCCAGCCGCCGCGCCAGAACCAATGGCGCTGTCACCTGCGCCGACAAAGGTTGTGCGCCCTTTGGCAAGGCTTGCGGTGCGGCATAATCATCCAACCTCGCCCAGCCAGATTTGGCGGCACCGTCGATTTCCGGCGCGCGCAGATCATCCGCAAGCGCCGCACCAAGGGCCATTTCAAACCCCGGCACCACCACCAGCCGGTCCAGCAGTTGCGCGCCCGCCTGCGCCTCGCGGTCCACCAGCCGCGCCAGCGCCGCCACTTCGGCCCGCAGCGCATTCGCCTCGCCCTCGGCGGATGACCGCGCGGCGCGCGCCTCGGCCTCGCGCGCCTGCGCCTCGGCGCGTGCAGCCTCGGTTTGCGTCAAGGCATCCTCGGCGGCCTCGGCCAAGGCTGCGGCGGATTCCTGTGCGTCCTGCGCGCCGTCATAGACGTCTTTGGCCGTGGCAAGGGCCGCCGCGGCGGCACTCACGGCCCCGGTTGCGCGCGCGGCCTCGGCCTCGGCGCGGTCCAGCGTGGTGCGGGTATCGGCCAGCAGGCGTTGCGCCGACTGGTGACGCGCGGCAAGGCGCGCAGCATCCTCGGTCGCCTGCGATTGCAGCGATTCGTGTTCCGACAACAGGCTTGCTGCCGCGCGGGCCAGTTCTGCCGCCTCGGCCAGCCTGTCGTCATGCCCATCATGGGCACGGGCAAGCTGGTCAATCTCCCAGTCCAGCCGGGTGATCGTCTCGCCTGCATCACGGTTCAGACCCGTCTCGCGGTCCACGTCGCGGCTTAACTGATCAATGCGCGCCCGCAGCGTGTCGATGGTTGCCCGCGCGCGCGCCTCAAGATCATCCAGCGCTGCGCGTTCCAGCGTCAGGCGCTGCAACACCGCCGCCGCAATCGCCTCTTCCTCGCGCCGGGGCGGCAGGGCTGCGTCACAGACCGCGCGCGCGATACTGGCATTGCGCGCCGCCGCCTCGGCCTGCGATGCGGCAATCAGCCGGGCGCGCAGCACTTCGCCCGCGTCCAGACGCGCCTGATCCGCCTCGCGCCAGCGCAGAAACAACAGCATCCCTTCCGCACGGCGCAGTTCTTCACCGATCTCGCGGTAACGTGCGGCCTGACGCGCCTGCCGCGCAAGGTTGGCCAGCTGTGCGGCCAGTTGTTCCAGCACATCGTCAACGCGGCTCAGGTTCTGTTCGGTCGCCGTCAGGCGCAGCTCGGCCTCGTGCCTGCGCTGATACAGCCCCGAAATGCCTGCCGCCTCTTCCAGAATGCGGCGCCTTGCCTTGGGTTTGGCATTGATCAGCTCGCTGATCTGGCCCTGCCGCACAAGGGCGGGCGAATGCGACCCGGTTGACGCATCGGCAAACAGCATCTGCACATCGCGCGCGCGGACTTCCCTTGTATTCGCGCGGTAGGCCGAGCCTGCATCGCGGGTAATGCGGCGAATGATCTCGATCTGGTCAAGATCATTGAAACCTGATGGGGCCAGCCTGTCAGTATTGTCGATGAACAGGCCAACTTCGGCAAAATGACGTGCCGGGCGCGTCGCTGCGCCCGCGAAAATCACATCCTCCATTCCGCCACCGCGCATCGCTGTGGGGCGATTTTCGCCCATCACCCAGCGCAGCGCCTCCAAAAGGTTCGACTTGCCGCAGCCATTGGGCCCGACCACGCCCGTCAATCCCTCATGGATCACCAGATCCGTAGGGTCGACAAAGCTTTTGAAGCCGTTCAGGCGCAGGCGGGTCAGTCGCAAGGCGGGTTTTCCAGTGATTCCGTTGGTGCGGTATCGTCGGGGCTGACGGGACCCAAGTCAACCAAGATGCCCTGCATGTGGCTGCAAACGGGTATTTCTCCCCAATATATTGCGAAGAGGGCGGACTTGCGGCCGGCAGGGCATGGGGGCCGTCTGCCCCCACGCCGCAGATTTCATCTGCGGCGTCCCCCGAGGATTGTTTTGAACAGAGGAAGGGGTCAAAGGGCGTTGACGCGGAAGGCATCGGGGATCGTGTCGTGGCCGTTCAGCACAAGATCGGCCATCACTTCGGCGATCTGCGGGGCCATGCCGAAGCCGATCTTGAAGCCGCCATTGGCGATGAAATGGCCGGGGCGGCCGGGCCACGCGCCCAACACGGGCGCGCGTGATTTCGCGCGCGGGCGCAGGGCGGCCCAGCGGTCGATGACGGGGGCATCCTTCAGGGCGGGGATGGCCGCGATGGCGGCTGCGTGCAGCGCGTCCAGTTGCGCGTCGGTGCGGGTGGCGTCGGTCCAGTGGTTTTCGCTGGTCGATCCGATGGCGACCGTGCCATCGGCATGCGGCACGATGTGCAAGCCTTGGGTGAAAAGTTGCGGCTGGTCGCGGGCATCAAAGCGTAGGGACAGGGCCTGCCCCTTGACCGCACCGCCAACGACCCGGCCCAGATGATCGGAAAGCGCGGTCAGGCCATGGGTGCCGGTTGCATGGACGATCTGGCCCTGATCGGGGCCATCCGCCACAACGCAGCCCCCCTGCGCGACAATCGCGGCCACCAATGCGGCAAGTGCATGCCGCGGATGAACGCGCGCCGTCAGCGTATCGTGGATCAAAAGGCCCGTCGGGCTGTGCGGTTCCCATGCGGCCCCGGTGGCGGCGATCACATCCCATCCGGCGCGGCCCTGCCACAGCACGACCGCCTCAGCCCCCCTTGCGCGGGCGGCCGCGACCGTGCGGGCATCAGGCAAGGGTTGCAGGCGCCCCGTGCGGGCATAGCCGGGATCCTTGCCGCCGATGCGGGCAACATCGGCCCACCAGTCATCGGCCATCAGCAGGCTGCGCAGTTGAAACGCCTTTTTGACATTCCATTGTTCGGGCACATGCGGGGCCAGGGCGCCGACAATGCCACCGCTGGCCCCCGCGCCGATACCGTAGGGATCAATGACATGCACGCGCGCGCCGCGCCGGGCACAGGCATGCGCGATCGACAGACCGAAAATGCCCGCGCCCCGGATGGTCAGATCGACCCTTGCCATTCCGCCTGCCCCTGTCCATGGTCCGCGCCGGATGGACATAGGGCAAATGACGCAAGGCTTCCAGCACCCTGATCTTGACTGGCGTGACGGGGTGATCCCGGTGTCGACGCGGTTTGACGACCCGTATTTCAGCCTTGCAGGCGGTCTTGATGAAACCAGGCATGTGTTTCTGGCGGGCAATGGTCTGCCCGCGCGGTTTGCACCCGGCTTTCATCTGGCCGAACTGGGTTTTGGCACCGGGTTGAACATGCTCGCCGCCCTGATCGCATGGCGCAGCGCGGGCATTGCAGGCCCGCTGCGCTATACCACATTCGAGGCGTTTCCGATGACGGCGGCGCAGGCCCACCGGGCGCTGGCAGCCTTTCCTGCGGTGCTGGCGGTGGCCCAACCACTGCTTGCGCAATGGGACAGTGGCACGATCCGGGCCGAAGATCTGCACGCCACCATCATCTTTGGCGATGCCCGGTACACGCTGCCTGCCTGGGGCGACAAGGCCGATGCATGGTTTCTCGACGGGTTTTCGCCCGCCAAGAACCCCGAGCTGTGGGATGACACGCTGTTGGCCGCTGTTGCTGCGCATACCGTTCCGGGCGGCACATTTGCCACCTATACGGCGGCGGGGCATGTGCGGCGGGCGCTGTCGGCGGCGGGGTTTGCGGTGCAACGCCGTGCCGGGTTTGGCACCAAACGGCATATGTCGGCGGGGGTTCTGGCGTGAAGACAAATACGCAGGCGGGTATCTGGCTGATGATCCTTGCCGTCACGATCTTTGCCGCACAGGACGGATTTTCGCGCCATTTGGCCGAAACCTATAATGTGCTGATGGTGGTGATGATCCGCTATTGGGGCTTTGCCGCCTTCGTGCTGATCTGGGCTTTGCGTCAGCCCGGTGGCCTGCGGTCGGTGGCCACCACCCAGCCCGTGCTGCACGCCGCACGCGCATGCCTGCTGATCGCCGAGGTCTGCGTGATCATCTGGGGCTACACCCTGATTGGCCTGATCGAAAGCCATGCGGTGTTTGCGGTCTGCCCCTTGCTGGTGGCCGCGATGTCGGGGCCGATTTTGGGTGAACGGTTGGGCTGGGGCGGCTGGGCCGCGATTGTGGCAGGCATGATCGGCGTGATCGTCATCCTGCAGCCGGGAACGGGCGTGTTTTCCCCTGCGGCCCTGCTGCCCTTGGCGGCGGCGAGCATGTTTGCGCTGTATTCGGTGCTGACGCGGATGGCGTCGCGCAGGGATACGTCGTTCACCAGCCTGTTCTGGTCAGGCGTCGTCGGGGCCGTTCTGATGACGGGCGTGGGCCTGCCGCGATGGGAACCGATGGTGGGCCTCGATTGGGTGATGATGGCGATCTATGCCCTGCTGGCGCTGATGGGAAACTATGTGCTGATCAAATGCTATGAAATGGCCGAGGCGAGCGTGGTGCAGCCCTTTGCCTATCTGCAGATCGTGCTGGTCAGCCTGATTGGGGTGATTGTGTATAATGAGACGCTGAAAGGCCATGTCATCGCAGGCGCGGCCATCGTGATCGTGGCGGGGTTGGTCACGCTGGCCATGACGCGGCGGGCGGCGGTGTGACCCTGCAGAACACGCGCGCGGGCGTCGGTTTCATGGTGCTGGCGACCATCATCTTTTCCGCGCAGGACGCGCTGTCGCGGTATCTGGCGGGCGAGTACAACGTGCTGATGGTCGTGATGATCCGCTATTGGTTCTTTGCCGCCTTTGTCATGCTGATCGCCGCGCGCACACCGGGCGGGATTGCCGCCGCCCTGCGCCCGCATTTTCGCAGGCTGCAGATGGCGCGCGGGGTGCTGCTCGCCTTGCAGATCTGTGTGCTGGTGGTGTCGTTCACGATGATCGGGCTGGTCGGCACGCATGCGATTTTCGCCTGTTATACGCTGGTGATCGCCGCCCTGTCATGGCCGATCCTGGGCGAGGTCGTGGGCTGGCGGCGCTGGACCGCGATTGCGGCGGGGTTTGTGGGAATACTGGTGATCCTGCAACCGGGGGCCGACGCCTTTACGCCGGGCGCCGGGGTGGCGCTGCTGGCCGCCGTGATGTTTGCGGTCTACGGATTGCTGACGCGCTATGTGGCACGGCGCGATGCGGCATCGGTCAGCTTTTTCTGGACGGGCATCATGGGCGCGGTGACGATGACCGCGATTGGCATCTGGTCATGGCAGCCGATGGCAGGGGGCGATCTGTGGCTGATGGCGGCGCTGTGCGTGACGGGGGCGTCGGGGCACTACTGCCTGATCAAGGCCTATGATCTGGCCGAGGCGAGTGCGGTGCAGCCCTTTGCCTATCTGCAACTGGTGTTCGCATCGGGCCTTGGCATTGTCATCTTTGACGAGGTGCTGACGCCGCATGTCGCGATGGGCGCGGCGATCGTAGTGGTGGCGGGGCTGTTCACGCTGTGGCGGCAACGGGTGCGGGCGCGGCATTAGAGCGGATCGCCGTCATCAAACCGTCACGCATCTGTCATGCGCGCGTGACCCCGTAACGCCAAGGCTTTGGATCGAAACATCCCGAAGGATCCCCCCATCATGCGCCTGTCCCGTCTTGGCCTTTGTTCCACACTTGCGCTGGTCGCGGCCCTGCCCGCGCTGGCAGAACCAACGTTCAACCGTATCGCAACCTTCGCCACGCCCACCAACATGGCGGACGGCGAAGATACCGCGCGTGAAACCAGCGCCGAGATCATTTCCGCGTCCGATGACGGCATGACGCTGATCTACACCGACAGCCCGCTGGGCGCGGTCGGGCTGATCGACATCACCGATCCCGCCAGCCCGAAACCGCTGGGCAACATCGACGTGGGCGGTGAACCCACCACCGCGCAGATCATCGGGGCCACCGCCTTTGTCGGCGTGAACACATCAGAATCGTTCACGGCCCCATCCGGCAACCTGACCACCATCAGCCTTGCCACCTTCGCCGTCACCGCCACCTGCGATATCGGCGGGCAGCCGGATGCGGTGGCAAAGGCCCCCGACGGCAGTTTCCTTGCCATCGCCGTGGAGAATGAGCGTGATGAAGAGGTGAATGATGGCGTGATCCCGCAGGCGCCTGCGGGCTATGTGGTGAAATTGCCGGTCACCGATGGCGTGGTTGATTGCGCCGCGATACAGAAGATCGAACTGACGGGCCTTGCCGCCGTTGCGGGCGATGATCCGGAACCCGAATTCCTGTCGATCAACGCTGCGGGCGAAATCGTGGTGACCCTGCAGGAAAACAACCACATCGTCGTCATCGGCGCGGATGGCGTTGTGGCCAGCCATTTCAGCGCGGGGTCAGTCGCCCTTGACGGCATCGACACCAAACGCGATGGCGCATTGCGATTCACGGACGCCCGCGAAGACCTGCGCGAACCCGACGCCGTGACATGGATCGACGCCAGCCATTTTGCCACCGCCAATGAAGGCGATTATGAAGGCGGTTCGCGCGGCTGGACGATCTGGAACAAGGACGGCACGGTTGTCTGGGAATCGGGTTCTTCGCTGGAACGCGCCATCGCGGAAATCGGTCACTACCCTGACAGCCGCAGCAAGACCAAGGGCGCCGAACTGGAATCGGTGATCTTCGCCACCTTTGGCACCACCCCTATGGCTTTTGTCGCCTCCGAACGCGGCTCTGTGATCGGCGTCTATGACCTGACCGATCCTGCAGCACCCGTTCTGAAACAACTGCTGCCATCAGGCATCAGCCCCGAAGGCATGGTCGCCATTCCCGCGCGCGATCTGCTTGTCTCGGCGAACGAGGTTGACCTGCGCGCCGATGGCCTCGCCCCGGCGCATGTGATGATCTACGCACTGGCCGAAGGCGCACCTGCCTACCCGATGCTGACCTCTGCCGGAACGGAAGAATTGATTGGCTGGGGTGCGATGTCCGGCCTTGCCGCCGATCCGGCAAATGCTGGCACGCTGTATGCTGTGTCCGACAGCGCCTATGCGATGGCCCCCACCGTCTATACCATCGACGCCACGCAAACACCTGCACGCATCACCGCCGCGCTGACCGTCACACGCTTTGGTCAGCCCGCCCAGAAGATCGACCTCGAAGGCATCGCACCCGATGGTGAGGGCGGTTTCTGGCTGGCCTCCGAAGGCCGGTCTGACCGCCTGCTGTCGCATGCCATCCTGCATGTCGATGCGACAGGCGAGATTGATCAGGAAATCGCGCTGCCCGAGGAACTTTTGGCGCAAGAAGTCCGCTTTGGCTTTGAAGGCATCACCATGCAGGGCGATACGCTGTGGGTCGCCGTGCAACGCGAATGGAAGGATGATCCGGCAGGCATGGTCAAACTTCTGGCCTATAATACAGTCGAAGAAACCTGGGGGGCCCTGCATTACCCGCTGGACGCGCCCACAGGTGACGCCTGGATCGGTCTGTCGGAAATCACTTGGGCGGGCGATTGGGTTTATTTCATCGAACGCGACAATCAGGTCGCAGGTGCCGCCGCGATCAAACATCTGACCCGTGTGCCCGCCGCAGAAATGGTGCCCGCCCCGCTGGGTGGCCCGCTGCCCGTGGTGACCAAGGAACTGGTGCGCGACCTGATCCCCGATCTGGCCGCATTGAACGGTTACACGGCGGAAAAGGTTGAAGGCTTTGCCATCGACGCCGCAGGCGCCGGGTGGGTGATCACCGACAATGACGGCGTGTCCGACAATTCGGGCGAAACCCTGTTCTGGTCCATCGGCACCCTGCCCTGACCCCTATTCCTGAAAAGCCCCCGGTCGCACCGCCGGGGACTTTTCCCGCCGGGAAACAATCGCGGGGCTTGACCTTCATGCGCCGTCTGGTCTTTGTGAACACGTATGTCCTGACCAGAAAGCCCGCCCCGTGACACGCCTTCTTTCCCGCCTTGCCCCGTTTGCCGCCATTCTGCTGCTTGCCGCCTGCGGCGCAAAACCCCCCGTCGTGGATGCCCCTGCTTTCGTGCAAGGCTATGAAGGTGTTCAGGACGGTGAATTCTTCATCCAGCCGGTGGAGCCGCAGTATCTGACCGAAGACATGCGCCGGACAGAGATTGCCTATACCGGCCCCGAAAGCCCCGGCAGCATCGTTGTCGATACCCATTCGCGCAAGCTGTACTATGTGATGGAGGGGGGGCGCGCCATGCGTTACGCCATCGCCGTCGGCCGTCAGGGCCTTGCCTTCCGGGGCAGCGGGTCGATCCAGCGCAAGGAACAATGGCCCGCATGGACGCCGACCGCCAACATGATCCGCACCTTCCCGGATACCTATGCCCAGTTTCGCGGCGGCCTGCCAGGTGGTCTGGAAAACCCGCTCGGCGCGCGCGCGCTGTATCTGTTTCGCGGCGGGCGCGACACGTTCTTCCGCATTCACGGCACCGTGCAGGATGCCTCGATCGGGCGTGCCACATCGGCGGGCTGCATCCGCCTGTTCAATCAGGATGCGATTGATCTGTTCGAACGCGTGAACCTTGGTGCCCCTGTCAAAGTGCGCACGCTGGACGAAAGCATTGCCATCGACGGGCCTTATATGGATGACGCCTACGGCATCGCCGTGCCCGAAACGCCCGAAAACATCGCCAAGAAAGAGGCCGACCTGATCAAGATCGCCGAAGAAGGGCCCGCCACAGCCGACGCCGCCCCGGCTGCCGCTGATACAACCGCCGCTGTCAACCCGTTCGGAACACCCGCCGAAGGCTGATGCGGCAACATCGCAGATCAAAGGCCGGTCAGGGCATCCCCTGATCGGCCTTTTGCATTCCGGCTACCAGTCGATATGGCTGTGGAAATCCGCCAGAATCGTATCCCACAAGGACAGCGTTTCCAGAAAGTTCTGCTCACTTACGCCCGCGTACAGGTTCACATCGTAATTCAGGAACGGGTCATTTTCATTGTCCAGATAGGCAAAGGCAAACCGCTTTGTCCCATTCCAGTCGTTGATCAGGCCCAGTGAAGCCCCATTCGGCAGATCATACCCGGATGTGAACTGCACCGACAGACAGTTCTGCCCGTTTTCACAGCCATAGAAATAGATCGAATAATCCGCCCCCGCTGCCGAGCTTTCAATCTTGGGATCGCCCACATTGTCCGTGGTCAGCACGGCGCGATAGCCTGCCTGCTGCATCAGGTTTGCAATCGCCTGTGGCGCGCTTGCATCCACCATCCCCCCTGCCAGCGCGGGCCCCGGTGTGACAGGCGCGGGATCGACCGTTGTGCCCTGCCCTTGTGTGGCCCCGCCCAGCAGGGCCGCCAGACCATCAGAAATCGCTTTGCCGGTGTCTTGTGCCGTGGCCGCAGTCCCGACCAAAAGCCCTGCAATAATGGAAAGTACGAAAACAGTGCGCATCATGGTTCTCCATCACATCAATATGTACAAAAACCTGCCCCCGATGCGCCCTTGCGTCAATCCCTTCCTGTGTCGCAAACGGGTATGGAATTCCCCTACAGCACCCGGATCACATAATCCTTCAGCGTCGTTTCCACCACTTGCCACGTCCCCTCGAACCCCGGCCTGATCATGTAACGATCACCCGCCCGCAATGTCACCGCATGGCCTGCCGCATCCGTCAGAATACTATGGCCTTCGTGGATGTAGATGTATTCCCATTCCGCATAGGACACCCGCCATGTCCCCGGCGTCGATTGCCACATCCCGCAATACAGCCCGTGCGCATCCTCCATGTTCCACGTCGTATGCACCGGATCGCCCGTAATCACGCGGTCCGGGTCCGGGCGCTCCACCTCCGGTGTGATGCCATCACGGCTGATACGGGCAAGCGGTGTCATCGGCGGCCTCCTCGGGTGATCGCGCCCCCAGATCACGCGGCAAACATGCGCCCGTCAATCCCCCGCTGCGTCACTTTGGCAAAACCCATCTGGCATGTGCCCCACGCCCACCCTATAACCGCGATCACGCTGGCCAAACGAAAGCACCAGAGTTGAGCGCATCGTCATCCATCCGCCGCCCGATGCCCGCCGATATCAGGGCGATGAAGGGCCAATCGCCGATTGTGACCCTGACCGCCTATACCACGCCGATGGCGCGCATCGTGGATGCGCACTGCGACGTGACGCTGGTGGGCGACAGCCTTGGCATGGTGATCCACGGTCTGCCCTCGACCATTGGCGTCACGATGGACATGATGATCCTGCACGGCCGCGCCGTGATGCGCGGCATCACCAGATCGCTGGTGGTGATCGACATGCCCTTTGGCAGCTATGAAGAAAGCCCGCAGCAGGCCTTTCGCAACGCATCGCGCATCATGGCCGAAACCGGCTGCCCAGCCGTGAAAATCGAAGGCGGCCAGCACATGGCCGATACCATCGCCTTTCTGGTCGCGCGCGGCGTGCCTGTGATGGCGCATATCGGCCTGACACCGCAATCCTTCAACACTCTTGGCGGCTACCGCGTCGTGGGCCGCGACGGCGAAGGCGACCGCCTGATGGCCGATGCCCATGCCGTCACCGATGCCGGTGCCTTTGCCGTCGTGCTGGAAAAACTGCCCGAGGGCCTCGCGCGCCGGATAACAGATGCCATCGCCATTCCCACCATCGGCATCGGCGCAGGCCTGCATTGCGACGGCCAGGTGTTGGTGATTGATGACATGCTGGGTCTGTTCACCGTATTTCATCCGAAATTCGTCAAACGCTATGCCCATCTGGGCGATGCCGCAGATCAGGCCGTGGCCGCCTATGCCGACGAGGTGCGCGCCCGCCGCTTTCCCGCACTTGAACATACCTTTCCCGATACCCTGCCCCCCAAGGCCCCGAAAGCATGACCCCCAACCTGCGCAGCGTCACCGCCATGCAGGCGCTCGTGCGTGATTGGCACGCCGCGGGCCAGACCGTTGGCATCGTGCCCACCATGGGCGCTTTGCACCGTGGCCACACCGCCCTTGTGCAGGCCGCCAAACGCGGGGCCGACCGCGTCATCGTCACCATCTTTGTGAACCCCAAACAGTTCAACAACCCCGACGATCTGCGCAAATACCCCCGCACCGAAGGCGCTGATGCCGCCATGCTGACCACGGTCGGCGTCGATGCCATCTTCATTCCCACCCCGGATGAGGTGTATCCCCCCGGTTTTTCCACCACCATCACCGTCGGCGGCGTCAGCCTGCCACTGGAGGGCGAACGCCGCCCCGGCCATTTCGAAGGCGTCGCCACCGTGGTTGCCAAACTGTTCGGCATGACGCACGCCGATGCCGCATGGTTCGGCCAGAAAGACTGGCAGCAGTTGGCCGTCATCCGCCGCATGGTCGCCGATCTGAACCTGTCCGTCGATGTGATCGGCATTGAAACCGTGCGCGACCCCGATGGCCTTGCCCTGTCATCGCGCAATGCCCGCCTGACCCCGCAGGGCCGCTCTGTCGCCCCCGCCCTTGTGGCCGCCCTTGCCCGCGCCGCCGAACAGATCCGCGCAGGCACGCCCCCCGCCACCGCCATTGCCCATGCCAGCCAAGATCTGATGGCCGCCGGTTTCACCTCCGTCGAATACATCGAACTGCGCGCCGCCGATATGCTGGACCCCGTCACCACCCTTGACCGTCCCGCGCGCCTGTTCGCCGCCGCATGGATCGACGGCATCCGCCTGATCGACAACATCCCCGTCTGACCTGCGTCGCAGATTCCGGCCTTGCCCCAGCGATGCTGCAATGCAATTCTTGTGCGCGAAGGGGATGTATTTTCACGTTACATCCATATGTCAAAAAACAGTTCTTTGTCAGGGAGCCCGTCATGGCCGATTTCGATACGCAAATTCAGGAAAGCCAGAAGCAAGTCGCCGATGCCCAAGCCAAAATTTCCGCGATCACCTCCCGGATCGAGGCTGCGCGCAGCAAGATCGACGCCACCGCCACGCTGGATGTTGAAAACGCCACGCTCGATGATGTGCACAAACACACGGACCTGATGAACGCGAATATCGCCGAACTGATCATGGGTCTGGATGATGTGACGGCAGGCTTTTCGAAAGATTTCGAAGAGATGCGCTCGAAAACCGGCATGGAAAGCCTGATCGGCTTTTTCTCAACCGCCAAGGCGGATTCGATGCGCCAGGAACGCATGCGCACGGCGTCGGTGGATGACAAACTGCAGGACCTGATCGCCAAATCCGACGTCATCGTGCGGCTGCTGCAAGGTCAGTTGGACCTGCTGAACACCCAGAAAACCAAGGTCGAGGTGAACCTGTCCGGCACCCTGACCGAACGCGAGACCACCGTGGGCGAGTTGGAGGCGCTGCGCGCGCAGATCCTGTCGATGGACCCCAAGATCATCGAGCTGGAGAATAAGATCAGCGTCGAACAGGACGCCGCCGCGCGCACCAAACTGGAAACCGAACTGGCGAACACGAACACCGCCTACAACCCGCTGGTGCAGGACGAACAGGTGAAACTGGCGAAATCCCAGACGCTGGAGCGTTATATCGAAACCGGCAAAACATGGATGGACAGCCTGCAGAATCAGGCCGCGACGCAAATGGTGCTGATCAACAAACTGCAGACCGATACCAAACAGCGTGTGGTGCTGTATGACGCGCTGACCTCGTCTTTGAAAACCGCGCAACAGCAGGACGTGGCCCACCGCATCAACGAAATCGGCGTCAAGACGGATCAAGAGGCGCAATCGGCGATGGCAGGCATCGGGGCCGCGACCAATGCGAAAATGGCCGACATGCTGGAAGCACACGAAGACCACATGGTCTTTGCGCGCGAAGTGCTGGAACAAAAGGCCAAGGCGGATGA
>JANNKX010000149.1:0-1910 GCA_031396505.1 Rhodobacterales bacterium
CGGAAGATATGGAAACCAACCCGGTGACGGGGCGCGTTTACGCGATCATGACCAAGAACAAGAAGATGACTGCCGACAAGCTGAACCCGGTGAATACCCGGCCGGAAAACCACTTTGGCCATATCGTCGAGATGATCCCGCCGGGGGGTGCAGGTGCCGATGCCGACCATACGGCCGACAGCTATACCTGGGATCTGTTCGTGCTGGCGGGTAATCCGAAAGACCCGGCGCATGGTGCAGCGTTCCATCCTGACACGTCGGAGGATGGCTGGTTCGTGACCCCCGATAACCTGACGTTCGATCCCAAGGGCCGGATGTTCGTGGCAACCGACGGTGCCAATGATTTCGACATCCCGGACGGCATCTACGGTGTGGATACCGAAGGGCCGGCGCGCGGTTTGCCAAAGTTGTTGTTCACCTGCCCAATGGGGGCCGAGGCCACGGGGCCCTGCTTTACGCCCGATGGCTCCACCCTGTTCGTGTCGGTCCAGCATCCCGGCGAAGATAGCGAGACGCTGGAGGCTGCCACAACCCGTTGGCCGGATTTCAAAGGCACGAACCTGCCGCGCCCGGCGGTGGTTGCCATCACGCGCATGGACGGTGCCGAAGTCGCAAGCTGAACCCCTTGCCTGACCATCACGACGGGGGCGCGCCTGCGGGTGCGCCCTTTATCGTTGGTGGCGCGCGGGCCTTGTGGTCGCATCTGTGTTTGATGTGTGGGCAACTGCGCTATAAAGGAACAACAGGCCCGCCCGATAAAGGAGATGCCGCAATGACCGATCCTGTGAAAGACGCCGTTCTGGACGCAGCTATGGCCCATGTGCCGTTTGACGGCTGGTCCGAAGCAACCCTGCGCGCGGCGATCACCGATTCGGGGGTGGCGCCGGGTCTGGCGCGGGCGCTATTCCCGCGCGGCGCGGTTGATCTGGCGCTGGCCTATCATGCGCGGGGCGATGACGCGATGCGCGCGGGCCTTGCAGCGGCCGATCTGACGGGGCTGCGGTTTCGGGAAAAGGTGGCGCTGGCGGTAAAGCTGCGGCTGGAGGCGGCGGACAAGGAATGTGTGCGGCGGGGGACCACGTTCTTTGCGCTGCCGCAGCATGCACTGGACGGGGCACGCGCGATCTGGGGCACGGCGGATGCGATCTGGGTGGCGCTTGGCGACGATCAACGCGATTTCAGCTGGTACACCAAACGCGCGACGTTGTCGGGTGTATATGGGTCTTCCGTACTGTTCTGGCTGGGCGACGATTCACCGGGGCATCAGGCCACATGGGAGTTTCTGGACCGCCGGATCGAGGACGTGATGCAGTTTGAAAAGTTCAAGGCGGCGGTCAAGGCCAACCCGTTGGGCAAAGCGGTGCTGGATGGTCCGCTGGCGTGGCTGGCAAAGGTGCGCGCGCCGATCGTGCCGGATGATCTGCCGGGCCAGTTCCGCAATTTCAAACCCTGAGGGCACATGGCACTGAAAATCCCGCAATCCCACGTCATGCGCGCTGTCGAAATCCGCGAGCCCGGCGGACCCGAGGTTCTGGTGCCCGCGACAAAGCCGGTGCCGGTGCCGGGGCATGGGCAGATCGTGATCCGCGTGGCCTATGCCGGGGTCAATCGCCCCGATGCGTTGCAACGTGCCGGGGCCTATGCGCCGCCTGCCAACGCATCGCCCCTGCCGGGGCTGGAGGCGTCGGGCACGGTGGTGGAGATGGGCCCCGGTGTGACGCGCTGGTCGCCCGGCGATAAGGTGTGCGCCCTGCTGCCCGGCGGGGGGTATGCGGAATACGCGCTGTGCAATGCCGATCATGCGCTGCCGGTGCCGGGTGGCATGGGAATGGCTGAGGCGGCCTGTCTGCCGGAGACCTGTTTTACCGTGTGGTCGAACGTGGTGATGCGTGGCGGTTTGCAGGCGGGGC
>JANNKX010000161.1:0-14519 GCA_031396505.1 Rhodobacterales bacterium
ACCTGTCCCGCGAAACGCGATGAGTGAGACGTGGTCGCGGCGGGCATAGGCGGCGGCGAGGAGGAGCTCAACAGCGCCCTTCGCCTCGGACAGGCGGGCGAAGGCGGCAGAACCGCTGGCATCGACGGCAAAGATCAGCACACGGTCGGAGGTTTCGATATAGCGTTTCAGGCGGATGTCGGCGGGGCGGATATGCAGGGTGGCATCACGCAGGGCGGCCGCGCGGCGCATCGGTTGCCAGGGGGCGGCGGCGCGTAAGGTGGCGACAAGGTCGATGCGGGCGCCCGTGCCAAGGCGGCCCGCGCGCGACGGCAGGGGGCGACCGCGGCGGTTGCCGGATTTGGCCCCGCCGGTGCCGGATGCGCCCTTGGCGGCCTGTGCCGCGCGGCCTGCGTTCAGGGCGGCAAGCAGATCAGGGGGGAGGGCGGCGCGGGCGGCGGCGATCAGGATATCTTCGGGGATGTCGGTCTGGTTTTGGCTGTCAGTCTTGCCATCGCTGTCATCGGGGGGGGGCGGTTCGGCGTCGGGTGGTTGGGGGCTGGTCTCGGGCAGGGGGATGGCGCGGTGGCCGTAGACGAGTTCGGCGGCAAGCATCAGGTCGGCGTCGGTGACGGTATCGCTCCCGCGCCATGCGGCGGCGGCGCGGGCGGCGGCAAGGGCGAGGGTGGGCGCGCGCAGGGATGCGATGCCGAGTTCGCTGGCCGCACGGGTCAAGGCGGCGGCTGCGTCTTTGGGCACCGTGACGCGGGGCAGAAGGCCGCGCGCGTTATCAAGGGTTTGGTTGTCCAGCGTGACGGGGTCGTCGGTTGACCAGACGACGTCGGACAGATCGAGAAACAACGCCAGACGGTCGGCAAGGGCGGCAGGCAGGGCTTCATCCTCGGTCCCTTCGTCCAGTGCGATCAGGCAATGGGCGGGGGTATCAAGGGCGGTGGCAAGGCGCGCGGCAAGGCCGGGCGTGCAGCGTTCGGCCATCGTCAAGATCAGGGCGGCGGGGGTTTGCAGGATACCGTGGGTATGGATGGTGCGGCCTGCGGCAAGGGTGGCCGCAAGGTCGATGCCGCCGAACAGCGCGTCATCGGCGATGTTGGGATGCAGGCGGCGGGTGGGCAAAGGCAGCGCAAGGGCGGCCATGAAGGCATCGCGCACGGGGCCCGCGCGGGCGCGCAGCCACAAACCCTTGAGGCCCGCAGGATCAATCGCCAGCAGGGACAGGGCCTGCGTGGCGCGGAGGGTCACGGCAATACCTCGGTCACGGCGCGCAACACGCGAGCGGTTGATCCCGCCTCATCCAGCGGATCGCGGCGCATGCGGTGCGACAGGGCGGTCGGGGCGGTGCGGCGCAGGTGATCGCGGGCGACGGTGGCGGCGCCTTCGAATGCGGCAAGGGCGCGGGCGGCCTTCAGCAGCGTGAGTTCGCCGCGCAGCCCGTCGGAGCCGATGGCGATGCAGAGGGCGGCGCAATCGTGCAGGATGGTGTTGGGGGTTTTCAGGGCGGCCAGAGCGGTACGGGCGGCGAGGATGGCCTTGCGCAGTTTCGTGTCTTTGGCGCGCCAATGTTTCATGAAGGCGTCATGATCGCGGTCATAGGCATCGCGGCGTTCGATTACCAGCACGCGGGTGGGCACGTCACGGGGCGAGGTCACCTCCACCGACAGGCCGAAACGATCAAGAAGCTGCGGGCGCAGCTCGCCCTCTTCGGGGTTACCGGAGCCCACCAGCACGAAACGCGCGGGGTGGCGGATCGACAGGCCTTCGCGTTCGACCACGTTTTCACCGGATTGGGCGACATCGAGGAGGAGATCGACGATGTGATCCTCCAGCAGGTTGACCTCGTCGATATACAGATAGCCGCGATTGGCACGCGCCAGAAGGCCGGGTTCAAACGCCTTTTCGCCACGCGTCAGGGCGCGTTCGATATCCAGCGCGCCGACAACGCGGTCTTCGGTCACGCCAAGGGGCAGATCGACCACCGGGGTGGGGCGTTTGATGATTTTGGTGCCGACGCCTTGCGCCCAGTCGGGCACCATGTCGGGGCTGGGGGAATTGACGGGGCAGCGTTCCACGGCCGAAATTTCGGGCAGGAGGGCGGCAAGGGCGCGCACGGCGGTGGATTTGCCGGTCCCCCGGTCACCGAACACCAGCACACCGCCGATGGAGGGGTCGACGGCCGTCAGGACCATGGCCTGTTTCATCGCCTCTTGCCCGACGATGGCACTGAACGGAAAGGGTTGTTTCATGCAGCGGGACTTTCCGTCAGAAAAGGCAGGCGTGTCAGGGGGTTGACGCCACCCCACGTGCCCATGGAGCCAAGGATGCGAAAGCGGGTATACAGTTCTTCGCGAAACCAGTTGCCCTCGCGCACGGCGCGGATGGCGCACCCATGGGGGCCATCACCACGGGCGAAATCGGCCATGGCTGTGGGGTCGGGCCACAGCGAAAAGGTGATCTGGTGCAGCATTGGCATTTCACCAATGCCGATCTTGAAGGCGACGTTCGGATCGGCCCCGATGACGGCGGAGATATCGGGTACCCGGCGCCAGAATTTCAGCAGATGCGACGGTTTGATCGCGGCGCGTGTCAGCACGGCGAGCGGGCCTTGCGGCGGGCCGGTCACGGCGAAGGGTTCGCGCCCCGCCCATTGCCCGCGCACCGAGGTCGCGGTCAGATAGACCGACCAGCTTTCCCCGGCATGGGCGCGCCAGCGGCGATAGACGGCGGCATCGCGGGTGCGGGCACGGGCGGTTTCCTCATCCGGCCAGACGGCGAGAATCGCCCAGACGCCCCAGTTCGGCCGCGGGGTAAAACCTTCGCCGGTGCCAGAGCCGCAGAGTTTCCAGAACTGCACGTCGGGCATGGCGCGGAACGAAATGCGCGAGGCCCCCATCTGGCCAATCACCCAGGCACGGTTCCAAAGCCCATCAAAACGGAACAAACTGAGGCTGGTGGTCTGAATGGGGTGCATCCTGCGATATGTCACGTTTGATTGACAGGTTAGCCGTGTCGGGCGCGCAGGTAAAGCCTTGCAGGGCGCGACAAAGACAACAGTTGTCAATTTTATTAGACAGTTTATCGTGCGGCTATGCGTGATACGTTCCACACCCCCGCCCCGGATTCTGCAAATGCGGCCATTGTGATTGGTGCAGGGCTTGGTGGCCTTGCATCGGCGATGCGATTGGGCGCGAAAGGCTACCGCGTGACGGTGATTGACCGGCTGGATATGCCGGGCGGGCGGGGCACGTCGATCACCGAAGGCGGGCATCGGTTTGACCTGGGGCCGACGATTGTGACGGTGCCGCAGGGCTTGCGCGATCTTTGGGCGGTGTGCGGGCGGGATTTTGACCGTGACGTGACCTTGGTGCCGCTGGACCCGTTCTATGAAATCCGCTGGCCCGACGGGTCGCATTTTACCATGCGGGGTGACGCAGAGGCGATGACGGCAGAGGTGGCGCGCCTTTCGCCGGGTGATGTGGCGGGCTACGCGAAGTTTCAGAAAGACGCCGAGGCGCGGTATTGGTTCGGGTTCGAGGATCTGGGGCGGCGGTCGATGCACAAGTTGTGGGATCTGGTGAAGGTATTGCCGACATTTGCGTGGTACCGCGCGGATCGGTCGGTTTATGCGCATGCGGCCAAACGGGTGAAGGACGAGCGGTTGCGCATGGCGCTGTCGTTTCATCCGCTGTTCATTGGCGGTGATCCGTTTCGGGTGACGTCGATGTACGCGCTGGTCAGTCATCTGGAGACGCAGTTCGGCGTGCATTACGCAATGGGCGGGGTTGCGGCGATTGCGGCAGCGATGGCACGCGTGATCGAAGGGCAGGGCGGATGCGTGAAGTTGAACGCGGAAGTTGATGAGATTGTTGTGGAAAACGGGCGTGCGGCCGGTGTTCGGATGGTGGATGGTGCGGTGCTGCGCGCACCGCTGATCGTGTCGAATGCGGATGCGGGGCATACCTATGACCGGTTGCTGCGCAATCGGCCACGGCGGCGGTGGACGCCTGCACGGCTGGCGCGGACGCGGTGGTCGATGGGGCTGTTTGTGTGGTACTTTGGCACCAAGGGCACGCGGGGCATGTGGGGCGATGTAGGGCATCACACCATTCTGAACGGGCCACGGTATCGCGGGTTGACCAACGATATCTTTATCAAGGGCAAACTGGCCGATGACATGAGCCTGTATGTGCACCGGCCCAGTGTGACGGACCCGACGTGCGCGCCTGATGGCGACGATACGTTCTATGCGCTGTCGCCGGTGCCGCATCTGGGGCATGACAACGGGGTGGACTGGGCGACGATGGGGGAAACCTATCAGATGAGTGTGTTGAAAATATTGGAAGAACAGATGCTTCCGGGGCTTTCTTCGCGTATTACATCAAGCAGGTTCTTCACACCTTTGGATTTCAGGGATCGTTATCTTTCGCCACTTGGCGCGGGGTTTTCTATTGAACCGCGCATTTTGCAATCGGCATGGTTCCGGCCGCATAATGTGTCAGAGGAACTGCCGGGGCTGTACCTTACCGGAGCGGGCACGCATCCGGGCGCGGGGGTGCCGGGGGTGATTGCGTCGGCAGAAGTATTGGGCACCCTGGTGCCGGATGCGCCGGTGCGTGCAGGCATTGATTTGAAAGTCGCGGCAGAATGATCGCGCCTGCGGATATGGCAGCGTGCCGCACGGCGATCCGGACAGGCAGCCTGTCATTTCATGCGGCGTCAAAGTTGTTGCCCAAAGCGGTGCGCGACCCGGCGCTGGCGCTGTATGCGTTTTGCCGGATTGCGGATGACGCAGTGGATGAGGGGGACGACAAGGCGCATGCGGTGCTGTCGCTGCGCGACCGGTTGGATCTGGTTTATGCAGGAACGCCGCGCAATGCGCCGGCGGACCGGGCGTTCGCGTCGGTGGTGGCGGATTTCGACATGCCGCGCGCCTTGCCGGATGCCCTGTTGGAGGGGCTGGCGTGGGATGCGGTCGGGCGGCAATACGATGATTTGTCAGGCGTTTTATCCTATGCGGCGCGGGTGGCGGCGGCGGTGGGTGCCATGATGTGCGTGTTGATGCGGGTGCGCGATGCAGACGCGCTGGCGCGGGCCTGCGATCTGGGGCTGGCGATGCAGTTGACGAATATCAGCCGTGATGTGGGCGAAGATGCGCGGGCGGGACGGTTGTTTCTGCCGCATGACTGGCTGCGTGCGGAAGGTGTTGATCCGGCCGCGTTTCTGGCGGCACCGGCACCCCTGCCGGGGGTGCTGCGCGCGACAAAGCGGCTGCTGGCCGAGGCAGACAGGCTGTATATGCGGGCCGAGGCGGGGGTGGGGGCATTGCCGCTGGCGTGCCGTCCGGGGATTTATGCGGCGCGCCACATCTATGCCGGGATCGGCACGCAGGTGCGGGCGGCGGGGTATGACAGCGTGACGCAGCGGGCGCGCACGGGCAAGGCGCGCAAACTGGGTTGGCTGATGCTGGCCACTGCACAAGCGGGGGTATCGGCGGTATTGCCACGGTCGGCGGTGCTGCATGCGCGGGTGGTGCCGGAGGTGGCATTTCTGGTGCAGGCGGCGGCGCGCGCGCAGGTGCCTTCGGCGCGGTCGGACGCGATGATCGCGGTGCTGCGCCAGTTAGAGGCGCGTGATCGGGGGGTGGCCTAGGGCCGCATTTGCGTTAGGTGTGGTTCAAAGGGGACCGCATATGGATTACGCCTTGTTTTGTACATACCTCGCGGCCTGCGGGGCTGCGGCCACGACAGGGGCGGTGTTTTCGCCGGGGGCGTGGTATCGGGCGTTGAAAAAGCCGGTCTGGACGCCGCCGGACTGGCTGTTTCCGGTGGCGTGGACGACGCTGTATCTGTGCATGTCTTGGGCGGCGATGCGGGTGGCGATGCTGCCGGATACGGGGCAGGCGCTGGCGTTCTGGTCAGTCCAGATTGCGTTCAACACGCTATGGACGCCGATTTTCTTCGGGCTTAGGCGGTTGGGGGCGGGGTTGGCGGTTTTGTGCTGTCTGTGGCTGGCGGTGGCGGCGACGGCGGTAGCGTTCTGGGGACACGACTGGGTGGCGGGGGCGTTGATGGCACCTTATCTGTTGTGGGTGACGATTGCAGGCGCGCTGAACGCAAGTGTGTGGCGGTTGAATCGCGACGTTCCGGCGTGATTGATTTTTCTGCGAAACATCGGAATTTTTCGCAGAAAAATTGTCAATCTGTCGGGGTCCATTGCGACCGGCGGGGCACGCGGACGGCCAGCATGTATTTCAGCCACGGCTGGCGGAAGCGTGTCAGATCAAGGGCTTCGTGCACACCATGGCTGATCTCGCCGTCGATGGTGGTTTCGACCACGGACCGCGCATAGAACGGCGCATCCAGCATCGGCATAACCTGACGCGGCGCTGTACCGACATCGGCACGGGTTTCGCGTTTCAGCAGCCAGTTCGTGCGTTTCAGGGCCTTGATGGGCGGTGGGGAGATCTGGCGAACCGTGCCATCGGGCATCACTTCGACGCCCATGGCAAGGGTGCTGCCGTCCATGCGGGTTGCATCGTAGAAACACACGGCCCGGTCGCGAAGGGGGAAGCGGCCCCATGTCCAGTATTTGAAATCGGCCTCGAGGGCCGCGGTGCCGAAATTTGCATCGAAATAGCCATGACCCTGCCAGCGGTGACCTTGGGTCAGGTTCACCTCGATCCGTGCGGTGGGCGCGAAGGGACGCCAGATGTGGCGGTTGTCGGGCGTCAGTGCGACCTCCATCCCGGTGATCGCCTGCGGGGTCAGGGTGATGGTGCCGCGCACGCGGGAAATCAGCGGTGGCGATGAAATTTCGTCAACCGTGATGACCAGTTGCCGCCCGTTCCAGTGCATCGCGGAGGGGCCAACCTGCAAGGTGTCGCGCGACTGGCGCAGAGCGGGGCGGCCCCGGTCTGTCATGGTAAAGCGACCGCCGGGGCCATAGGTCGCGACGTTGAAGCAGGCGTGGTTTTGTGGATCGCGGCGGCCTGACCAGGCATACCAAGGCGAAAACACCGACCCGATGAAGCCGATCACGCTTACCGCGCGCGTTCCGTCGTCGGAGACGCCGTCGACATACCACCAGGCATAACCGTCGGGGTCGACCTCAACGCGGAAATCCGGTCGTTCAGAATCGCCTCGGCCGCATGCTTGCCGGAGAGGGCCGCCATCGGCACCCCCGCCCCCGGATGGCACCCGCCCCCCGCCAGATACAGGCCCGGCAGTGTGGTACGCGCCGTCGGGCGTTGAAAGGTGGCCAGCGTCCCTTCCGGGCTGCGCCCGTAGATCGCGCCCATGGAGGCTGGAAACAGCTGATTCAGGGTTTTTGGCGTTGTCAGGCATCGGGCTTCGGGTTCCGGATCGAAGGTCAGGCCGAAGCGGGCCAGACGTTGAAAGGTGTTCAGGCGGCATTTTGCCTCCTCTTCTAGGTGGGGTTTGAGGCCTGCCGGAGCGTTGATAATAATCTCAAACCGTTCGGGGCCAAGGGGCATGTCTGCGGCGCGGTCTTGGGCGCAGACATAAAGGCTAGGGGCGTCGGGCAACATGCCGCGTCCGATGGGGCCGAATTCGCCCCTGGGGTCTGCAGTGAAAAACACGTTGTGATGGATCAGGGGAACACCGCTTGGTGTGGCGGCAAAGGCCCAGACATGCGCGGAAAGGCTGCGCGGGGCGGTGGCTTTGGCCGGGACCGCGTCCGTGACGGCATTGCCCAACAGACCGCCGGTCAGGGCGGCGGGATCGCCGTTGAAGACGACATGGGTTGCGGGCAGGGTGCCGGTTGCGGTTTGCACGCCGGTGACGCGGCCACCCTGTTTCAGGATCCGCTGCACGGGCGTGTTCAGCAATATGCGCCCGCCAAGGCGTTCGAACTGCGTGGCAAGGGCGCGCGCAAGGCTGTGCATGCCGCCTTGTACGGCCCAGACGCCTTGTGCCTCGGCCCGCCAGATGATGGCGAGTACGGCGGGGACGTGGGTCGGCCTGCCACCGACATAGGTGGCATAGCGGCCAAACAACTGGCGCAGGCGCGGGTCGCGGAAATAGAGGCGCAGCAGGCGGGTAAGGGTCATGCCGGGGATCAGCGCGGGCCAGATTGCGGGGCTGGTGATTGCGGCCCGTGCGATGGCGGCAAGATCGGGGTGGGGGGCGTGCATGACGGGGTTGTCAAACGCGAGACGCAGCTTTTCGGCAAGGGTGTCAAAGCGGGCAAAGGCGCGGCCTTCGCGGGCCCCGGCAAAGGCGGTGATGGCTGCAATATTGGCGGCGCGGTCGGTGTGCAGATCGAGGGTGGAACCGTCGGGCCAGAAATGGCGGGCAAGGACGGGTTGCGCAATCAGCGTGATATGATCATCCAGCCGGATGCCGCACAGGGCGAACAGGTCGTCAAACACATGCCGCATGGTCAGCACGGTGGGGCCGGTATCAACGGGGCCCGCGACCGAGGCAAGCGCGCGGGCCTTGCCACCGACAGTGCTGTGCGATTCGATCAGCGTGACGGCATGGCCTGCCGCCTGCAGGCGAATGGCCGCGGCCAAGCCACCCATTCCGGCACCGATGACGATTGTGGCGTTATCCATGCGTCTATGAAGTCCTGTGAAGGCAATCTGTCCAGTCTAATTTACACCTTTCTGTAAGAATAGATTTACAGGTGCCGTTGATGGTGCCAGATTGGGCGCAACCAGCCATGACATGCGAGGCGCTGCAATGTCCCTGAACCACCGGATCGACCTTGCGGTCACTGCAGCGCTTGAATTGGCGGCGGGTGGCGTGGCGCCGCCACGGCTGGCTGCGGCGCTGCCTTATGCGGTGTTGCCGGGGGGCGCGCGGATCAGGCCGACGATCCTGCTGTCGGTGGCGATGGCGTGTGGCGATGACCGCCCGGCATTGGCGGATGCATCGGCGGCGGCGCTGGAATTGATCCATTGCGCCAGCCTTGTGCATGATGATCTGCCCGCTTTTGACGATGCCGATATCCGGCGGGGCAAGGCGACAGTGCACCGCGCCTATGGCGAGCCGTTGGCGGTGCTGACGGGTGACAGCCTGATCATCATGGCGTTCGAGGTGCTGGCGCGGGCGGCGGGCGATACGCCGGTGCGGGCCTTGCAGTTGATACAGGTTCTGGCGAAACGCACAGGCATGCCGTTTGGCATCTGTGCGGGGCAGGGCTGGGAAAGCGAAACACAGATCGATCTGGCGGCCTATCACCGGGCCAAGACCGGGGCCTTGTTCATTGCGGCGACGCAGATGGGGGCGATTGCGGCGGGCCAGGAGGCGGAGCCTTGGGAAGAGTTGGGCGCGCGGATCGGTGAGGCGTTTCAGGTGGCCGATGATCTGCGCGACGCGCTGGAAACGGCGGAACAGATGGGCAAACCGGCAGGGCAGGATGTGCTGCACGGGCGGCCGAACGCGGTGACGGCGCTGGGTATCGCGGGGGCTGTGGCGCATCTGAAAAACATTTTGGGCGGGGCGATTTCATCGATCCCGTCCTGCCCGGGCGAGGCAATGCTGGCGCAAATGGTGCGGGCCTATGCACAGAAAATGACGCCGGTGAACCTGACACCGCAAGCGGCACAGGCGGGCAAGTAGCATGGCTGACGTGCCGATCGGGGGGCAACCTGCACCCCGGCGCGCGGGGCTGGGTCTTGCGGCACGGCTGGCGTCATCACCGCGTTTCCATACGATTTGTGCGCGTATTCCGGGATTTAAGCATATTGCGCGGGCCGAAGGGCGGGCGCTGTTCGGCATCGTGTCGGGGTTTGCGCAAAGCCAAGCCCTGCTTGCCCTTGTGGAATTGCGCGTCCTGCACAGTTTGGCCGAGGGGCCTGCCACCGTTGACGCACTGGCGCGACACAGTGATCTGGCCCCTGACCGGATGCGCATTTTGCTGCAGGCGGGGGCGGCGCTGCGGCTGCTGCATCACAAGGGGGATGCCTGGCATTTGTCGGCGCGCGGGGCGGCCTTTCTGACGGTGCCGGGGCTGGAGGCGATGGTGCGTCATCACGGTGCGTTCTACCGTGACATGGCCGATCCGGTGGCGTTGCTGCGGGGCGACGGGCAGACCGAACTGGCGCAATTCTGGCCCTATGTCTTTGGCGCGCACGGGGCGACGGACCCGGGCGTGACGGGGATGTATTCGGGGTTGATGGCGGACAGTCAGGGGCTGGTGGCCAGCGATACGCTGGGGCTGGTGGATTTTCGGGGTATCCGGCATCTGATGGATGTGGGCGGCGGGACGGGGGCATTTTTGCGCGCGGTGGGTGCGGCGCATCCGCACCTGCGGATGACGCTGTTTGATCTGCCCGCCGTCGTGGCGGGCGCGCAGGGGCTGGGGCCGCAAGTGACGGCGCATGCGGGCAGTTTTCGGGATGATCCGCTGCCTGTGGGTGCCGATGCCATCAGCCTTGTGCGGGTGTTGTATGACCATGCCGATTCGACGGTGGCGGCGCTGTTGGCCAAGGTGCATGCGGCCTTGCCGCCGGGGGGGCGGCTGATCGTGTCTGAACCGATGTCAGGGGGGGCCAAGCCCGACCCCGCAACAGACGTGTACTTTGCACTTTACACATTGGCGATGCAGACGGGGCGCACGCGATCTGCGGCCGAAATCGCCGAAATGCTGCGTAAAGCCGGGTTTTCACGCATTTCCCTCCGCCCCGGTTTTCGGTCATTTGTCACGAGCGTGGTCGAGGCGACAAAGGACTAGGCGCAAACTGTCTATTTTGATTGACAGTTTTGTTTGTCAGGCTAAACTTACACCAAGGCGAATGAGACAGTCTCTTGCATCGACAAGAACGCGCATGACGCCGCCGGGGGGACTTCTGTGCAAACAACTGCCGTCATCTTGTCAGGGCCACAGCAGCTATCGCTGCAGTCCCTTGGCCTGACGCTTCCCGGCGCGGGCGACATCGTGGTGGAAATCGCGCATTCGGGAATTTCGACCGGAACGGAAAAACTGTTCTGGTCCGGGACGATGCCGCCCTTTCCTGGCATGGGATATCCGCTGGTGCCCGGCTATGAGGCCGCAGGCGAAGTGGTCGAGGCGGCCCCCGAAACGGGGTTCCGTCCGGGCGACTGGGTTTTTGTTCCGGGTGCCAACTGCTTTGCCGACAACGTGCGCGGATTGTTTGGCGCGGCCTCGCGCCATCTGGTGACACCTGCCGCCCGTGTGACACGAATCGACGCAGGCCTTCAGGCGGAAGGTGCGCTGCTGGCGCTGGCTGCGACCGCGCGGCATGCGATTGCGGGGTTCAATACGGCACTGCCCGATCTGATTGTGGGGCATGGCACCTTGGGTCGGTTGCTGGCGCGGTTGACGATTGCGGCGGGCGGCTGCCCCACGGTATGGGAAATCAATCCTGCGCGCCGCAGCGGTGCCACGGGGTACGATGTGATCGACCCCGAGACCGATCCGCGTCGGGATTACCGCGCGATCTATGATGCATCGGGCGCTGTTGGTCTGATTGACACGCTGGTGCGGCGTCTGGCGAAGGGCGGCGAGATCGTTCTGGCGGGGTTCTATACCGACCCGGTCGCCTTTGCCTATCCGCCCGCCTTTATGAAAGAGGCGCGGTTTCGCATCGCGGCGGAATGGGCACCCGATGACATGGTCGCCACGCGGACCCTGATTGAATCCGGTGCCCTGAGCCTCGCGGGTCTGATCACCCACAGGTGCGCCGCGGTTGATGCGACTGCCGCATATGAAACCGCGTTTACCGACCCTGACTGTTTGAAAATGATCCTCGACTGGAAGGCCACCGCATGACGCTTGATATTCCAAATCTCAAGGACTTTGACGCCCGCCTGCGTGACGAGGCGCATGAGGAGCCGACGTTGGAAATCCCGCAGGGGGAGCCGACGAAGAAGACGCAAATCATTGCAATCTATGGCAAAGGTGGGATCGGCAAGTCGTTCACGCTGGCCAACCTGAGCCACATGATGGCCGAAATGGGCAAGCGTGTGCTGCTGATCGGCTGTGATCCGAAGTCGGATACGACTTCGCTTTTGTTCGGCGGCAAGGCCTGCCCGACGATCATCGAGACATCGACCCGCAAGAAACTGGCGGGCGAGGAAGTGAAGATCGGCGATGTCTGCTTCAAGCGTGGCGGCGTGTTCGCGATGGAACTGGGCGGGCCTGAAGTCGGTCGCGGCTGCGGCGGGCGCGGGATCATTCACGGGTTTGAATTGCTCGAAAAGCTGGGGTTCCATGACTGGGATTTTGACTATGTCCTGCTTGATTTTCTGGGCGACGTGGTCTGCGGCGGCTTTGGTCTGCCGATTGCCCGCGACATGGCGCAGAAGGTGATCCTGGTCGCCTCGAACGACCTGCAATCGCTGTATGTGGCCAATAACGTGTGTTCGGCGGTGGAATACTTCCGCAAGCTGGGCGGCAATGTGGGTATCGCAGGTCTGGTGATCAACAAGGACGACGGGACGGGCGAGGCTGCGGCATTCGCCGAAGTGGCGGGGATTCCGGTGCTGGCATCAATTCCGCAGAACGATGATCTGCGCAAGAAAAGCGCCAACTATCAGATCGTTGGCAGTTATGAATCCGAATGGGGCCCTCTGTTTGCAGCTCTTGGTGACGCGGTTGCAATCGCCCCACCGGTGCGGCCAAAACCGCTGACGCAGGATGGACTGCTGGCGCTGTTCGATGCCGAAACGACCGGCGCGAATTTCGTTCTGACGCCCGCCACCGACATGGACATGCGCGGCAAGAACGCGGTGGTGAAGCCATCTTTGGAAGTGGTGTATGACAATGCTTGATCTGGAAACCCTGCGCAAACTCGATGAAGCGCTGGCCCGCCTGAAGGCGGCCAAGTGAGCGCTGACGCATCATATGACGGCGTTCCCGTGACGGATGGCGCAGGCTGCCATGCCGGGGCCGCGACGATGGAGGCTGCGGCCCGTGCGGCAGGCAATTCGGAACTGCTGGACGGATTTGCGCGCGATTACCCGCAAGGCCCGCATGACAAGCCGCAGTCGATGTGCCCGGCGTTCGGGTCATTGCGGGTAGGCTTGCGGATGCGGCGGGTGGCAACGGTGCTGTCTGGTTCTGCCTGCTGTGTTTATGGTTTGACGTTTGTGTCGCATTTCTATGGTGCGCGAAGGTCTGTGGGTTATGTGCCGTTCAATTCGGAAAGCCTCGTCACGGGCAAGCTGTTTGAAGACATTCGCGATGCGGTGCATGAATTGGCAGACCCGGATCGCTATGATGCCATCGTCGTAACAAACCTTTGCGTTCCAACGGCTTCGGGTGTGCCGTTGAAGTTGCTGCCATCGGAAATCAACGGCGTGCGGATCGTTGGCATCGATGTACCGGGGTTCGGGGTGCCGACCCATGCGGAAGCCAAGGATGTGCTGGCGGGGGCGATGCTGAAATACGCGCGTGCCGAGGTTGAGGCAGGCCCGGTTCAGGCCCCCGAACGCGGGCGGTCTGATCGCCCGACAGTGGCCCTGCTGGGCGAAATGTTCCCGGCGGACCCGATGATGATTGGCGCGATGCTGGCCCCGATGGGCCTTGCTGCGGGGCCGGTGGTGCCCTGCCGCGAATGGCGGGAGTTGTATGCGGCCCTTGATTGCGGTGTCGTGGCCGCGATCCACCCGTTCTACACCGCGTCGATCCGCGAGTTTCAGACGGCGGGGCGGACCATCGTGGGATCGGGCCCGGTGGGTCATGACGGCACGGCGGAGTGGATGAAGAACATCGGCGAAGCCTATGGTATCGCTGGTGAAAAAATTGCAGCAGCGCAGAACGCGTTTCTGCCGGCGATCAAGGCCGCACTTGAAGGCTCCCGCGTGAACGGGCGGATCACGCTGTCAGGCTATGAAGGGTCTGAATTGCTGGTGGCGCGTCTGTTGATCGAAAGCGGGGCGGATGTGCCTTACGTCGGCACGGCCTGCGCGCGCAATCAATGGTCGGATGCGGACCGCGAATGGCTTGAGGCGCGCGGCGTGGCGGTGAAATTCCGCGCGTCGCTGCAAGATGACTGTGCGGCGATGGAAGGGTTCAGCCCGGACCTTGCCGTGGGGACCACCCCTGTGGTGCAAAAGGCAAAAGAGCTGGGGATTCCAGCGCTTTACTTTACGAACCTCATCTCGGCGCGGCCCTTGATGGGGCCAGCGGGAGCGGGGTCGTTGCAGCAGGTGGTCAACGCGGCCATCGGCAATCAGGTCCGCATGACGAAGATGAAGGGGTTTTTTGAAGGCGTTGGGCGCGACGATACGGCGGGCATCTGGGAAGGTGCGCCGAATCTGCGGCCGGACTTCCGTGCGGCGCATCAGAAGAAGCTCGACAAGGCCGCGAAGGCCGCTGCGGCGGAGCAGATGATATGATCTTCATTGCGTCTTCATTCCGTCTTTATTCCGTAGAGACGCATTTCCCTGCAACGGGGGGTGCGGCATGTTGATCCAGGACCATGACCGGGCGGGCGGCTATTGGGGGGCGATTTATGCCTTCTGTGCGGTCAAGGGGTTGCAGGTTGTAATCGATGGGCCGGTGGGCTGCGAAAACCTGCCGGTGACAAGTGTCTT
>JANNKX010000203.1:0-9130 GCA_031396505.1 Rhodobacterales bacterium
TGGTTACCGTTGGTTTTTGCTTAATGACGGGGGGGGCCGTCGCCCCCCCCCACCCCCCGAGGATATTTGAACAGAGAGGAAGACGAAAGGGTCAGGCGTGCTGCAACCACTGCCAGATGCGCATCGGCGTGAACGGCATGTCCACATGCCCCACCCCCCGCACCGCGAGCGCATCCCGCACGGCGTTCGAGACGGCGGCCAGTGCGCCAACCGTGCCCGCCTCACCGCAGCCCTTCATGCCGAACGGGTTGCGCGCGGTGGGCGTCGGTTCGGACGCAAAGCCGATCATCGGCAGGTCATCCGCGCGCGGCATGCCGTAATCCATGAAGCTGCCCGTCAGCAGTTGGCCCTGCGCATCAAAGACCGCGTTTTCCGTGACGGCCTGACCGAAGCCCTGCGCCACCCCACCATGGATTTGTCCCATCACAAGTGTGGGCGCGATCAGCGTGCCAAAATCATCCACGACCGTATAGCGGTCTATCACCAGCCCACCGGTATCGGGATCAATCTCGACCTCGCAGATATGCACGCCATTGGGGTAACTGCGGCCTTCGATTTCCGTGGTCTGCGCCACATCCAAAAGATCATGCCGCCCCTTGGCGCGTGCAAGCGCCGCCGCCTCGACCAGCGTCAGGCGGTGGTTGGTGCCCGGCGCGCCAAAAGCAAGATCGGCGAAAGCCACGCCATCCACCCCCCATTCGGCGGCCAGAAAAAGCACGAAATCCGCCACCATGCGGGCAACGGTCGCGCGCGTCGCCGTGCCTTGCACGGTGACCGACCGCGACCCGCCGGTGCCGCCGCCGCGTGCAATCCGGTCACTGTCGCCCTGCACGATGCGGATATCCGCCTCGGGGATACCGGTCTGGTCATGCAGCATACGCGCATAGACCGTCTCGTGGCCCTGCCCATTCGATTGCGTGCCCACATAAAGCGTGGCCCCGCCGCCGGCGTCCAACGTGACGCGCGCCGACTCGTCCGGATCGCCAAGAATTGCTTCGATGTAGATGCCAAGACCCAAGCCCCGCAGCAGACCCTTTGCTGCACTTGACGCTTGCCGCGCGGCAAAACCCGCCACATCGGCCTCGACGTTTGCGCGCGCCAGCACACGGTCAAAATCGCCAACGTCGATCACTTCACCCGTCGCTGTCGCATAAGGAAAATCGCGGATGAAATTCCGTTGCCGCAGATCGAACGGGTCCACCCCCAGTTCGCGCGCCGCATGATCCATCGCGCGTTCAATCGTCAAAATCGCTTCTGGCCGACCCGCTCCACGATAGGCGTCGACCGGGCAGGTGTTGGTATAAACCCCCACCGCGCGCAGCGATGCCGCCTGCACATCGTAAACCCCGGTCAAGACCTTGGCAAACAGTTTGGACTGGATGATCTGGCCTTCTTCCGAATTGTAGGCACCTAAATTTGATACCAGATCAACGTGATAGGCGACAATCTTCAGATGCTGGTCGAACCCCAGTTCCACTTGTGCCACAAGATCGCGCCCCGCGTTGTCCGTCAGCATGCCCTCACCGCGTTCCGACATCCAGCGTACCGGACGCGCGAGGGCACGCGCCGCAGCGGCCACCAGAATCGTTTCGGGATACCCCATTGCCTTCATGCCGAACCCGCCGCCAACATCAGGGTTCGTGACGCGCACCGCATCCACGTCAAGGCCCAGATGCCGCGCCAGATCGCGCTTGATGTTCCACACACCTTGCCCGTTCACGCAAACATGCAGCCGCCCTTCGGCCCATTCGGCAAAACAGCCACGCGGCTCCATCGCGTTGGCCATCACGCGGTTATGCACCACCTCAAGGCTGATCCGGTGCGCAGCCGCCTCCAGCGCCGCACCCACCGCCCCCGCATCCCCAATCCCATAGTCATAGGCGCAATTGGCTGCGGCCTGCGGATGGATCGGCTCGCCCCCCAACGCGCGGTCAAGCCAGACCGGCAGATCGTCGATATCAAGGGTGGTCGCCTCGATCGCATCGCGCACCGCATCCGGGGTATCGCCCACGATCACCGCCACCGCCTCGCCTGCGTAACGCACCACGCCCTGCGCCACGATTGGCCGTACCGGTGCCGCGCCCTGCGTGCCGTCCCGGTTTTCAACCGTGTTGAACCGCATGTGCAGATCGACACCCATCGCCGCCAGATCATCCGCCGCCAGCGCCAGATGCACCCCCGGAATGTCGCGCGCGCGTTCCAGATCAAGGCGGCTGATGCGCCCATGCGCCACAGGCGCGCGCAGGAAACCCGCAAACAGCGCGCCTGCAGGTACGATGTCGTCCACAAACCGGCCCTGACCCGTCAGGAACCGGGGGTCCTCGCGCCGGGGCATTGGTTGTGCTGCACCAAATTTCGGTCGTTCCATGCCCCGTCTCCTGTCTGCGTCAACAGATAACTACGCCCCCGGCGGGGATTGTCCAGCCGGGGGCGCGCGGCAAAGCCGATCCGTTACAGCCGAGTCGACAGCACGGTTGCGATCTGCAGATCGCCAAACCCGTTGAAGCGGGTGTTCGTCGCCACCGAATAGGCCCCGAATCCTTCGAAGATCAGATAGTCATCCTCGGCGATATCGCCCGCCAGCATCACATCGCCCGGCAGACGGTCAACCGAATCGCAGGTCGGCCCGAAAACGATACGCGGCTGCAACGCGCCGTTGCGGATCACGCCGTTCGGGGCCATCACCGTCGTACGGTCAATCACCCCGATCAGCATCAGCTCATTCAGCGCGCCGTAAACCCCGTCGTTCAGAAACACATGCGCATCGTCGCGCACCACCTTCACCCGGTCCGCCAACACGAATGCATCGCCACACAGGCCGCGCCCCGGCTCGCAAATCAGGGCAGGCCGCGCATCCCCGAACGCCTCACCCGCCACCCGGTCGATCAGCGCGAATGTCGCCTCCAGCTGCGGCACGACCCCGTTCAGGCGGTGCGAGGGGAACCCGCCGCCCACATTCAGGCGATCAATGCTAACACCCGCCGCCGCCACGATATCGGCAGCCGCGCGAATGTACGCCTCCCATGCCGCCGGATCGGTGCATTGCGTGCCGGGGTGAAAACACAAGGACGGCACGAACCCGGCCTCCGCCACCCGCGCCAGCAACATGGACGCCAACTCCACCGTCGCCCCGAACTTCGCGCCAAAGTTATAGGCAGCCCCCGACACCGGCAGTTTGAACCGCACCGCGATTTCGCGCCCGACGGGCACCATCGCGATCAGCTTTTCCAACTCCGACGCCGAATCCACCGAATAGCTGTCAACGCCATGCGCCACGGCAAACGCTATTTCGTGGCGCGCGCGCACCGGGTTGTTGTAATGCAAGGCCGCATCCGGCACCAAACGGCGGATCAGCGCGATTTCGAAGGGCGATGCCACATCAAACCCGCGCACACCTGCGGCAGCCAGATTTTCAATCACCTCTTCACCGGGGTTCGATTTGACCGCATAGGTCACGAAACCGGGGAATCCGTCGATGAACCGCTTGGCCTGTGCCTGCAATGCTTGCGGCGCGAAAAACAGCACCGGGTTGTCGGGCTGCGTCGTGCGCAGAAACTCGGTCGGGTTGGTCCAGATTGTCTTTGACAGTCCCATCGGCGTGATCCTTTTTGGCCAGCGAAGACGCAAAGCTACCCGTTTGCCGCAACACAAACGCGGGGCACCTGCGTGGTTTTTTCCAACCAGGCCAGGTGCGTATGATCCGCCCTTTTCCTGAAACTAAGGATGCTGCATATGGGGCACAATTTCACCGGACAAAAGTGCAGAATTGCTGTATCAGGTCATTAAATTGCAGTGTAGCCCCGGTAAATTTTATGGATGAACACGATCGCAACATCATCGCCTTTCTGGCGGCCGATGCACGTATGTCGCTGTCCACTCTGGCCCGCCGTTTGAAACTTGCACGCTCCACTGTGCAGACACGGTTGGAGCGTTTGGAATCAACCGGCATGATCGCGGGCTACACCGTCAAACTGGGCGAGGCTGCCCGCGAAGGCCGCCTGCGCGCCACCGTTCTGGTGGCGATCGAACCGCGTGCACAAGCCGGAATCCTGATCCGCATGAAGGCGATCCCCGAGATTGAGCGGGTCTATACCACCTCGGGCCGCTGGGATCTTTTGTTACAGGTGGCCGCCCCCAATACCCGCAGTCTGGACGAGGTGCTGGATCAGATCGGGGCGATGACCGGCGTGAAATCATCCGAAAGCATGATCCATCTGTCCACGCGTCTGGATCGCGCGATCTAGAACGGATGACGGTCAATCTGATTCAGATTGACGGTGATCCAAGACAAGAACCACCTGTGAATACCTGCGTGTCATGCGCAATCGGCTAAACCCGATTGCGCACGACACGCTCTAAGGCAATGACCGCGCCAGAACGTCACGCAGCACCGCGTCGCGCATCGCGGGCTCCATCGATGCCACCCCCTTCAGCCGCCCTGCCGACAGCAAATCCGCCAAACCATGCGCCAGCGCCCAGACCGCGGATTCGTCCGCCACCGTGCGCCCGCCCGCCGCAAACACCAGATCAGTCAGGTGGGTATAGGCCATTGACGCCGCCGCCTGCAGATCGCGTGCGCCGTGGTCGGGCCGCACCGACCCGAACACCAGCCGGAACAGTGCCGGGCATTCCATCGCAAAATCGATATAGCCCAGCCCCGATGCCACCAGTTGCGCCGCAGGCTCTGCCGCCGCACTTGCCTGCCGTCGCCCCTGATAGGCCAGCAGCCGACGGTACCCCTCGGCCGCCAGCGCCGTCAGCAACCCATTTGCATCGCTGAAATGATGCGCTGGCGCTGCATGGCTGACGCCCGCCCGCTTTGCCACCGCCCGCAGCGAAAACGCCTCGATCCCGCGCGCGTCCAGTTCCGCCTCCGCCGCTGCCAGTAACGCGCTGCGCAGATCGCCATGGTGATAGGGTTTTTCATCCGTCATGATCCCTTCAATACGCTGCCATCTATGCGCTGTCAAAATTGCATCTTGACAGTGACTAGACGATGCGGCATCCATCCTGACATCGTCAAGATAAAGGTTGCCATGACCCCTGAAGCCATGTTCCAGATCGCCAATCCCATCGCCATGCTGGGCTGGGTCGCATTGATTTTCGCCCCCTTCGCCCCGCGCGTTGTCGACATGGCCGCCCATCTTGCCATCCCCATGCTGATGGCGATCGCCTACAGCGCTCTCATCCTCGCCTATTGGTCCGGTGCCACCGGCGGCTACAGCAGCCTGCCCGATGTCATGACGCTCTTCACCGATCCCCATATCGCCCTTGCCGGATGGGTCCATTACCTCGCCTTTGATCTGTTCGTCGGCGCCTGGGCCACCCGCACCGCCCGCGCTGCAGGCATCCCCCACCTGCTCGTGCTGCCGCATCTGGTTCTGATCTTCCTGTTCGGCCCTGCCGGGTTCCTCACCTATTACGCCATGCACTGGGCCTTCCAGATGCGCGCAATCGCCAAAGGAGCATCCACATGACCGCCCTTCCCCTGTCCCTCAGCCCCTCCCGCATGTGGCACGATGCCCCTGCCTTTACCGGCCTTGCCCTGTTCATCGCCCTGACCGCCATCCCCCTTCTCGCCGCTGCGGTGATCGACACCCGCCAGTTTCTCGATGCCCCCATCTGGCAAAAGCCGCTGCAGTTCCATCTGGCACTGGGCACCTACATCATCACCCTCGCCTTCTTCGCCCGGTTCCTGCCTGACGGCATGCAGTCGCTGCGCTGGCGCATCTACGCAGGCATTGTGTGCTTTTGCATTCTGGCCGAGCTTGCCTGGGTCGGCGGGGCCGCAACGTTCGGCATCGCGTCGCATTTCAATGTCGATGATCCCATTATGGGCACCATCTACGGCTTCATGGGCGCCTTTGCCGTCATCCTCACGTCTGCCAGCCTCGTGATGGGCGTGGCCATCTGGCGCAACCCCGACACCGGCCTATCGCCCACCCTGCACCTGTCCATCGCCCTTGGCCTGATCCTGACCTTTGTCCTGACCGTGATCGCTGCCGGCACCATGTCTTCAATGCCCGGCCACCACATTGGAATCCCGACAACCAACGCCGCCCTCCCCATCCTCGGCTGGTCGCGTGAGGTAGGCGATCTGCGCGTCGCGCATTTCTTCGCCACCCATGCCCTGCATATTGTGCCTCTGGCAGGCTTTACCGGCTCTCGCCCCCTCGTCTGGGCCGCCGCAGCCGGTTATTGCGCCCTCACCATGGGCGTCTTCGCCCTCGGACTGATGGGCCTGCCACTGATCTGACGGCTATGCCACGTCGCCCGGGACTGTCTTTCGCCATAGCCGCCTGGCCCAGACGGCTGATCCAAGCGCGCCAAGCGCAGCCCCCACCGCCATCCATGATTGGAACCGCGCAGACCCCGCCTTCTCTCCGGGATCAAGCTCGTGCACCCGTGGCTGCGAGGGCGCATAGCGGATCGTCATCCGGTCCCCGACATCCATCGCCTCATAGCGGCCACGCGAGACGCTCTCCTTCACCTCGACCCGCGCCATACCGGGCGGGGTGTAGGACAGCAGAAGGTAGTAGTAGGATGTCGAGGTGTGCCGCCTGCGATGGCGCGTCGTCGTATCCTTATCGATGACAACGGCCTCTATGGCCACGCCCTCTGCCGCCAGAAGCCTGCCATCTCGTCCCGCGTTCACGGACATGGCGAAAACAAACCCTGCGAAGAGACACAGTATCACGGCCATGATCGCCCAAGCCACGTGGCGCGCGACTTCTGATCGGAACCCGAGAATTTCGACATAGGCCTTCATATCAGCCCCCCCCACAGCATGGCACCTTCGGCCATCAGACCGAGCATCCTGTCGCAATGACACCCCAGAGTTTATGGGAAATTCCCCACCATCTTCCCTCCCCCCCTTGGCCTTTGCGCCAGCATTCGCTATTCCGCTTCAACCCTTGCAGGATACCCGCGATGCCCATGGAAAAGACCTTCAACGCAGCCGAGGCCGAGGCCCGCATTTCCGCCAAATGGATTGCGGACAAGGCTTTCGCCGCCGGGGCCAATGCCAAACCGGGCGCGGATGCGTTTTCCATCATGCTGCCCCCGCCCAATGTCACGGGCACCCTGCACATCGGCCACGCCTTTAACCACACGCTGATGGATATCCTCACCCGTTGGCACCGGATGCGCGGGTTTGACACCCTGTGGCAGCCCGGCCTAGATCACGCAGGCATCGCCACGCAGATGGTCGTTGAACGCGAATTGGCCAAATCCCAACAGCCCGACCGCCGCACCATGGGGCGCGAGAAATTCCTTGAGAAAGTCTGGGACTGGAAAGACCGCTCCGGCGATACCATCGTCAACCAGATGCAGCGCTTGGGCGATAGTTGCGACTGGGACCGCAACGCCTTCACCATGTCCGGCAACTTTCCCGACGCCGTGATCAAGGTCTTTGTCGATATGTACAACAAGGGCCTGATCTATCGCGGCAAACGCCTCGTGAACTGGGACCCCCACTTTGAAACCGCGATCAGCGATCTTGAGGTCGAGAATATCGAGGTCGCAGGCCATATGTGGCATTTCAAATACCGCCTCGCGGGCGGTGAAACCTATGAATACGTCGAAAAAGACGAAAACGGCACAGTCACCCTGCGCGAGGTCCGTGATTACATCGCCATCGCCACGACGCGGCCCGAAACCATGCTCGGCGACGGCGCGGTTGCCGTCCACCCCTCCGATATCCGCTACACCCCCATCATCGGCAAGATGGTCCACCTGCCGCTCTGTGACCGCCTGATCCCGATCATCGCCGACGAATACCCCGATCCCTTGTTCGGATCAGGTGCCGTCAAAATCACCGGCGCGCATGATTTCAACGATTACGCCGTCGCCAAGCGCGCAAGCATTCCCTGCTACCGCCTGATGGACACCCGCGCCCAGATGCGCGCCGACGGTGCCCCCTATGCTGAAGCCGTGCTCCGCGCCCGCGAGATTGCGGCAGGATCGCCCACCAATGAATCCGAGGTTGATACCCTTAACCTCGTCCCCGAAAAGTATCGCGGGCTGGATCGGTTTGAGGCGCGCAAACTCGTGGTTGCCGACATCACCGCCCAAGGCCTCGCCGTCACCACACTGGTCAAGGAAGTCGATCCCGAAACCGGATCGGAACACTTGCGCCTTGAACCCGTGGTCGACGCGAAAAAGATCATGCAGCCCTTTGGTGACCGCTCCAAGGTCGTGATCGAGCCGATGCTGACCGACCAGTGGTTCGTCGATACCGCCAAGATCGTCGAACCCGCGCTGGAGGCGGTGCGCTCGGGCCGCACGAAAATCATCCCGCCCTCGGGCGAGAAGACCTATTACCACTGGCTGGAAAACATCGAACCCTGGTGCATCTCGCGCCAGCTTTGGTGGGGGCACCAGATTCCGGTTTGGTATGGGCCAGACCCTGTGACAGTTGCGGACGAGGACGCAGTTGGCTTCGACTGGGTGCCATTCTGCGCAGCGTCCTTCGACGACCTGGCCAAGCAAGTGAAAGCTTTCTACCAGCCTCATTGCAAACGGGGCGAGACGATTGAGGTTGAAATCACGGACCCTGAGTTCGAGCAGTCCACCGGAACGACACACCTCGTCGACGGCAATGATCGAAGCATCTTTATCGAGCTCTTTCAGGACCCCGACGTCCTCGACACCTGGTTCTCCTCCGGCCTCTGGCCCATCGGCACGCTCGGCTGGCCGGAGCCCACGCCCGAATTCCAGAAATACTTCCCCACCTCGGTCCTGATCACCGGGCAGGACATCCTGTTCTTCTGGGTCGCCCGGATGATGATGATGCAACTGGCCGTGGTGAACGACATTCCGTTCCACACCGTCTACCAGCACGGCCTGGTCCGCGACGCCAAGGGCAAGAAGATGTCGAAATCCCTCGGCAACGTCATCGACCCGTTGGAGATCATCGACGAATACGGCGCCGACGCTCTGCGCTTTGCCAATGCCGCGATGGCCTCCCTCGGCGGCGTGCTGAAATTCGACACCCAGCGCATTGCCGGCTACCGGAACTTTGGCACCAAGCTCTGGAACGCCTGCCGCTTTGCCGAGATTAACGGCGTCTGGGACGGCCACGCGACCGGCCCCGCCCCCTCGACCACAGCCACCGCGAACAAGTGGATCA
>JANNKX010000241.1:0-9448 GCA_031396505.1 Rhodobacterales bacterium
CTCTTTGATGACAACAAAGAGGAGTATGGTACAGGTTTCTTCTTTGATGATGGCAAGAGCTATTATGTTGCAACTGCTCGACATGTCATAGACTGCGCTTATCGACCTCCTGAGAAGAGAAGAACCGCCAATTGTGCAAAAATACGATTGGATTTTCTTCTCTTCAATGTGCAGAATTCGTCTATTGCAACCGCAACAATTGATTTGCGCTTTCCGACATATGCAGTTGATCCAAGCGATAATGATTGTGCCGTTTTTGCTATTCCCCACTCAGAGCTTCCAGTAAAGACCCCAGATGGCGAACTTAGGCCCTATGCCTTCTCATCTGATTTCATTGCAGATGACGTCCATCTCACTACTCGGCATGCTGGTGAGCCGATCCTGTTTATTGGATACCCAAGAAATAGCCCCGTTAAGGAATATCATGCTTTTGACAAGAGTTTTACGCATGTGTATCCACTTCTGCGGCAAGGAGTACTCTCTTTTCCGACTTCGATGCCTGTGCATGTGAATGGATTTCTTGGCAGCAATTATGGTGTACTTGACAGCTTTGCACAGAGTGGCTTTTCGGGTGCGCCAGTTATTTCGCTTCAAAAAGGTTGGGCAGATGGCTCTTGGCATCCGGCGGAGCAGTTTCGGCCGCCAAGAGTACTTGGAGTAATCTGTGGTCACTATCGTTCTACCGATGAACGAGCTGACGGCGTGCACTCTGGCTTGAGTTACTTCGTGAGATCGAACTCAATTCACACTTGTGTAGCGTTGCTGAAGCAAGCGTAGCGCTACCACCACCCCACCACCCCCAGCCCTCGCAAGTGTGCTCGGGCGTTCGCGGCTGAAAACAGTCCACTGGACTGTTTTCGCCCCGCGCAAAGCGCGCGGGGCCGCCGCTCACCCGATCACCCAATGTTTCAAAAGTGTTAACGGGGCCTGTGGATAACTTTTCAAATATCTGATTGTAAATCGAAAACCTGAAAATTGACAGCCGTCAATTCTGCGGCCCTGTGACCCACAATCCACCTTTGCGCCCCGATTTTGCGCCACACGCGCAACGCGATTGACGCCAACGCCCCGCGCGGCGATCATTCCGTCCAAGCCGGGATCAACCCGGCACAGATCACCGAGGCAGCACATGTTTTCCTACATTTTCCGCACCCTGATCCTGTCGCTGTCGATCTTCTGGCGCATGGTGCTGGTGATGCCGTTCTACATCACCTTTGCCGTCTGCGCGGCCTTTGGCGTGCTGTTCGTGCCGATCAGCGGGCTGATGATTGCAGGCGCGCTTGGGGCCTCGGCCTTTGCGATCATCCTTGCGACCGCGCTGGTCGCCATCGCGTTCACGATGATCAACATCATCGCCAACATCGTGGCCATCCGCGCAGGCCTTTCGGCGCGCGATGCCTGGGGGTTGCCGGATTTCATCCGCCTGATCAAGGTTGGCTTTCAGTACAGTGTGTTTCACACGTTTGTCACGCTGTTCATCCTGAGCTTTGCCGCAGGTGCGCTGATCGTGCTGCATCTGACGGGTACGCTGGATGGCATGGCCGAGGTCAGCAAGATCAGCCCGAACGATCCCGCCAGCCTCGCAGCCCTGCACCCGGCGGTGTTGGCGATCACGGGCGTCGCGGTCGTCTTGATGTACATCGTCCTTGCCGCAATGCAGACGCCACTTGCGGCCGCCTCGCACGGGGTGACGATCAAGGCGCATCAGCCGGATTTCTTTTACGGCTTTGGCGACCGTTTTTTCATTCAGTTTGTCATCGTGGTAGTGACGAACATCCTGCTGACGGTGTTGCAGATCTATACGATGCTGGCATCAATTCCACTGTTGCTGTTGTCACTGCTGAACGGGGATGGCGTGGCGATGGCGATGTTTCAGGCCCTTGGCGTTGAACGGGCAGCGACGGTGGGGGGTATCCTGTTGTTCGGGATCTGGTTGTTCAGCCTGCTGAACGCGGCGGCGACGCAATCCTATCTCGATCTTGTCGCGCGGCGCGAACGCGAGGCGGCGGTTGTTGTGGTGGCCCAGCGGGCCGACCCGAACGACCTGCGCGATCTGCGGGCCTCACGGATGAAGTGATCGTGTGGTCGATGGCGCGTCGCGTCACGTGCGCTATGTGTTGTGGATAACAACAAACAGAAAGTCGTCATGCAGATTGCAATCCTCTATGCCGCCGCCTGTGCCATCTTCCTTGTGCTGGACGGGCTGATGCTGACTTTCGTGATGCGCCCCCTGTTTCAAAAACATCTGGGCGACCTGATGCTGGCCGAATTGCGCCTGCTGCCAGCGGCGATCTTCTACCTCGGCTATGTGGCGGGACTGACCTATGTCGTGTCGCTGCCCGCGCTGCGGGCGGGCGATCCATGGGCGGCGCTGATCCCGGCGGCGATTGTGGGCGCGATGGCCTATGGAACGTATGAATTCACCAGCTATACGATCATGAAGGTGTGGCATCCGTCGCTGGTGATGGTGGATGTGGCGTGGGGCACGGTTGTGACGGCCGTGGTGGCGGTGGGGTCGGTTTGGGTGGCGCGGGCGCTGACGAATGGTTAGGTCTGGCGCTGCGGTATCAAAGAAATGGGGCTGGTCGTGATCCTTTATGGTCTTTCAACCTGTGACACTTGCAAAAAAGCGCAGAAGGCGCTGTTGGCGGCGGGCCATGATGTGACATTCCGCGATGTACGGGCGACGCCCTTGACCGATGTGGAAATTGCGGAGTTCATCACGGAATTCGGCAGTCGCATCATCAATATGCAAAGCACGACATATCGGGGGCTGTCCGACTGGATGAAGAATTCCGAAGCCGATCATCAGCTACGCGAATTTCCGGCGCTGATGAAACGTCCGGTGATCCGCCATGGCGATACGCTGACGTTGGGCTGGGATGACATGATCGCGGCATCGTTTGCATGAAAACGGCCCGCAAGGGGGCTGCGGGCCGTTGTTGAAACCGATTTGAAATTGGGATGTTAAAGCAGTCGCAGATCGCCTGCAGACTCTTTGCCGTCACGGCCCGTCTGCATTTCAAATCCGATCTTCTGGTTGTCATTCAGGCTTTTGAGCCCGGCGCGTTCAACGGCAGAGATATGTACGAAAATGTCTTTGCCCCCATCGTCGGGCGCGATAAATCCGTATCCCTTGGTGCTGTTGAACCACTTCACGGTGCCTGTCGGCATGCCGCCTCTCCTTCCAAAACCCCCACCCGGCACCATTGCCGCATGGTCGTGCAGCCAGGTCTTCCTTGTCGTCATGCTGCCGCAGGTGGTCAGAAGGCGCGTCGAAAGTCTGTTGTCACAATCGAAAGGATGAAGAATCGGCCTGAAAAATCAAGCATGATTCCGCAATCGGCAAGGCTTCGCCCAATGGTCTGCCCGCGTCAGCGCAAATCGGGTGGCAGCGATTCCGCCGTCAGGGCCATGATCGCCGTGTCCATCGGCATGGTGGTAGTGATCGTATCACCAAGACGGCGCATGGAAACGCTGCGTTCTTCAACCTCTTTCATGCCGATGGCGAGGATCACGGGCACCTTGCCGACCGAATGTTCGCGCACTTTGTAGTTTATCTTTTCATTGCGCACATCGGCCTCGGCGCGAATACCCGCGCGGCGCAGCGCATTCACGATTTCATGCACATAAGCGTCGGCATCCGACACGATAGAGGCGACGACGACCTGCCGTGCCGCCAGCCAGAACGGCAGCTTGCCCGCGTAGTTTTCGATCAGGATGCCGATAAAGCGTTCGAAGGAGCCAAGGATTGCGCGGTGCATCATCACGGGATGATGCTTTGCCCCATCCTCGCCGACATATTCGGCGTCCAGCCTGACGGGCAGGTTGAAATCGGCCTGAAACGTGCCGCACTGCCATTCACGGCCAATCGCATCGGTCAGTTTGAAATCGAGCTTTGGGCCATAGAACGCACCGTCGCCGGGGTTGATCGTATAGACATACCCGGCCTTTTCGATGGCCTTTGCCAGCGATGTTTCCGCCTTGTCCCACACCGCGTCCGACCCGACCCTGATATCGGGGCGGGTGGACAATTTGATGTCGAACTTTTCAAATCCAAGATCGCGGTAAACCGATGACAGCAGGCCCAGAAAATCGGCACACTCCGCCTCGATCTGGTCTTCGGTGCAGAAGATATGCGCATCGTCCTGCGTAAACCCGCGCACCCGCATCAGGCCGTGCATCGACCCCGACGATTCATAGCGGTGACACGATCCGAATTCGGCCAGCCGCAAGGGTAGATCGCGATAGGATTTCAGGCCCTGATTATAGACCTGCACATGGCAGGGGCAGTTCATCGGTTTCAGGGCGTTGATCCGCTTTTCGCGTGCGCCTTCCTCGTCCACCTCGACGATGAACATGTTCTCGCGGTACGCCTCCCAGTGGCCCGATTTTTCCCACAACACGCGGTCCACCACCTGCGGCGTCTTGATTTCCTTGTAACCCGCCTTGCCCAGGCGGCGGCGCATGTAATCCTCCAGCCCGCGGTAGATGGTCCATCCGTTCGGATGCCAGAACACCATGCCCGGTGCCTCATCCTGAATGTGGAACAGCTCCATCTCGCGGCCCAGCTTGCGGTGATCGCGTTTTGCCGCCTCTTCCAGCATCACCAGATGCGCCTTCAGATCATCGCGGTTCTTGAACGCAAGGCCGTAGATGCGTTGCAACATCGGGCGTGTTGCGTCACCCAGCCAATAAGCCCCCGCCACATGCGTCAGTTTGAACGCATCTGCGGGAACCTGCCCGGTATGCGCCAGATGCGGGCCACGGCACATATCCTGCCATGGGCCGTGCCAATACATCCGCAAATCCTCGGCTTCCGGGATGCGGGCGATCAGTTCAACCTTGAACGGCTCGCCGCGGTCTTCGTAAAAGGCGATGGCGCGGGCGCGATCCCAAACCTCGGTTTTCACCGGGTCGCGGGCGTTGATGATCTGTTTCATCCGCGCCTCGATCTGACCCAGATCTTCGGGCGTGAACGGCTCTGCCCGGTCAAAATCATAAAACCAGCCATAATCGCGCACCGGGCCGATGGTGACCTTCACATCAGGCCAGATATCCTGCACCGCGCGTGCCATGATATGCGCACAGTCGTGGCGGATCAGTTCCAGCGCCTGCAGATCATCGGCCATGGTGTGAATGGCAATGCGCGCATCCGCCATGATCGGCCATTGCAAATCAGCATGCGCACCATCGAGCGAAGCGGAAATCGCCTTTTTTGCAAGGCCGGGCGCGATGGACATCGCCACCTCGGCGGCGGTGATGCCAGCCGGGTACACGCGGATATTGCCATCGGGGAAAGTCAGCGAAATCTGGGCCATAGCGGCGTCCTCGTCAGTTTGGCGCCTACGACGCGCCCGGTTGCGGGTATGTAACGGGCCGCTTGATGCCGCCGCCGCATGGCGTTGTCAACTGGCAGGCGCTATAGGGATGGAAAAGGGGGGGCCGATGTGACCGAACTGATCACGCCACAAGGGCGCCGCATCGCCTATCACATGCTGGCTGGGTCTGGTCCGGGAATGGTTTTTTTGGGCGGATTCAAATCCGACATGACGGGTACCAAGGCGCTGCACTTGCAGGATTGGGCCGCACGGACGGGGCGCGCGTTTCTGCGGTTCGATTATTCCGGGCATGGCGCGTCGGGTGGGCGGTTTGAAGATGGTTGCATTGGTGATTGGGCGGCGGATGCGGCGGCAGTTCTGATGATGACCACGGGGCCACAAATCCTGATCGGGTCGTCCATGGGTGGCTGGATTGCGCTGCTGCTGGCCCGTGCCATGCCTGAGCGTGTCGCGGGCCTTGTGGGGATTGCGGCGGCCCCCGATTTTACGCAAACCATCTGGGGCGCGCTGACGGCCACCGAACGCGATACATTGCTGCAAGATGGGCAGGTCAGCCAACCGTCCGACTATGCCGATGCACCCTATATCATCACCCGACGCCTGATCGAGGATGGGCGCGCGCAGCAAGTGCTGACCACGCCTTTGCACCTGCCGTTCCCGGTGCGGTTGCTGCAAGGCACGGCGGATACGGATGTGCCGCCCGCGGTCGCCTTGCGCCTGTTTGACCACGCGACAGGCGGCGATGTCCGTCTGACGTTGGTCAAGGGGGCGGATCACCGCTTTTCATCGCCAGATTGCCTTGGCATGGTGACGCGTGCTGTCACCGAAATTCTGGAGGTTGCGCGATGAAACGCCTGTTCATGGTTCTTGCGGCCGTCGTGGTTGGGATAGGCGCGTTGGCAATCGCCCTACCGCGTGACGGCGTTGATCGTGCGATTGCGTTTGATGCCGCTGGGCTGCCCGGTGATCTGGATGCCTACCTCGCCGCGTCCGAAGGATCGGTGCCGTATCTGACGCCGGGGTCGGCAAAGCGCATCGTCTGGGCCGCAGGTGCGGGGCAAAAGATGCCACTGGCGATCATCTATGTGCATGGTTTTTCGGCGACGGCCGAGGAAATCCGCCCTGTGCCCGATGATGTGGCGGCGGCCATCGGGGCGAACCTGTATTTCATGCGTCTTGCGGGGCATGGGCAAAACGGTGTTGCGTTGGGCGCGGTTGCCGCCGGTGATTGGGTCGAGGACATGGCCGAGGCGATGGCGATCGGGCGACGCTTGGGTGACAAGGTCGTGCTGATTGCGACATCGACCGGCGCACCCCTGGCGATGATTGCGGCAAGTGACCCCGCGCTGTCAGACGGGCTGGCGGGGCTGGTGCTGATTTCGCCCAACTTTGGTCTGCGGTCGGCGGCAGCGGCCATTCTTGATCTGCCGCTGGCGCGGTATTGGGGGCCGTGGGTTGCCGGGGCCACACGCAGTTTTGACGCGCTGAACGAACGTCACGGCGCGCATTGGACAACACGGTATCCGACGACCGCCCTGTTCCCGATGGCGGCACTGGTGCGCGCGGGGCGTGCCGTTGATGTGACGGCGATCACGGTGCCTGCGTTGTTCATCTATGCGCCCGCCGATCAGGTGATTGATCCCGCGCGCATCCCCGCCGTTGTGGCGGCGTGGGGCGGACCGGTGCAGGCGCAGGAAATCACCGTGGGTGACGGCGACGATCCGTTCTCGCATGTTATTGCGGGCGATATCCTGAGCCCCGGCCAGACAGTGCCGGTGACCGGCCTTATCCTGTCATGGATGCAGGACAGCGGGCTTTGACCGAACCGATTGTCCTGATCCCCGGCATGATGTGCGATGCGCGCAGCGTTTTGCCGCAGATGTTGGCCTTTGGGCCTGACGCGGCTGTGCAGGTGATATTGCCCGCACAGGGACAGACGATTGAACAATTGGCCGAAGCCGCCCTTGCCGTGGCCCCGCGCAGCTTTGTTCTGATCGGGCAGGGGCTGGGCGGGATTGTGGCGCTGGACATGATCCGCCGCGCGAGTGACCGGATCACACGGGTGGTTTTGATCGGGGCTGACCCTTTGCCGGAAGACCCCAAGATTGCCGCCGCGCGCGAGGCGCGCATGGTGGCCGCGCGTGCGGGCAGGCTGGGGCAAATCGTGGCGGAAGAGGTTCCCGAGACAAGCCTTGCCGATACCCCTGATCGCCTGATGGTAATGGCCTTGCTGCGCGAGATGGCGCTTGATCTGGGCGAGGGCGTGTTTCTGCGGCAGTCGCGCGCGATGCAACGCCGACCGGATCAGCAAAAGACGCTGCGCCGTGCCACGATGCCCGCATTGGTGATCGCCGGGGCAGCGGATCGCATTGTCCCGCCGCGCCGTGCCGAGTTCATGGCCAGCCTGATGCCGCGCGCATCTGCCGTTATTCTGCCCGACGCGGGCCATCTGCCGACGATCGAGGCACCCGATGCGCTGAACGCGGTGCTGGCGCCTTTTCTTGTCGCGCCGCTGCTACTTCGCTGAGGCGAGGGCCATTTTCGGCTTTTTAGCAGCGGCATGCTTGTCGATAAACCCCAGCACCAACGGCCGAATGTTCAACCGCCAGCTGCGGCCGGCAAAAATGCCGTAATGCCCGGCACCGTCTTCCAGATGCTGTGCCTTTTTGGCGTCGGGCAGACCGGTCAGCATGGCCAGCGCGGCCACACATTGCCCCGGTGCCGAGATATCATCCTGCGATCCTTCAACAGTCATCACGGCAACATCGGTGATCGCAGCGATATCGACCTGCTTGCCGCCCACCATGAACATGTTTTTCGCGATCTCACGGTTTTTGAAGATGCGCTCGACCGTCGACAGATAGAATTCGGCGGTCATGTCCATAACAGCCAGATATTCATCATAAAACCGATTATGCGCATCGTGATCGGATGCTTCGCCTTGCGCTACGCGCATGATCTGTTCGGTGAAAGCCTTGGAATGGCGTTCCGCGTTCATCGAAATGAAACTTTGCAACTGCAACAGGCCCGGATACACCAAGCGACCCGCGCCTTTATACTTGAAACCCACGCGCTGCACCGCGAACTGTTCCAATTGCCCCATCGTGATGCGGCGTCCGAAATCGGTCACGTCTGTGGCTGCTGCATCCGGGTCGACCGGGCCACCGATCAGTGTCAGCGTCTTTGGCTGTGCCGTCGGGTCCTCGGCGGCAAGATAGGCCGTCGCGGCCAATGCCAGAGGTGCCGGTTGGCATACGGCAATCACATGGGCATCTGGCCCAAGTGCGCGCATGAATTCGACAAGGTACAGAGTATAGTCTTCGATATCGAATTTGCCCGCGCTGACCGGAATGTCGCGCGCATTGTGCCAGTCCGTGATGAACACGTCGCAGTCGGGCAGCAGGCTGTTGACTGTCGAGCGCAGCAGCGTCGCATAATGCCCCGACATCGGCGCAATCAGCAGAACCTTTCGTGCCATTGGCGCACGACGGCGCACTGAAAATTGCACCAGATTGCCAAACGGCTTCTGGACGACCGGGGTCACGTCTATCAGGTGGTCCTGCCCGTCCGGCCCGACAATCGAACGGATGCCCCAGTCGGGCTTGACGATCATGCGTTCAAAGCTGCGCTCGGCCACCTCGCCCCAGGCGGCCGTCATTTTCAGGAAGGGGTTTGCCGACAGCGCAAAGGCCGGATAAGACGCCATGGCGCGAGCTGTGGCACCCATCCACGCATTCGTGTTGCGCATCGTTTCCATCAGGTCATAAGAAAGCATATACTTCATGGTGTCTCCTCGACCCTGGCGGGGTGCCCGGTTCATGATCGTCGCATTTCCCCCAGAAACAAGGCGACCAATGCTGCACGGCAGCAAGAATAGGGTGGAAGTGTCGCGATGACAACAGAAGACCGTGAAATTGAGATCAATCACGATCGTATGACCGCAAATCTTGCGAAGGTCGAGGTTCTGTCAGCGCGTCTGATGGCCGCGATGGCCCACAAGTGCAGCATTCTCTACATCAGTCACAAACTCGACGAGATCCGCGCGCTCTGCCACAAGGCAACGGTGTTGCGCAGCGGCCGCGTCACGGGGTCCTGTGACCCGCGCC
>JANNKX010000246.1:0-9063 GCA_031396505.1 Rhodobacterales bacterium
TTCTTTGATCATCCCGATAATTTGCGCGTCGGTGAAACGGCTTTTCCTCATGTCGTCTGCTCCTTCAGGGTTGGGCAGACTCTACATCAGACTGAGGGAACTTCCGGGGGGCAGGTCAGCCACCATCCTTACCTTGTGCACGACGTACAGCTTCATCAACCACAGTCATGCCATCACGAAATTCATACCTAATCCACCTTGATCCAGCTTGGTTCTTGACCGCGTGGAGAGGAATTGGTGTGTCGTTTAGCGTCCGATAGCCATTCGTGAAAGTCCCAGTGTAAGTAATACCAACTTTCCGATATTCAGGGACATCGAGGTCTTTGGCGTATCCCTCGACCTCATGTCGTACCCAATCTTCCAAAAGATCGCTGCCAAGGCGCGCTGCGAGAAATCTTAACTTCAGAAGGGCAGTCCCGACAGCCGTGTTCTCATCAAGTAAGTTGGCTTGAATTTGATGCAATAGGTTCATGAGGCACCCAATAAACTTTGACTATCAGCTTACATCTTCTCGCAAGCAAAAGGCGAGACCGAAGATACCTTTCAGATCAGTTCAACACTTAGAACGGTGACACTCCCGTATCCCCCTCCCTCCGACACCACCATCACACCCTCACCCCCCCGTCATCATCCCCACCACAATCAGCACCTGATAATCCCGCTTGCTGCATCCCGCGACCGCGGGCATCGCCCTGTCCGGCTCCATCGGGAAGACCTGCAATGGCGTCGCCTCCGGGCTGCACATCTGCCCGTCCGTGGGCGTATAGACCGCAGCCCGGCAGCGCAGGTGCGTCACGTCATACAGCGTCGCCCCGTCTGCCAGTGCCCATGCCTGATGCCCCTCGCCGTCCGGTGCGGCCACCGTCAGCACCGATGTCACCTCACGCCCGCCCGTCACCACGTATCTCCCGGCGGGCAGCGGAAAGGTCGGGGCCTCCATCATCAGCCCATGCTCTTCCAGCCACCATCCGCCCGCATCGAACTGCCAGCCGTCCGGGGCGACACCGCCATTGGCCGCAAGCGTTGCATAGTCCCTGATCCACACGCCGCGCGGCCCCGGATCAACCGCCCACAGCCCCCAGGTTTCCGCATCATTGCCCGCCATGGCCGTGGTCGGACCCAAGGCCGCGATGTATTGCGTGGCGATGGCCTCAAAAGTCTCGGCCTGCGCAGCCGTCTGGAATGCCAGGGTCGTCGCGATGGTCAGGCAGGCCTGCCGCAGAAAGCTGATGGTCGCCATGTTCCGATCCCTTTTCATGAAACACCGTTTGCGGGTGAGGATAGTCGAGGTGCGACGAAATGCAAAATCCTCCGCATTCCCCCGTCGGGCAACGGTCAAGCAAAGATGATGCGGCGCAAAAACACCGCCAATCCTTACCGAAATCTTAATGCCGCAAAAATATTCCTTTGGAATCAATGGCCCCCTCGCGTCCCACCGTGGGACACCCCCCTTACTTCCCTTTCCACACCGGATCGCGCTTTTCCGCAAACGCCCGCGCCCCCTCCAGTTGATCCTCTGATCCATACAGCCGGTCCACCGTCGGCAACTGCCGCTTTGTGACCCGGTTCATCGCATCCTGAAACCGCATATCCTCGGCCTCGCGCACCACTTCCTTGATCGCCGCCATCACCAGCGGCGGGCCGGATTCCAACAGCCGCGCCAATTCCCAAGCCTTGCCCATCAACTCCGCAGGCGCACACACCTCACGCAGCAGCCCCCACCGCAGCGCTTCGGCCGCATCAAACCACCGCCCCGTCAGCAGCAGATCCATCGCCACATGATAGGGGATCCGTTTCGGCAGCTTGATCGACGCCGCATCCGCCACCGTGCCCGACCGGATTTCCGGCAAGGCAAACCGCGCAGTGTCCGACGCCACAATCAGGTCACACGACAGCGCCAGCTCCAACCCGCCCCCGCAACAAATCCCGTTCACCGCCGCAATCACCGGCTTGTTCAGGTTCGGCAACTCCTGCAGGCCGCCAAAGCCGCCAACCCCATAATCGCCATCCACCGCATCGCCCCCCGCAGCGGCCTTCAGATCCCAGCCGGGGCAAAAGAACTTCGCGCCCTCCGCCCGCAGGATCGCCACGCGCAAACCGTCATCATCGCGAAAGGCGCGGAACACCTGCCCCATGATCCGGCTGGTGACCAGATCAATCGCATTGGCCGGCGCGCGGTCCAGCGTCACCTCCAGAATGGCCCCTTCGATGCGCGTGCGCACCGGCCCCGTCAGCAACATGTCCATCACGCCCTCCAGATCACCGCATCCGCGGCTATTGCCCCCGCCTCACGCACCATCAGCGGATTAATCTCCACTTCCACCAGCGCCGGATCGTCAAACATCGCCTGCACCGCCAAGGCCGCATCAACCACCGCCGCCACATCCGCCTTTGCCCGCCCGCGATAGCCATCCAGCATCGGCCACAGCCGCAACCGCCGCAACGCCGCCGCCACCTCATCCCCCGTCACCGGGCAGATCAGCGTCACCGTATCGGCCAGCAACTCCGCCGCAACCCCGCCCATGCCAAGGGTCACGGTCACGCCATAAACAGCATCGCGCCGCACCCCCAGCAAGACCTCTGCCACGACGCCCGTCACCATCTCTTCCACCAGATAGCCGGTGGCCCCCGGCATCGCAGGCTGACCCTCCAGCGAGGTTAGCCCCAACCGCACCGCCCCCACCTCGGACTTATGCGCAAAACCAAGGCCCTTCAGTGCGTAGGGCGCGCGCAGATCCGCCACCGACAGCGCATCCAGACGGCCCCCCGACACTCCGCGCGGCACCGCCACGCCCGCCGCCGCCAGCATTGCCTTCGACGCCGCCTCATCGCGCATCACACCCGCGATCGGCCCCTTGCCCATCGGCCGCCAACCCGGCAGGCCCGCAGGCGTCTGCGCCGCCGCAATCGCGCCCAAAGCCGTCTCCAGCCCCATCAACGGCACGACGCCCTTGTCCATCAGCGACAGTGCCAATGCCTCATCCATGTTCTCGGGGATCGACGCCACGGCAAAGGCCGGAATACCTGTGGCACGACGCGCCGCAACGATTGCTGCCAAGGCTGGATCATAGCTCGACGGATCGCAGCGGTCGGGGCGCGGCGGGTCGATGATGTACATCCCCGCATCATAGCCTTGCAGCATGGTGGTGAACACATCGGTCGTAAGCGGCCCGTCACCCCAGATGAAGGTGTGGTAATCCAAAGGATTGGCAATCGTGACAATCGGCCCAAGGATATCGGCCAGCCGTGCCCGCTGCATATCGGATGGCGGCGGGAAGTCGATGCCGAACGGGGCGGCAAGGTCCGCCACGAGGCCCGCTTCGCCCCCCGAACAGGAAAGCGAACACAGACGTGTGCCGATCTGCGGCCCATGCAGATGCATGATCTTCAGCGTTTCCAGCAGTTCGGACGGACTGGCCACCTCTGCCACACCCACCTGTCGCAGGAAAGCGCTGCTCGCAGCCCGGCCTCCGGCCAACGATGCGGTGTGCGACGCCGCTGCCGTGCGGCTCAGTTCCGTCTTGCCTGACTTGATGCAGACAATGCCCTTGCCCGCAAGCCGGGCCGCTTCGGCGAGGGCCGCGAACCCCGCTGCGTCATCAATGCCTTCGATGTAGATGCCAATCGCTGTGACCCTGTCATCGTCCAGCAGCGCAGCCGCCAGTTCCGCAAGGCCCACCTGCGCGGCATTGCCCAGACAGGCGACATAGGCTATGGGAAGGCCGCGCTGCTGCATCGTCATATTGATCACGATGTTTGATGACTGCGACAGCAGCGCCACGCCCCGCGCAACCCTTTGCCCGCCATGCTGATCCGGCCACAGCAGCGCACCATCGAGGTAGTTGATGACGCCATAGCAGTTTGGCCCCAGGATCGGCATTTCCCCCGCCGCTGCCACCAGATCGGCTTGCAAAGCCGCTTCTCCCGCCTCGGTCCACCCAGACGCAAAGCAGATGGCGCCCCCCGCACCCATCGCCGCAAGATCAGACACAATCCCGACGGTGGCATGCCGGTTGACACCGATGAATGTGGCATCGGGGGCCGAGGGAAGTGCTGCAAGCGACGGATAGGCCTTCAGCCCTCCAATACTGTCTTTGGTTGGATGCACCGGCCAGACATCGCCCGCAAACCCCGTCTTCCGGCACTGCGCGATGACATTCTCGGCCCAGACCGCCCCCATGACGGCAATGGAGCGCGGGCGCAGCAAACGGTCGAGGCGCATCATGCCAGCCGCTCCTCTGTCTGGCCAACGCCGGGGGTTTCACACCCCCGGACCCCCGTGGGATATTTGTGAACAGATGAAGATGAAACAAGACGCCCTGCCCCGATCCAACGAGGCAGGGAATCTTCACCTGTTACCGTCATCGGGGTCCCCCCCTGTTCGGCAAGATCAACTTGCGGCGTAACAATTAACATGACGTTACTTTCATCTGTTCAAAAATATCCCACGGGGGTCCGGGGGTGTGAAACCCCCGGTACGACGCATCAAGCACCAAGCGGGCGCAGAAGATCGCGCGCGATGATGTGGCGTTGAATCTCCGATGTGCCGTCCCAGATCCGTTCGACCCGCGCATCGCGCCAGAACCGCTCCAGCGGAAGATCGTCCATCAACCCCATCCCGCCATGCACCTGAATCGCGCGGTCCGTCACCCGCGCCAGCATTTCCGTGGCAAAAACCTTGGCCGACGCGATCTCGCGGTTGGCCGGCAGGCCCTGATCCAATCGCCAGGCCGATGCCAGCGTCAGATAATCGGCCGCGTCGATTTCCGTAATGGAATCCGCCAGTTGGAACCCCACACCCTGAAACCGCCCGATCGGCTGGCCGAACTGTTTGCGCTGTGCTGCGTAATCCAGCATCAGATCAAACACCCGGCGTGCACGGCCCACGGCCATCGTCGCCACCGTGATCCGTGTTGCATAAAGCCAGTCGTTCATCACCGCAAAGCCACCATCGACCGCGCCCAGCACCTGGGCATCGGGCAGGCGGCAATCGTCGAATTCGAGGATCATGTTCTTGTAGCCGCGATGGCTGACCGATTTGTACCCTTCGCGGATCGTGAAGCCTTTTGTGCCCCGATCCACCAGAAACGTGGTAATCTTTTTCTTGGCAGTCCCCCCCGCCACTTCTTCGCCCGTCGCCACGAAGACAATCACGAAATCCGCGTGTTCCGCGCCCGAAATGAAATGTTTCGTCCCGTTGACAACCCAATCGCCGCCATCACGCCGCGCATGGGTTTTCATGCCGCGGATGTCCGAACCCGCGTCCGGCTCCGTCATCGCCAGCGCATCCATCCGTTCGCCCCGCACGGCAGGTTTCAGATAACGCTCCACCTGGTCGCCCACACACGCCATCAGAATATTCTGCGGCCGTCCAAAGAAATGCGTCAGCGCCATCGACCCGCGCCCCAACTCGCGTTCCACCAGCGCGAAATCGACATGCCCCAGCCCCGCACCACCCACGTTCTGCGGGAAATTGCAGGCGTAAAACCCCAGATCAAACGTCTTGCGTTTGATCTCATCGGCGAGGTCCTGCGGCACACACCCTGCATCCTCCACCATCTTTTCATGCGGATAGATCTCGTTTTCCACAAAGGCGCGCACCGTGGACACGATCATCTCCTGCTCCGCGCTCAGACCGAAATTCATGTCTGCACCCCGACCCGTCCCGCCACCGCAGGCCATGCCCGCGCCTTGTGCGCCGCCGCAATCGGCATCAGGCGCGCCAGAACGGCGGTTCCCGCCGGGCAGGTCTTGCCGCGTGCCATATCCACATGCAGCAGCATTTGTTCCACCGTTGCCACCGCCTGCTCCCCCTTCAGGATATGGATGAACAGGTGCAACCGCTTTTCGTCGGCATGAAGCACCTGCACCGTGCCCGTCAGGTGATCGCCGACCTTCGCCTCGCCCAGATGCATGATGTGGTTTTCCGCCGAGTAATAGCTGTGCCCGCCCTTCACATAATCGAGGTCCGCCCCGATCAGCCGCAGGAATGCATCGCAGGTCTCTGATCCCGCGAACAAGTATCGGCTTTCCGTCATATGCCCGTTGTAATCAATCCACCCCGGCAGCACCTGCATCTGCGCCATCGCCAAAGGCGCTGACAGCCCGGTCGCCCCCGGTTCCATCATCGCCGTGCGACGCCGCGCGTCATGCTCCAGCAGCACCTTGCCCGCACCCCAATTGCGGTCTTTCAGAGCGCGCAGAAAGCCGATCAGGTTGCTGTCACGGATGCGTTCCAGTTCGCGGACCGTATGGTGGCCCGATTGCGCATCCGATTGGCCGGCGATCAAATCGACGAGGGCGTCGTTGAAGTCCGGCACATCGGTCAGCCGCGTCCAAGGCCATTGCAGACACGGCCCGAACTGCGCCATGAAATGCTTCATCCCCGCCTCGCCGCCCGCGACGCGGTAGGTTTCAAACAGCCCCATCTGGCCCCAGCGCAACCCGAACCCCATCCGGATCGCCTCGTCGATTTCCTCGGTGGTGGCGACGCCGTCCTTCACCAGCCACAGCGCCTCGCGCCAGACCGCCTCAAGGAACCGGTCGGCAATATGCGCGTCAATCTCCTTGCGGATATGCAAGGGGAACATCCCGATCTCGCGCAGCGTGTCCTTGACGCGTTCGATCATGGCGGCATCCGTCGCCGCCGATGGCACGATTTCGGCCAGTGGCAAAAGGTAGACCGGATTGAACGGATGGGCGACAAAGATCATCGACGGGTCAACAGCACCCTGTTGCAATTCTGAAGGTTTGAAGCCGGAAGTGGATGATCCGATAGGAATACCACTGACTGATTGTTGGATTTGTGCAAAAACGCGATGCTTCAGGTCCAATCGTTCCGACACCGATTCCTGAATGTAATCTGCCGCCTCAACCGCCTCGGTGATGGTGCTGGCGAATGACAGCAGCCCCTCGGCGGGCATCGGTACATCCGACAGCGCGGGCAAGGCCGCGCGGGCATTGCGCATGACCTCGGCCACCTTGCGCGCAGCCTCCGGGTCCGGATCAAAGATGCTGACATTCCAGCCGTTCAGCAGGAACCGCGCGGCCCAGCCACCCCCGATTACGCCGCCACCAATGATTGCTGCCTTGCGTGTCATATCCTGCCTCATTCCGTCACGTCCCCCCACCCCAGCCCTCCCCCACGGTGGGGGGAGGGAGGCACTCAACCACCAAGGGATGCCGCGTTCGACCGGGCGCTTCCCAACCCCCTGTGGGGAAGGGTCAGGGTGGGGGGCGTCCCCCTTTACCGCTGATCCGTCCGCTGCAATGCCGCCACGTCGTATCCGTTGCGCCGAAACACCGCCTCGGCATGGTCAATCTGCTGCGGCGACATCCGCCGGTCACGGTGCAGCACCCACCCCGTCAACCGCGAGGGCGTCCCCACCAGCAGCGTGCGCCCGCCATCCGCTACATCCAGCACCCAGTAATCCCCCCGGAACGGCACGCCTTCCAGACGCACCTTGAACTGCCCCGGCCCGTCCGCCACCGCGGTCCCCGTGATCTGCACGACCTGCCCCTCCACGCGGCATCGGTTCGTCACCCCCACCACGCCATCCACCGGCGCGGTATAGGTGGCCGTCGTGTGCGAACATCCCTGCTGGAACGGCCCCGGAAAGCGCGCAATCTCAATCCACGTCCCTTGCAGCACCCCCGCATCAATCGGCTGCAGATAGAACGGTGCCGTCGCATAGCGCGTCGACGGGTAATCCGGCACGCAGGCCGCAACCAGCAATGCGGCGCAAAGAGCAAATTTTTTCATGGTCCGATCCTTTGTCAAAGACGCATCACCCTGATCTTAGTACAATCTGCCGTAACCGCATCCATGGAAAACGCGCCTCACCCCACCATCACAGCACTGACGTCGATTGCAGCAATAGCCATGCTGTTGTCCTGCATCCCAGCATTCCCAGCCTCATCCCAGCACACCTGTCATGCTCAGGACAAAGCCCACGATGCTCATCACCACTGCGGTCCGCAGACCCAGCGAAACCGGCTCGATCCGCCACGAAAACAATTTGCCGATGATCGCACCGACCAGCGCCCAGAACATCATTCCCACAAGCAACCCACCTGCAATAGACCTCGGGTCTTGATCGAACGACCGATCATCCAGATGATTTGCGATCGCCGACCAGACAACCAAGGCCATCCCGGCAAACAGCGCCAATGCAAAGCCCACGATGAAACGCCAGCCCTTTGCGTCGGCCTGCAGGTACGCCGCCAGTCCTGACGGCATTCCCCCAACCAGCATGGCCGCGAGGATTACGGTCATCCCCCCACCGGCCCCCGTTTCACCAACCCCAGCTTCACCCGCACTTCTGCTGGCGTTAGCACCCGCGCGCCCATGTCGGTGATGATGTCCACCGCGCGTTCTACCAGTTGCGCGTTGGTGGCCAGAACCCCCTTGTCCAGCCACAGGTTATCTTCCAGCCCCACCCGCACATTCCCCCCTGCCAGAACGCTCGCCGCCACATAGGGCATCTGATGCCGCCCGATCGCAAACGCGCTCCAGTGCCAGTCGGCAGGCACATTCGCGACCATCGCCAGAAACGTGTGCAGATCATCCGGCGCCCCCCACGGCACCCCCATGCACAACTGCACCAGAACCGGCTCGGGGATCACGCCCTCTTTCACCAACTCCTTCGCCAGCCAAAGATGCCCGGTGTCAAACGCCTCGATCTCGATCCGTGCGCCCGCCGCCACCATCCGGCGGCCCATGTCGCGCAGCATGCCGGGCGTGTTGACCATCACATAATCGGCCTCATTGAAATTCATCGTGCCGCAGTCGAGCGTGCAGATCTCCGGCCGGCACTCGACGATATGCGCCACCCGATCCTCGGCCCCGCACATGTCAGAGCGGTCGGCCATCCGCGTCATCTCCTCGGTGCCGTCGAAATACATGTCGCCGCCCATTCCGGCGGTCAGGTTCAGCACCACGTCGGTGCCACTATCGCGGATGCGTTCGGTGACCTCGCGGTAAAGTGCCGGGTCGCGGGCGGGTTTGCCGGTCTCGGGGTCGCGCACATGGCAATGCACCACCGCAGCCCCCGCCTTGGCCGC
>JANNKX010000255.1:0-1900 GCA_031396505.1 Rhodobacterales bacterium
CGCAACTGGCCCAGCATGTAGGTGGACAGCGTATCCTGCCCGCCGGATTTTACAAACTCGGTGATCACCACATCATCAAGGCTGATCACAAAGGCCAGCATCGCGCCTGCGATGATCCCGGGCGCAAGCAATGGCAGCGTCACGTGGCGAAAGGCTTGCCAGGGGCTGGCATACAGATCGCCCGCCGCTGTCTCCAGTGACAGGTCCATGCCTTCCAGCCGGGCGCGGATGGGCAGATAGGCAAAGGGCGTGCAGAAGGCGGCATGGGCGATAATCAGGTATCCAAGCCCCTGATAACCCGTGGCCGTCTTGATCACGCCGAACATGATCAGCAGCGCCACTGCGGTCACGATTTCGGGCACCATCAAGGGCTGGTTGATCACGACATAGATGAATGTCTGGCCCCGGAACGCACGCCTGCGCGTGGTGCCAAGGGCGGCCGTCGTGGCCACGGTGGTTGCGATCAATGCGGCCATGACGGCAATGATCAGCGACCGGACGGTTGCATCCTTGACCGCGTCATTGTCCCACGCCTTGATGTACCACTGCCACGAAAACCCGCCCCAGTCGCTGATGGAATTCGATCCGTTGAACGAATAGGTGACCAGCGTGATGATCGGCAGATACAGCAGCACAAAGGCGGCAATCGCGATGGTCGCAAAACCGGGCAGGCGGGTCGCACTGAAGCCGCGGTCAGCCATGGGTGCTGTCCTTGGTGGAGGCGCGCACATAAAACAGCAGCGCCACCATCACGATCACCAGCAGCGTCATCGACAGCGCCGCCCCCAGCGGCCAGTTGCGCCCTTGGGTGAACTGCAATTCGATGAAATTGCCGATCATCTTGTTCTTGCCACCGCCCAGGATGCGCGGGGTGACATAGGCCCCCAGTGAGGGCACGAACACAAGGATTGATCCGGCCACAATGCCGGGGCGCACAATCGGCAGGATGATCCGGCGCAATACGGCCATCCGGCTGGCGTACAGGTCATAGCCAGCCTCCAGCAGGCGCATGTCGAACCTGTCAATCGCGGCAAAAAGGGGCAGCACCATCAGCGGCAGATAGACATAAGCCATGCCGATCAGCACGGCAAAATCGGTGTAGATGATGCGCAACGGTTCGGTGATGATACCCATCCCGATCAGCGCGGAATTCAGCACGCCGTCATTGCGGATCACCTCGTTGATCGCGAATGTGCGGATCAAAAGGTTGGTCCAGAACGGAATGGTGATCAGGAACAGCCACATCGCGCGGGCCTTGGGCGGGCGGGTCGCAATGAACCAGGCGGTGGGAAACCCGACTGCCAGGGTGATGATCGTGGTCAGCAATGACAGCGATACAGACCGCCAGAAAATTGTCAGATGCGCATCGGCAAGGGCCAGCGTGCCATCGAAAATGTCGCGCGAAAGCAGAATACCGACCCAGCCATCCCAACTGAAATCCCACACCACATTGCCATATTCACCGGGCGACAGGAACGAATAAACCACCACAATCAGCAATGGCCCGGATGCCGCCAGCATCAGCAAAACCAGCGCAGGCATCGACAACAACCATCCATTGCGGGTCGAGGCGGCGGTTCGGCGGCTTTCGGCGTCCTGCATCAATCCTCCAGCACCTGCACGGCCCCCGGACCAAAGCGCAAGCCCACGGTCTGCCCTTGCGAAAGGCCTGCGTCGCCGCTCGCCGGGCTTTGCAGCCGGGCGACGATCTCGGTGCCATCGGAAAGGTGCAGATGGCAATGCGTATCGGTCCCGAAGTAGACAAGGTTGCCGACGGTTGCCGGAATTGCGCCGTCTTCAACACCCCCGATACGCACTTGTTCAGGCCGCACCGTGGCTGTGACGTCGCGCCCCTTATCGGCTATCGCCCCTGCAAATTCGATCAGATGCCCGGATGCCA
>JANNKX010000268.1:0-7426 GCA_031396505.1 Rhodobacterales bacterium
GCGGGTGGCGCTGATGGGGGAAACGGTGGAGCAGGTGATCAGCGTGATGATCTTTGGCGAAAGCGGGATCATGGCGTGCAGCCCACCGGACCGCAAACCGGCGTGGAATGCGTCGCGGAAGGAATTGTGTTGGGCGAACGGCGCGATCGCGCAGGTGATGTCGGCGCATAACCCGGAGTCCTTGCGCGGGCCACAGTTTGATGCGGCTTGGGTGGATGAGTTGGCGAAATGGCCGAAGGCGGATCAGGCCTGGGCGATGCTGCAGTTTGCGCTGCGGCTGGGGGCGAACCCGCGGCAGGTGGTGACAACGACGCCGCGCAATGTGGAGGTGTTGAAGGCGATCTTGCAGAACCCCTCGACGGTTCTGACGCATGCACCGACGCAGGCCAACAAGGCGTATCTGGCGAAGTCATTCCTTGAGGAAGTGGAAAGCCGCTATGGCGGCACGTCTCTGGGGCGGCAGGAATTGGACGGGGTGATCGTGGAGGCGGTCGAGGGTGCGCTGTGGTCGCGCGGGATGATTGCGGCGGCGCAGCGGGCGGAACAGCCCGGCGCATTCAGCCGGATCGTGGTGGCGGTGGACCCGGCGGTATCGGCGGGCCCGGGGGCGGATGCCTGTGGGATCATGGTGGTGGGGGCTGTGACGGACGGCGCGCCAAAGGATTGGCGTGCGGTGGTTCTGGAAGATGCGACGGTGCAGGGGGCGGGGCCGGACGAATGGGCGCGGGCGGCGGTGGCGGCGGTTGATCGGTGGAAGGCAGATAAGTTGATCGCCGAGGCCAATCAGGGGGGCAAGCTGGTGGAATCGGTGATCCGGACGGTGGACAGTCTGGTGCCGCTGAAGCTGGTGCATGCGTCCGATGGCAAGGGCACGCGGGCGGAGCCTGTGGCGGCGTTGTACGAACAGGGGCGGGTGGCGCATGTGGCGGGGCTTGGCGCGCTGGAAGATCAGATGATGCGGATGACGGGGCAGGGCTACCATGGGCGGGGATCGCCTGACCGGGTGGATGCGCTGGTCTGGGCGATGACGGAGTTGATTTTGGAGCCGGGGCGGATGCGGCGCGACCCAAGGGTGCGGTCGTTGATGTAAGGAGCGGCGGGATGAAGCGGTGCGTGCAAGCACACACCCTACAGCGCGGATGTTAGGGCAGGAACGACGCCCGTTTCGGACAGATTGACGGATTGGCTGCACCCTTCGCGGGGCGCGGCAGTGGCCGGGTGCGGCCTGAAAACCAAGGAGCTGACATGGTGTTCGAATTTATGCGGCGTGCGCCAAAGGCTGCGCCGGAAGCAAAGGCGTCTGCGACGGGACGGGTGATGGCCTGGGCGGGTTCGGGCCGTGTGGCGTGGAGCCCGCGCGATGTGGTGAGCCTGACCAAGACGGGGTTTCAGGGCAATCCGATCGGGTTTCGGGCGGTCAAGCTGATTGCCGAAGCGGCGGCGGCGCTGCCTTTGGTGCTGCAGGACGAGACGCGGCGGTATGAGACGCATCCGGTGCTGGGGCTTTTGGCGCGCCCGAATGGGGCGCAGGGGCGGGCGGAGTTTCTGGAGGCGGTTTACGGCCATATGATGCTGACGGGGAACGCCTATCTGGAGGCGGTTCCGGGGGTGGCGGTTGTTCCGGGTGAGTTGCATGTGTTGCGGTCGGACCGGATGTCGGTGGTCCCGGGGGCGGATGGCTGGCCTGTGGCCTATGAATATACGGTTGGCAACCGCAAGCACCGGTTTGATATGGGCGGCGGAGGGCAGCCGATCTGCCATCTGAAAACCTTTCATCCGCTGGATGACCATTATGGCCTTTCGCCGATGCAGGCGGCGGCGGTGGCGGTGGATCTGCACAACAGCGCGAGTGCGTGGTCGAAGGCGCTGCTGGACAATGCGGCACGCCCCAGTGGGGCGATTGTCTACAAGGGGGCGGATGGGCAGTCGAGCCTGACATCGGATCAATATGACCGGCTGCTGTCAGAGATGGAGTGCCATCATCAAGGCGCGCGCAATGCGGGGCGGCCGATGCTGTTGGAAGGGGGCCTCGACTGGAAGCCGATGGGGTTCAGCCCGTCGGACATGGAGTTCCAGCAGACCAAGGAGGCGGCGGCACGGGAGATTGCGATCGCATTCGGGGTGCCGCCGATGTTGGTGGGCATCACGGGGGACGCGACTTATGCGAATTATCAGGAGGCGAACCGCGCGTTTTATCGGCTGACCGTGCTGCCGCTGGCGGCGAAGGTGTTGGCGGACCTGTCGCACTGGATGGCGGGGTTCACGGGCGAGATGGCGGAGTTGCGCGTCGATCTGGACCAGGTGCCGGCCCTGTCGGCGGAACGCGATCAGCAATGGGCGCGGGTAGGGGCGGCGACATTCCTGACGGAAGGTGAAAAGCGGGTGCTGCTGGGCCTGCCACGAGTGGTGGATGAGGCATGACGACGCCACGAAAGGAACCGGGGTCGCGGTTTTTATATGACAGTTTCGATGTGGCGGCGGCGCGGATCGAGGCGAATGAACGAGTCTTGAACGAACGCTGGGCGGCGCTGGATTTTCGGCTGGCACAGATTGATGCGGCGCTGGAGCGGTTGGAAAAGCGCATCTGGGTCGGGGTTTACGGGGTTGCGGCCTTTCTGCTGGCGCAGGGGGCCGAGGCCATCATGCAGGCGGCGGCGAGGTGAGGATGATGGAGATGACAAACTGGGGCGCACCGGAGCGCAAGTACCACCGCCCTGAGGCGGGGCTGGAGGTGACCGATGGCTGCCATGTGCAGGGCTATGCAAGCCTGTTCGGGGTGCGCGATCAGGGCGGCGATGTGGTGCAGAAGGGCGCCTATGCCGCAAGCCTTGCGGCACTGGGGGCATCGGGGCGGCGGGTCAAGATGCTGTGGCAGCATGATCCGGCGCAACCGATCGGCGTGTGGGATGAGGCGCGCGAGGATGCGACGGGCCTGTGGGTCAAGGGGCGTATCCTTGCGGATGTCGAGCGGGGCCGCGAGGCCGCCGCATTGCTGGCGGCGGGGGCGATTGATGGCTTGTCCATCGGGTATCGCACGCTGCGGGCGGAACGCGACGGCAAGGGGCAACGCCTGCTTGCCGAGCTGGAGCTTTGGGAGGTGTCACTGGTGACGTTCCCGATGCTTCCCGAAGCGCGGGTTGCGGCCAAGGGCGATGCCCCTGACGCGGACTGGCGCGCGTTGGCGCAGGCCCTTGAGGCGGCGCGACTGACCCTGGCCGGGCGCGGGTAGCGCGGCCGCATTCACGAGCAAACTTGAGGATATGAGATGACCGAGAAGAAAGCTCGGGCCGGGGAAGGTCTTTCCCGTGCCCCTGATCCGGCTGTGGATGTGACATCCGCAATGACCGGTTTTCTGAAAGAATTCAATGGCTTTCAGGGTGAAGTGAAACAAGCGTTGCAACAACAGGAAGAGCGGCTGACCATGTTGAATACAAAGATGACTTATGCGCGTCCGGCACTTTCGGCGCATGCCGAAATTGAAGTGCCCCACAAGAAGGCGTTCAACGCCTATTTGCGTTCGGGCGATGATGACGGCCTGCGTGGCCTTGTTCTGGAGGGCAAGGCGCTGTCGACGGCGGTGGCGGCGGATGGCGGTTATCTGATTGATCCACAGACGGCGGATACGATCCGGTCGATGCTGGTGTCGACGAGTTCGATCCGGGCGATTGCGAATGTGGTGACGGTGGATGCGTCGTCGTTCGACGTGCTGATCGACCGCAGCGAAGTGGGATCGGGCTGGGCGACGGAAGCGGGGCCGCAGACCGAAACATCGACACCGACAATCGAGCGGATTTCGATCCGTCTGCATGAGTTGAGTGCGATGCCAAAGGCAAGCCAGCGTTTGCTGGACGACTCTGCGTTCGACGTGGAAGGCTGGCTGGCGGGCAAGATTGCGACACGATTTATCCGTGCGGAATCGGCCGCGTTCATCAATGGCGATGGCGTGGACAAGCCAAAGGGCATTCTGCTGCCACCAAAGGTTGCGAATGCAAGCTGGACCTGGGGCAACATCGGTTATGTGCCATCGGGTGCAGCGTCGGATTTCCCGGCGACCAATGCGGCAGATACGATCGTCAATCTGGTTTACGCATTGTCGGCAGACTACCGCGCCAATGGCGTCTTTGTGATGAATTCAAAGACGGCGGGTGCGGTGCGCAAAATGAAGGACGCGGATGGCCGCTTTATGTGGTCGGACGGGTTGGCGGCGGCCGAGCCTGCGCGCCTGATGGGCTATCCGGTGTTGATCTGCGAGGACATGCCGGACATCGCGGCGAACGCCTATGCCATCGCGTTTGGCGATTTCGCATCGGCCTATACCATTGCGGAACGTCCCGATGTGCGTGTGTTGCGTGACCCCTTCAGCGCGAAGCCACATGTGCTGTTCTATGCCAACAAGCGTGTTGGCGGCGATGTGACAGACTTTGCGGCGATCAAGCTGCTGAAGTTCGCCGTGTCCTGAGAACGGCTAGGTGATCCCGGCCCCCATGCGGGCCGGGTCATGGACGCGCGCCGGAACACACCGTGCCGTCTAGCTGCTCCCCCCTCTGTCCGAGTGGTGCGGGGCGCGCGTCCATCTGTTGCATCCGGGGAAAACGGAGCGAGAACATGATATTGATCGAGCAGACCAGCGTGCCTGTCGGCGCATTGCCGGTGCAGGAGATGAAGAACCATCTGCGCCTTGGCACGGGATTTGGCGATGACGGCACGCAGGACCAGCTGGTGGAAAGTTATCTGCGGGCGGCCTTGGCTGCAATCGAAGGGCGGATCGGCAAGGTGCTGATTGCGCGGCGGTTTCAGTGGACGCTGGAGTGCTGGCGCTGGGCCAGTGAACAGGCGCTGCCGGTGTCGCCGGTAACGGGGATTGTGTCGCTGAGGCTGGTGGATGTGGCGAATGCGGCGGTGGTGGTGGACCCCGCGCGGTACCGGCTGGTGCAGGATACGCACCGACCCAAGATTGCGGCGGTGGGGGCTGTGTTGCCTGCGGTGCCGACAGATGGACGGGCGGAAGTGGTGTTTGACGCGGGTTTTGGGGCGGATTGGACAGGGCTGCCGAAGGATCTGTTGCAGGCGTGGATGCTGCTGTGCGCGGACTTTTATGAACGGCGGCATGATCTGGATGCGCGCGCGGCCGGGTTGCCGTTTGCGGTGCAGGCGTTGATCGAACGCTGGCGGACGGTGCGCGTGCTGGGCGGGGGGGCGGGCCAATGACCGCACCGCATCTGACACGCAAGCTGGTACTGGAAGGGCAGGTCAATGTGCCGGACGGCGCGGGCGGGTTCAGCGAAAGCTGGGCCGTGCTGGGCACGCTGTGGGCCGAGGTGACAGCAGGCACGGGGCGCGATGTGCCGGGCGAAGAGGTGACGCTGTCGTCGATCCCGTACCGGATCATCGTGCGGGGGGCGCCGCAAGGTGCGCCGTCACGGCCACGGCCCGATCAGCGGCTGCGGGACGGGGCGCGATTGTTCCGGATCGTGGCGGTGACGGAGCGCGATGCGGGGGGGCATTTCCTGACGTGCTTTGCGCGAGAGGAGGCCCCGGCATGAGCTATGGCAGTGCGGCCGCGCTTCAGGCGGCGATTTACGGGCGGCTGACGGGGTTTGCGGTGCTGACGGGGGTGGCGGTGCATGACGCGGTGCCGCCGGGTGGGGGCACAGGGACATTCATTCTGCTGGGTCCGGAAGAGGTGCAGGACCAGTCGGATAAGACAGGCGGTGGGGCGGAACATCGGTTCGTCATCAGCGTGATCAGCGATGCGAGTGGTTTTCTGGCAGCAAAGACCGTCGCTGTGGGCGTTTCAGACGCGCTGGTGGATGCGGATCTGGTGCTGGCGCGGGGGGTGCTGATCAGCCTGCATTTTCTGAAAGCATCGGCGCGGCGGATTGATGAAGGCGACACGCGACGGATTGATCTGACATTCCGGGCGCGGGTGCAGGGCTAAATTTTCATGGGCAGTGCGGCTGCCATGACCACAATCGGAGAGATGACATGGCTGTTCAAAGCGGTAAGGACCTGCTGATCAAACTTGACCTGACGGGGGATGGCAATTTCCAGACCATCGCTGGGCTGCGGGCAACGCGGATCAGTTTCAACGCGGAAACGGTGGATGCGACCAGTATGGAAAGCGGCGGCTGGCGCGAATTGCTGGCAGGGGCAGGTGTGCGGTCGGCGTCGATCAGTGGGTCGGGCGTGTTTCGTGATGCAGCGACGGATGAGCGGGCGCGGGCGATTTTCTTCAACGGCGAGATGCCAGATTTCCAGGTGGTGATCCCGGATTTCGGGGTGGTGGAGGGCGCGTTCCAGATTGCGTCGATCGAATATGCAGGCAGTCACAATGGCGAAGCCAGCTATGAGCTGTCGCTGGCGTCGGCGGGTGTGCTGACATTCGTGGCGCTGTGATGGCGAACCCGTTTGCGGGCGAGGTGGCGCTGGTACTGGACGGGCAGCGGCATGTGGCGAAACTGACGCTGGGGGCGTTGGCAGAATTGGAGGTGGCGCTGGAGACGGGGTCACTGATGGATCTGGTGGCGCGATTTGAAGGCGGGCAGTTTTCAACGCGGGATGTGCTGGCGTTGATCGTGGCGGGCCTGCGGGGCGGCGGCTGGCAGGGGACGGCGGCGGATTTGCGCACGGTGGAGATTGCGGGCGGGGCCATTGCGGCGGCGCGGGCAGCGGCTGAATTGCTGGCGCGGGCGTTTGCGGTGCCGGGGGAGTGATGGGGTGCATCGACTGGCCAGGGTTGATGCGGGCGGGGCTGCATGGGTTGGGCCTGCGACCGGATCAGTTCTGGCGGCTTACGCCGGTGGAGTTGCGGATGATGCTGGGAGCGGATCAGACACTGGCTCCGTTGACGCGGGCGCGGCTGGACGAGTTGGCGGCGGCGTTTCCGGATGTGAAGAAAGGACAAGGCGATGGCGACGATTGAGGCACTGGAAGACCAGGTGGCAGCCCTTGAGGCGACACTGACGGGGACGGCGACGATTGTATCGACGTTCGAGGGTGAATTGTCGCGGATGCGGGACACGATGCTGTTCACGGGGCGCGAGGTAAATTCGCTGTCGACGGGGATTGGCGGCGGGTTGCGTCGGGCGTTTGACGGGCTGGCGTTTGACGGGCTGAAGTTAAGCGATGCGCTGCGCAATGTGGCGAAAACCATGGTGGACACGGTCTACAATACGGCCCTGCGGCCCGTGCAGAATGCGCTGGGCGGTTTCGTGGCGAACGGATTGAACGGGCTGTTGAGCAGCGTGCAGCCGTTCGCCAAGGGCGGCGTGGTCAGCGGACCGACAAATTTCGCGATGCGGGGCGGAATGGGCCTGATGGGCGAGGCGGGGCCTGAGGCAATCATGCCGCTGGCGCGCGGGGCCGATGGGCGGCTTGGCATTCAGGCGGGTGGAGCGCGCGCGGTGACGGTGGTGATGAACATCAC
>JANNKX010000227.1:0-2916 GCA_031396505.1 Rhodobacterales bacterium
CGTAAACCTCGCCCGCCTTGCGCGCCGAAAACGTTGGCACGGCCGTCATCATCCGGCACCCCGCCGCCGCGACGCAGGCATCCACCTGCACCGCCCAATCAACGCGCCCTTCCAGCGCCGCGCGGTAGATCTGCAACGGCGTCAGACGGATCACCTGCCCATTCACCCCCGTAAATGCCGCCGCCTGATCGGCCACCGGCATCTGCACCGCCATCGCGGGCACCGATGGAAACCCGCAGATTGCCGCGGCATGCACCCGGTGCTGCCCGTCGATCACCGCAAACCCGCCCCCCGGCAGCGGCGCACACAACACCGGCGCGAACCGGCCCCAGCTGAACGCCGCCGCGATCCGCTTGATGGCGACCCAGTTTGCGGGCCCCAGCGGGCGCTGGTACCGCTCATCAATCACCAGATCCGTGATCTTGATCCATTGCAGCATCGGTGCCGCCTGATCCGCAGGCACCACCGGCGGCAGGTGCGAAACATCAATCACCCGGTATGTCATGCCTTACCCCTGTCGTTGCGCGCGGCCAGCGCCGCGAATTTCTTGCGGCGGCCAAGTATCCGCCCGATTTTCTGCCGGTATTCTTTCCGGCTCATCTCCACCGCACCCTTGCCCGGCACGATCTGATACAGCGGCGTCGTCGCGCCCTGCGGCACCACCGTCACCCGACATTCAGGATGCACCGCCACCCCGTAGCGCCGCGCCACATCGGCAATCACATCGCGGCTCACCCCGGCATGCCCCGAACCAACATCGCCCCGGCCAGCGCCGCCAGCCCGACAGCCGACAGGCCCGCGCCCCACCACATGGTCACCTCAGCCTCGCGCTTGACCTTCATCGCCAGCGCCATCGTCTGCTCCGCCGCTGTCCGCATCCCGACAACCGCTGCGGTGTGCCGATCGATCAGCGCGCGCAGGTCCAACCCATCCTCGATCATCCGCCCGATCACCCGCGCCGTCGGCGCCTGAAGGGTCAGCGTGACACGCGGCACCGTCGCCGAGGCCACGATCAGCTTGCGCCCGATGTCCTGCAGCGTTTCCGCAGCCCCCAGATCAATCAACGGCTGCGTCATGACAGGAACCACGCCGCCGCAGGCACCGCGAACACCGCCACAGCCGCGACCCCCACCGCGATCAGCAGGATGACCCCCGCGCCGCGCAGCTTTTCGGCGTCACGCCCGCGCGCCGCCTCGTCCACACTCAGCCAGCCATCATCCCGCATCACGCGCCCCTTTCTGAATATCGGTGGCGCGGGCCTTTGCCCGCTCTCGGCCCCACCGCGCCGCAGTTTCCGCTCCTTGCCGGGGATTCCCTCGCCTCGCACCGCTGCGGGCCCGGCGCACAGGAACGGCTTGCTTGCACGACAGGACCTGCCACCCGCCGTAACGAACCCCGCAGGGTGCAACTGTTGCCGGGCGCGCGCACGGGCACCCCGGCGAAATAAAAAGGGGGCAGGGCCAGCAGTGACCCCGCCCCGAAGTGCCGCGCGCGAGCAGGTTTCAACGTCAAACGCGCGGATACCCGGCCACCAGGGAGGTTTCGCCGGGCAATCACCGCAGACACGGGCCGGGCTTGCATAAACCCGGCCCGGTCGCCACCATCGGGGTCGCCACAACGCCCGAAAGAAATCATATGGCCACAATCCGCCACCCCATCACGGGGCTGCTGATGAATGACATCACCCATATCCAGACCGGCCCGGTCAGCGACGACGAACGCCGAACGGCCCGCCTGCTGCAGGATGAAGGACACGCACGCTGGCTTGTTGCCGCCATGCTGGGGCGCTTTCCCCTGGCGTTTAGCGGTACGGGCGCCAGCCCGCATCAGGGCCGCAATCCGATCGGTGGCCACCTGTCGGTGCGGGCGGCACGAGCCGACGAACGGCAACTGCTGATGGACCTGTTCGGTCCTGATAAGGAAAAGTGATCGCACGCGCGTCATGCCGACACCGCCACGTGCAGCGCACCATCGAAAAAGCCGATTGAGACCCCAACCGTGCCGCCCTCACTCACCTTTGGCGGGTGGCGCAATGCCGCGCAACCAAAAACCGATGCCAGATGTGAACAGACGGCATCGGCCAGCACGACATCATCGAACGAACCGCCAAACCGTTCGTCTAACACGTCGATTTCAACATGCGCCCCGGTCCAGCAGTGGACGCTGAACACATTGACGTCGCACCCCACCACCCCGGCGATGACAGTCAACACCGGATCGACCACGGCCAAAGACAGCACCCCAAGTCCGGACTTTTGTTCTAAAGGGGCCATGCGCATCCCCCTATTCCGCCGCAAACAGCATTTGCGTTTCCGCCGGATACATCACCTGCGCCTGCGCCACCTTTGCGCCGTGCGGCCCACCGTCGCCGTCCCACCACTTGCGCGCCGCGCGGTCCGTCACGCCGAACGTGTAGGCCACATGCACCGGGTTGCGGAAATGCGCGCGCAGAAACGCCTGCCATTTCGCCGGAAACTTCCGCGCAAAATCATCCGGATCAAACCGCGCCGCAGCATCCGGCGCGGACTTCTGTCCGGACAAAAGACATGACGACACCGCAGGTCGAATCGCCCTAACGTTGGTGTCGGGCGCGGTCATGCTGCACCCCCGGTCACAGAAAGGACGACGAATGCGATATTGGACACACCGTAACGACCATGGTGAATGGGCGATTGCCCAGACAAGCGACGGCGCATGGCGACCGTTTCTGAACGGCGAAGACCTTGGCGCTTATGGCAGCCCGCACCTTGCGTTCGGCGATTTGATCGGTGGTCACACATTCCCGACCTCACCCCCGCGCGACACATCAAGGGTCGGATTGCCCGAGGAACTCTCCGACTGGACCGCGCATTCCGGGCAATACAGATGGCGCGGCGATGCATAGGCGTTCTGCAACACCTCCATCACGTCGCGCGC
>JANNKX010000338.1:0-5385 GCA_031396505.1 Rhodobacterales bacterium
GATGGAAGTGGTGGTCGAATTTCTGGAGGGCGATCCGGACAAACCCTTGGTCACGGGCTGCGTCTACAACGGCAAGAACGGCGCGCCCTATGATCTGCCCGCCAACAAGACGCGCACCACCTGGCGGTCCAACACGCATCAAGGATCAGGCCATAACGAAATCAGCTTCGAAGACGAGGCGGGAAAAGAAGACCTGTTCTTCCACGCGCAAAAAGACCTGACACAAAAAGTGCTGAATAATATGTCCAAACGCGTGGACAACGACCAGATCGAAAATGTGGGCAACAACAAGGCGATCACGATCGGCAAGAACCATCAGGAAAACATTGGCGGGTCGATGAACCTTTCGGTGGGGTCATCGGGGTTTGGCTTGTTTGCCGCCCTTGGCGGGGTTGCGGCGGCTGGCGGCATGGACGCGCTGGCGGGGTCCGAGGCCGTGGGCAACAAGGCAGTGTCGGCCTTTGTGGGCGGCATATCGGCGGTTGGCAGCGTGGTCGAGGCGATGACGGGCGGGGCGGCCAGCGCGTTTGGTGCGGCGGGCAATTTCCGCAAAGTGGCGGGGGGCGAACAATTGTCGGCAGGGGCGCAACTGGGATCGCTGCTGTCAACCACGATGCCGATGTCGGGCGTCATGAATACGGTGGTCGAGAAATTCGTCAGCGATACCATCGGGTTGGCACGTACCGAACAGATAGGGGCCTATAAGAACACATCCGTTGGCCATACAATGACGGTTCATGTGGGCAAGGAATTCATCATCAATGTCGGAAAATCGAAGTTCGTGATGGATTCGGATGGCAACGTCACGATCATCGGGACCAAGTTCAATTTCACGGCGTCGGGCAATGTGCAGATCAACGGCAAAGTGATTGACCTCAATTAGGGAGCCCGGATGCTTGCGGATAACAACACGCCGTTCGCAGCCCTTGGGTTCGAACAATGGCACCCGGACGGTCGCACGATGGCGGCGGTGGTCGCGCGGGCGCGGATGACGCTGCAGCAGGACGGCAGCGTCTACTTTGCGCCAACACAGGATATTGTTCTGGCGGATGCATTTGCGGGCGATCCGCATCGCAGTTCGATGGTGGCGACGGGCGATCTTGTGCCATTCCGCGGGGCCGCCGATGTGACGGTGCGGGGCAGTTTTCATGCCAGCGAACCGGCGAAGACGCTGCGCGCCGGCCTGCGCGTGGGCGATCACAGCCATGTTCTGACGGCCACGGGGCCGCGCCTGTGGCACCATGACAAGAGATGGCGGCTGAGCGCGCCGGAACCGGTGACGGAGGTGCCGATCTGTTACACGCGCACGGCAGGCGGGCGGGTCATCGGGCATCCGGACGGTGATGTCGATCCGCGCAATCCGATCGGGACGGGTGTGATCGCCCCGGCGTTCACCACCAAATCGACAACGGTGCCTGCGCCGCAGATCATGGCCGACGGTGCGACGGTGCCGGATGACCCGGCAGAGGTGCCCGAACCTGCGGGCTTTGGCGCGATATCGCCATGGTGGCAGGCGCGGGCCTGCCATGCGGGGACCTATGACGCGGAATGGCAGCGCACAACGCATCCGCGGTTGCCGAAGGATTTCGACTATCGTTTCTATCAGGCGGCCCACCCGCGCCTGATCATGCCGGGCTATCTGTATCCGGGCATGCCGGTACAGACCTTTGGGTTGTGGCCGGGGGGCGGGACTGTTGATTTCGTGTTGCCCGACCTTGTGCCGGTGGCGCGCTTTGGTTTTACCGACGGGCGCGAGGTGGCAGTGCGCCTGCATATGGACGGCTTGCATCTTGATCTGACGGGACCGCTGCCGGCCTATGACCTGACATGGCGGGCGTGGATGGAAACCTGCCCGTCGTTGTACCGGATCGACCTTGATCTGATGCGCTGGTATGACGCGGCGCCGTTGCGGCTGCCGGTGGCCTGCGTGGACGGGCTGACGGAGGCTGCGGCATGAGCATTCCGCGCGAGGGCAGCCGGGATACAGGGCAGGGGATCATCATCAGCCTGTCGCCCGATGTGTGCAAGACGCCGGTCGGCAGCGCGCTGGTGCCCATCCCCTACACGATCACGGCTGTGCAGGGCGATGACGCGAATACGGTGGCGACGGTGCGCATGACTGGCCAGCGTGCGCATAACATGGCAAGCCTTGTGACCCTATGCAGCGGCGATGCGCCGGGGACGGGGACGGGGGTGGTGTCGGGCACGACTGGCAGCGTGTGCCACCCGAAAAGCCATTCAGACAACGTGCGTATCCGGGGGCAATGGGCGATCCGGCACAGTGATGAATGGTGGATGAACAACCGCAATACGGTGGGGAAACTGACGTATGTGAAAGACGCCAGTGCCCATACCCAAACTCCCGCAATCATCACGCATAATACTGGCGAGAGCATGGTGGGCGATGTCGACCTATCTTCGTTGCCACCCAAGGTGGTTGAATGACATTCTCATCAACCGCTGCTGGTATACCTTTCCCCTCACCTGCTGAAGTCGCGGGCCATATCAGCCGCGCGCTCGGTGATCGCATTTCCCGAACGCCGTCAATTGGAACTGTCGTCCCGAAAGTCCTCGGTCGTGCGCTGGGTGCAATCGGCATGATGATGACTCCATCCCCAGCAGGTATCAATTCAGACATTGCTAATCCTGCGCTTTGGCTTTCATCTGGTCAGCAAGCGTGGGTCAACCAAGTTGCCGGCGCGACCGGCGTGCCTGTGGGCATGTTGCAACATAACCTCGCGACAGCGCACCGGGAAGGCCTTACTGCTGACCCAAGTTATGTAATGTCCGACGCAGAATATGACCGGATTGCAAATGACACGATCAATCAGGCGACCGCGGCGGGTCAGATGGCCGCACCGGTTGCGTCAGGCCCGACCCCCGGCAATGTAAGGATCACCCGCGTCTTGGCAGCAACACTCGGGGCTTGTGCTGTGCTCGCTTGCCCACCCCCGGTCGACGGCTTTGGCGGCGGTGCCCATGCGTGTACGAGCCAACCACCCGGCGATGGAAAAGACAGTCACCACATGCCAGCGGACAGTGCAACTGCGATGCCAAAGGCGATGGGGCCAGCTATCCGCATCGACGTAGCAGACCATGTACGCACGCCATCCTATGGCGGCGGAGCGCTTGGCCCCGGCTATGCGATCCAGCGGCAACTGATACAAAGCGGAAGAGCCATCCAGGCTTTTGAATTAGATGCCGCTGCAGTTGAAGCAATTGCTCCTGGAAAGTACACAGCATCAATCGCACAGGCGCGCGCCTATGCTCTTTGCCTTCAAGCACATGGATTGTTGAGGTAGTAACACATGACACAAGATTGGCAGATTTTTCCGAATCAGGGACTTGGCCGCGTCAGATTAGAAGATGATATGACGACCACGCTGGAGCATGCATTCGCATTCGGCGAGGTGACGAGCGACGATATGATCGTGCAAGGTGCAGGTGCGGTTTTTGAAACCCTTGTCGCCGCCTTTGGCCGTGAAGAGGCGCTCGCGTCCATGGCGATGCTGGCGGAAAATGGTGTCAATATGCAGCCTCGGCGGCGGCTCATTTTCGCGACGGGCGTGCATCTTGACTTCGTCGATGACCGGTTAGACGAGATAATGTGCGACCGCCGGGCGGAGCAGGCTCATGTTGATGGCATCCCTGTCTTTGGCCAGCATCCATTACCTGCCTTGCGCCGCTTGCGGGCGCTCAACACTGAGCCACCTTTGCTCAAAGGTAGCGACTGTTACTTTCGCAATCTCCACATCACGGCTTTTGGGTTTCTTGTCCGTGACCGCGACAACAGTTGGCGCGTTGCACTTGAAGGAACTGACGAGAGTGCGATGAACACCATTAACATCCGTGCCACCCCTCGCAATCCAAATGAAGACTTCTCAGCCCATAGCCATTGGCCTTTTGAACAAGACTGACGACGTGTCGCGGGCAAGGGGATAACCAGGCACCAACCGGCCAGAAAGCAATTTGAAATTGTCTGAATAAGGCGAAAGATCGCATTCGATGACTGGCGAAGTGACTAGGCTAACCGATCGAAACACAAAGATCACACACGTGCTTGACGCACTACTTAGGGCCTGAATTGCATTGGCCTGCGCATGACCGGCCAGCGCGCGCATAACATGGCAAGTCTTGTGACCCAATGCAGCGGCGATGCGCCGGGGACGGGGACGGGGGTGGTGTCGGGCACGGTGGGATCTGTGTGCCACCCGAAAAGCCATTCAGACAACGTGCGTATCCGGGGGCAATGGGCGATCCGGCACCGCGATGAATGGTGGATGAACAACCGCAATACGGTGGGGAAGCTGACGTATCTGCGCACGCAAGAGACGTTCGCGCCGACACCTGCGATTGTTGACAACAATACGCCCGGCAGTCAGGTGCCGCCGGAACACATCCAGCTTGCGGACGCGTCACCCAACTGGGCGGAGTACCTGGGCTTTGTACCGCCCGAACCCGCCACCCTGCCAGACGTGTGCATCCCCGGCACAACGGGAACGCCGCCCACACCCGCTCCTGCACCCCTGCCGCCGCCTGAGGATAATCGCCACCGCCGTCCGCCTGCACCGCAACTCCCTGCGCCGGGATTGAATTTGCTGGGCTATCAACTGCGGCTTATCCGAGAGGCATTTGGCAGCCTGCAAAGACAGGCCCAAATATATGAGGAAATGAAGGATGCCGTTGGTCGGCCACCCCTCATAGGGCCAGATGGCATGCCGCAGGTAGATATGCGCACGAATGAACAGCGATTGCAGGACATGTTGGATCAGATGGGTGTCGATAGCATGCCCGAGTTGGATATCAAAACGGCAGATCAGCAACGCGCGCTCGAAAACCTTGATACCTTGCGTGACATGCCTGCCGAGCCTACGGGTGGCAACGTGCGCACAACCGACCGGGACGATGACAACGGTGGTCGTGACTGCCGTCTGCGCAAGTATAGCGAAGGCTGCGCGCCGCCTTACAGCACCCCACACCATGTGGTCGCGGACCGGGTATTTCGCCATCCAGGCACCAACACGCCTTATCCTGGCGGCGTTCCGCATGCAGATGGATTGTCTATCTGTGTTTCAAACGGCACGCCCATCCGTCGGGGTGGAAATATGAATGAGCACGGGCGTATTCACATTCTGCAAGACGCGGGGGAGCGATATCTTGGGTGCCGACATGGACGGTCGGTATGATCGACGGCGTGCTGCGGGTGCTGGAAGCCAAGGCGCTGAACCGGTTCGACGGGGAGGTCTGGAAACGCTTCACCGATCCCGACGCCTGACCGCTGCCGGGATACGGGGCAGGGGATCATCATCAGCCTGTCGCCCGATGTGCAAGCGGTGGCGCGCAGGTGCCCAAGGCCAAGGTGGCGCGCAATCGGTGGTTCCTCGC
>JANNKX010000349.1:0-2591 GCA_031396505.1 Rhodobacterales bacterium
AGCCGCGCCGAACGCCCGATATCCACATAAGGCAGCGCGACCACGTAATCGAGCGCGGAAAAGCTATGCGTCCGCACCCCTGTAAACAGCAGCGAATTGCGCACCTCCGACCCCGATACGATGCAATCGCCTGATACCAGCGACGATACCGCCGATCCGCGCCGTCCGTCTTCATCATGGATGAACTTCGCAGGCGGCACGCTTTCCGAATAGGTCCAGATCGGCCATGAATTATCATACAAATCCAGTTCCGGTATGAAATCCGTGAGGTCAATGTTGGCCCGCCAGAACGCATCCACCGTTCCTACATCGCGCCAGTAGGGCTCCTTCTCCAGCCCTGAACGCACGCAGCTATCGGCGAATTTATGCGCCACTGCTTTGCCGTGTTTCACGATGTCCGGAATGATGTCATTGCCGAAATCGTGGCTGGAATTCGGGTCTTCGGCATCCTTCATCAACCGCTCGCGCAGGAATTTCCAGTTGAAGACATAGATCCCCATCGAGGCCAAAGCATTGGCCGGATCGCCCGGGATCGCCCGGGATCGCAGGCGGATCGGCGGGTTTTTCCAGAAACTGGGTGATGCGCATATCCTTGTCGACATGCATCACGCCAAAGGCTACCGCCTCCATCCGGGGCACCGTCAGACAGCCGATGGTGACATCGGCGCCGGTGTCCACATGCTGGCGCAGCATAATTTCGTAATCCATCTTGTAGATATGGTCGCCCGCAAGAATGACAACGTATTCGATGCCATAATCATCCACGATATCGATGTTCTGCGTGACCGCATCGGCAGTGCCCAGATACCATTTCGTCTCATCCACACGCTGGCTGGCAGGCAGAATATCCAGATACTCATTCCGTTCCGCCCGGAAAAATCCCCATCCCCGCTGCATGTGCCGGATCAGGGAATGTGCCTTATACTGCGTCGCAATCGCCATCTTGCGGATGCCTGAATTCAGCGCGTTTGACAGGGCAAAGTCAATGATCCGGGTCTTGCCGCCAAAGTACACCGCCGGTTTTGCCCGCCTGTCGGTCAGTTCCTTCAACCGGCTGCCCCGTCCCCCCGCCAGCACAAAGGCCATGGCTTGGGACGACAGGCGCGCATTGGGTCTTTGCTTCATGGTATCCTCCCTGAAACGCGGGGTTGGTCCCCGCGCGATTAGTCTTGTTTCAAATAGACCGCCGACAGCGGCGCAAGCGTAACAAGCGCCGACTGCGCCTGCCCGTGCCATGGTATGGCCTCGGCGGTCACGCCTCCCGCGTTCCCCCGGTTGCCCCCGCCGTAAACGGCTGCATCCGTGTTCAACAACTCCGACCACTGCCCCGCCGCTGGCAGACCAAGCCGATAGCTGCGTTCCACAGGTGTCAAGTTGACCACCGCCAACACCATCTTGTCCTTTGGCCCGCCTTTGCGGACCCAAGCGTAAACCGACGCATGCGCATCATTGGATTCGATCCACGCAAACCCCTCCGGGCGCGTGTCGTTCACATGCAGCGCCGGGTTTTCGCGGTAAACCCGGTTCAGATCGCGCACCAGCGACTGCACACCCTTGTGTTCGGGCTGGTCCAATTGATGCCAGTCAAGGCTTTGCTTGTGGTTCCACTCCGCCCCTTGCGCAAACTCCTGCCCCATGAACAGCAGCTTCTTGCCCGGATGCGCCCACATGAACCCATAGTAGGCCCGCAGGTTCGCAAACTGCTCCCACGGCCCCCCCGGCATCTTCGACAGCATGCTGCCCTTGCCATGGACCACCTCGTCATGGCTGATCGGCAGGACATAGTTTTCGGACCACGCGTAATGCATGCCAAACGTCATCTGGTGATGGTGATACTGACGGAACAGCGGGTCTTTCTGCATATAGGACAGCGTGTCGTTCATCCAGCCCATGTTCCATTTGAACCCGAACCCCAGCCCCCCATGGTTCACCGGGCGCGATACGCCGGGAAAGGCGGTGCTTTCCTCGGCAATCGTCATGATCCCCGGCACCTCACCGTAGGCTGCCACATTCATGTCGCGCAGCACCGCGATTGCCTCGTAATTCTCGCGCCCGCCATCCTTGTTGGGGATCCACTGGCCATCATTGCGGCTGTAATCGCGGTACAGCATGGAGGCGACGGCATCGACACGCAGGCCATCAAGATGGTATTCCTCCAGCCAATACAGCGCGTTGGACACAAGGTAGTTGCGCACTTCCGTCCGGCCATAGTTAAAGATCAGGGTGTTCCAGTCCTGATGAAACCCCTCGCGCGGGTCCTGATGTTCATAAAGCGCGGTGCCGTCAAACTGGCCCAAACCGTGCGGATCGGTCGGAAAATGCCCCGGCACCCAGTCGAGCAGAATGCCCAGACCCTTGTTGTGGGCCGCCTCGACAAAGGCGCGGAATTCATTGGGCGTGCCGTGCCGGACCGTCGGGGCGAACAGGCCAACCGGCTGATAACCCCACGACCCGTCAAACGGATATTCCGACACCGGCATCAGTTCGATATGGGTAAAGCCCATGTCGGCGACGTAATCGACCAGTTGTTCGGCCAGTTCCAGATAGCTCAGCATCCGGTTGCCCGGCGCCCGCTTCCACGACCCCAGATG
>JANNKX010000229.1:0-5715 GCA_031396505.1 Rhodobacterales bacterium
CGTGGTCATGCTGCACATGATGCGCTCGATGTATGATCTGCTGCAGATGGGCGTGTTCTATAACCGCCAGGTGATGTTCAAGCAGCGCATCACCCGCGACGCCCTGCTGGACCAGCACCGCGCGATCAACACTGCCCTGCAGGCACGCGATCCCGCCGCCGCCCGTGCGGCGGTGGATACGCATCTGAACTATGTTGGCAACGCGCTATCCGACCAGATCAAGGCCGACCGGAACGAGGCGATTGCCCGCCAAAGGCTGGAACACGAACAATCGCGATAACGGTGGTAGGCCGGGCTTCAGCCCCGCACCACTGCGCGTTCAGAAATCGAACAATTCGCCCAGAAAGCTTTCTTTCCGGCGCTTCTTGTGGCGATAATCATCGTCATCATCATCGCGCCGATGGCCGCCGCTGTGCGGACGCTGCGGTTCGGCCTCGAATACCGGGCGTGTCGCGGGGGCCGCAACCGGGGCGGCCGAAGCTCCCCCCATCCCGCGTTCGATGATCTTGTCCAATTCGCCCCGGTCCAGCCACACCCCCCGGCATTTCGGGCAATAGTCGATCTCGACCCCGTTCCGGTCGGCCATCACAAGGGTTTCATTGTCTACCGGGCAGCGCATTGGGCATCTCCATTCATGTTTCAACCCTAAACATGGGAATTGCCCTGCCCCATCGCAACCCGGTGCGGCAAAACTTCGCCACCCCTTGCCAAAACCCGCGCCACGCGACATTTTGCGCCCCATCGTGACGATGGCGTCGTCACAGATGCGGCACCCGACCCGCCCGCCTGTCCGTCCTGTACGCCGGGACCTTTCGGGGTCTGCGCTTGGGCCCCATCCACATGAGGTCTGACCATGGAACGCCCCGATATCCGCCCCGAACAATACCGCTTTCACAACGGCACCAAAGCCGCCCTGCCCTTTGCCGAGGCCGAATATGCCGAGCGTCTGGCAGGCTTGCGCGACATCATGGAGCTGCATTCCCTTGATGCCATCGTGCTGACGTCCATGCACAACGTCGCCTATTACTCCGGCTTTCTGTATTGCAGCTTTGGCCGCCCCTATGCCTGCGTTGTCACCCCCACTGCCTGCGTCACCATCTCTGCGGGCATTGACGCAGGCCAGCCATGGCGACGCAGCATTGACGATAACATCACCTACACCGACTGGACGCGCGACAATTTCTGGCGCGCGGTCGTTTCCGTCACCGGCACTGGCAAAGCCATCGGCTGCGAGGCCGATCACCTGACGCTGGAGCGTTCGGAAAAGCTGAACGCGTTCCTGCAACCCGCCCGCGGCATGGACATCGCCCCTGCCACCATGGCCCAGCGCATGATGAAATCGCCCGCCGAGATTGCCCTGATCAAACACGGGTCCAACGTGGCCGATGTCGGCGGCTATGCGATCCGCGACGCGATCAAGGTGGGGGCCACGGAACTTGAGGTGTCGATCGCAGGCCGCGACGCGATGGAGCGCGATATTGCCAAACGTTTCCCCGACGCCGAATACCGCGATACCTGGGTCTGGTTCCAGTCGGGCCTGAACACCGATGGCGCGCATAACCCGGTCACCAACCGCAAGTTGCAACATGGCGATATCCTGTCGCTGAACTGCTTTCCGATGATTTCGGGCTATTACACCGCCCTTGAACGCACGCTGTTCGTGGGCGAGGTGGATGATGCGTCAATGCATGTCTGGCAGACCAACATCGACACGCATGAATACGGCGCAACCTTGCTGCGGGCAGGCAGCACCTGCGCCGAGATCACGCAAAAGATCAACACCTTCCTCGCCGAACGCCAGATGCTGCAATACCGCACTTTCGGCTATGGCCATTCCTTCGGCATCCTGTCGCATTACTATGGCCGCGAGGCAGCACTGGAACTGCGCGAAGATATCGACACCGTGCTGGAACCCGGCATGGTCATTTCGATGGAACCGATGCTGACGATCCCGGATGGCAAGCCGGGGGCAGGCGGCTACCGCGAGCATGATATTTTCGTGTTGACGAACGATGCGCCTGACAATATCACGCACTACCCCTACGGCCCCGCCTTCAACGTGGTCGGCTGACCTGCGTTATCCGCGCAATTCTGCCGTCACCCGCACCGGCCCTACCGCGCCTTTCAACTTGGCGCGGTAGATCACCAGACTTTCGACCACACGCATCACATAGGTGCGGGTTTCCGTGAAGGGGATGGTTTCCACCCAGTCGATCACATCGACTCCCGGATCACGCGGATCACCGAATTCCGTCACCCAGCGCCGTGGCCTGCCCGGCCCCGCGTTATAGCCCGATGCAATCAACGCCACCGACGGCCCGAATTCGTCGATCAGCACCCGCAGATAGGCGGACCCCAAGCTCACGTTGAACGCAGGGTCCGACGTCAGCCGCCCCAGCGCATAGTCCTGCCCGGTCTGTTCGGCCATGCGTTCGGCGGTGGCGGGCATCAGTTGCATCAACCCGCGCGCGCCCGCACTGCTGCCCACCACAGGGTCAAATTCGCTTTCCCGTCGCGCAATCGACAGCGCCAGCGCGCGGCTGACGGGCAGATCATCGGGCACCATGCTGGTGACCGGAAAATAGGCACGCGGCAAAATGATCCCGCGCTCGGCGGCGGCTTTGGCAATGGCCAATGACAAGTGCGGCTCGTTCATCGCCAGCGTCATATCCGACAACTGATCCAGCTCCGTCGCATCAAGGCTTTCCGCCAGATGCAGCAAGAACCGCTTTGCCCCGCCCCGGTCCCCCGCCGCCAACATCAGACGCGCAGCGATCAATACGGAATCTGCGGCAAAGCTGGATTGCTGCCAATCCGGCGGGCGGTTGTCTGCGATCAGACTTGCATCCAGCGGCAGGCCTAGCCGTTCGGCGGCAAGCTGGCCGTAATACGCGGTGGCATAGGTCGCCGCCGCGCGATACGCCTCTTGCGCCTGCGCGTCATTGCCCGCCGCCTCATGCGCGCGGCCCTGCCAATACAGCGCGCGCGACACACTGATCGGCGTCACCACAGCCGCCTTCAGATTGGTGAAATGCTGCAGGGCCGTCGCCGCATCACCCAGTTTGCGCAGCGCAACAAAGCCCGCCACGAATTCCAGATCCGCATAATCCGGCCCTGCGGTCAGTTGATGACCCGCCGCCACGCGGTAGGCCTCTGCCGCCCGGCCCGCGCGCATCAACAAACGCGCAAGGCTGGCGCGGCGTTCGGCCCATGCGCCGGGATCACCCAAGCCACCCGCCGTTTGCGACCGTTCAAGGATAAGGGCCAGCGCGTCATCTGTCCGGTCCTTGCGCATCCGCCAGACGAAACGGTCAAAAGCGAGGCCCGCATCATTTGCGACCGCCGCGGGAAGGTTTTCGACAAGGGTTGACGCATTCGCCGCCTCATTGCGCAAGGCGAGGCGCGCTGTCGCAAGTTTCTGCCACTCCGGCGACACCAGCGGCAACATGCGGGTGATTTCGCCCGCGCGGCCTTCGTCCCACAACAGACGGTCGAGGCGCACCTCGTGGGCCACAGCCAGCGCCCCGCCGAACTGATCCAGCAGATAGGTCTGCTCCGTGGCATCAAACGGCAGTTCGGTCCAGGCGCGAAACGCCTCGGCCTCGGCCTCTTCGGTGCGGCCCTGTGCTGTCAGCGCACGGATCAGGGCCAGCGCGCCCGTGGCCGTTTTGGGCTTGTCGGTGCCAAACCACGCAACGACGCGGGCGGGGTCGGTGGAACGGGCCACCGCAACCTCACCTTCCGCCCTTAACAGGGCAAGGCCGGGCCAATCGGGGCGGCGCGCCAAGAACGCCTCATATTCGCCCAGACGCCCCTCGCCTGCGCGCAGGCGATGCCATTCCACGATATCACGGGCAATGTCGCCCGATACCGTCGCCGCCGCCGATGACCAATCCTCGGCCGCGACATAGCGCAGGGCGGCGCGCAGGTCATCGGCGCTGTCCGCAAGCGCGGGTGCCGACAGGGCAAGCGTCAAGGCAAGAAACAAGGTTTTCATGGCGTCTTATGTGGCGCAAGGCGGGCAGCGGTTCAAGCAACGAAGCTGTCATCGGCGAACTTGGCATTTCCCGCGCGGGGCGCTAACAGGGCGATAGAACCACCGGGGGCCCGTACCCCCGATAACCAGAGGGAGACGCGTGCCATGATCAAAGGGTCCATTCCAGCCCTGGTAACGCCGTTCAAGAACGGCGCTTTGGATCTGGACACGCTGAAATCGCTGGTCGACTGGCATGTGGCCGAAGGGTCATCAGGCCTTGTGCCCGTTGGCACCACCGGCGAAAGCCCGACCCTTTCACATGCCGAACATGGGGTTGTGATCGCCGAGGTCGTCAAAGCCGCCGCCGGGCGCATTCCGGTGATCGCGGGGGCAGGGTCGAACAACACTGCCGAAGGGATCGACCTGATCCGCCATGCGGAATCCGTGGGGGCGGATGCAGCCCTCGTGGTGACGCCCTATTACAATCGCCCGACGCAGGCCGGGCTGATCGCGCATTACACAGCCCTGCATGATGCCAGCCGCCTGCCGATCATCATCTACAATATTCCGGGCCGTTCCGTGGTGGATATGACGCCCGACACGATGGGTGTGCTTGCACGTCTGCCCCGCATCGTGGGGGTCAAGGATGCCACGGGCAAGATCGAACGCGTATCGATGCAACGCGCATCCTGTGGCGCGGATTTCGTGCAGTTGTCGGGCAATGACGATACGGCGCTTGGCTTTAATGCGCATGGCGGGGTGGGGTGCATTTCGGTCACGGCCAATGTGGCCCCGCGCCTGTGCGCCGAATTTCAGGCGGCAATGCAGGCGGGGGATTACGCCAAGGCGCTCGCCTATCAAGACCGCCTGATGCCGTTGCACGAGGCGATCTTCATCGAACCGGGGCTGGTGGGGGCCAAATACGGCCTGTCCCTGCTGGGCCGGTGTACCACCGATGTGCGCCTGCCCTTGGTGGGGCTGACCGATGGCACCAAGACACGGATCGAGGCCGCGATGCGGCATGCCGGCATCCTGAATTGAACGCAGACCATGGCCGCGAGGCCAACCTGCGCGGCAGTCTTTACATGATTGCCGCGATGGCGGGTTTCGCGGTTGAGGACATGTTTCTGAAATCCGCCGCCCGCCTGATGCCTGTGGGCGAGGTCATCACCCTGTTCGGCGTGGGCGGCATGGCGATCTTTGCCGTGCTGGCCCTTGCACGCGGCGAGGCGGTGTACCCGCGCGCCCTGCTGTCGCGCCAGATGCTGATCCGGTCGGGGTTCGAAATCACCGGGCGGCTGTTCTATGCGCTGGCCATCACGCTGACGCCCTTGTCGGTCGCATCCGCGATTCTGCAGGCGACGCCCTTGGTCGTGGTCGCCGGGGCAGCGGTCATCTTTGGCGAAGTGGTCGGCTGGCGCCGCTGGGCTGCGATCATCGCCGGATTCTGTGGTGTCTTGCTGATCATCCGGCCCGGACTGGACGGGTTTGATGCGCTGTCGATCCTGACGGTGATCGGGCTGATCGGCTTTGCAGGCCGCGATCTGGCCACGCGCGCCGCCCCACCTGCGCTGTCGAACATGCAACTGGGCGTGGCCGGGTTTCTGATGCTGACCATTGCGGGGATCATCATCCTGCTGGTGAACGGGGACTTTCGCATGTCGGGTAGCGCAGGCCTGATCCGTGTCGCCTGTGCCACCGTGTTCGGCGTCGCAGCCTACACCGCGCTGACCGCTGCG
>JANNKX010000369.1:0-2339 GCA_031396505.1 Rhodobacterales bacterium
CACGGGGGGTCCGGGGGGTGTGAAACCCCCCGGCCTGTCCGCAGCAGCATAGAAATTGGCCTTGCGCACCGCCAGCGGGTCCAGCCGCAAATCATGCGCCACATGATCCATCACCCGCTCGATCCCCAGCATCCCCTGTGGCCCGCCAAAGCCCCGGAAGGCCGTTGCACTTTGCGTATTCGTGCGCAGCCGGTGGCTTTCGATCCGCACCGCAGGCAGGTGATAGCAGTTATCCGCATGCAGCATCGCCCGGTCCGCCACCGGCAGGCTCAGATCCTGGCTCCACCCGCAGCGCACCAGATGCGTGAATTCCAGCCCCAGAATGCGCCCGTCCGCATCCACGCCTGCGCGATACACAATCCGCATATCGTGCCGCTTGCCCGTGATGACCATGTCATCATCCCGGTCATAGCGCATCTTGCACGCCCGCCCCGTATCCCGCGCCGCAACAGCACAAGCGATTGCCAGCGCGTTGCCCTGCGACTCCTTGCCACCAAACCCGCCGCCCATCCGCCGCACTTCCACGCGCACCGCAGACATCGGCAGATGCAGCGCATGCGCCACTTTGTGCTGTACTTCGCTGGGATGCTGGGTCGAGGAATAGACCAGCATTCCGTCTTCTTGCGGGATTGCCGCCGCAACCTGCCCCTCCAGATAAAAGTGCTCTTGCCCGCCGACCTCCATCTGGCCTGCGATCACATGCGCCGCCCCTGCAATCGCCGCCGCGGCGTCACCCTTGGCCCAGATCACCGGGCCCTGCTCGAACCTTGTATTCGCAGCCAACGCTTCGTCCACCGTCAGGATGGCAGGCAAGTCCCGATACGAAACCTTCCCCAGCCTTGCGGCACGACGGGCCGCCAGATGACTGTCCGCCACCACCACAAACACCGGCTGGCCCACATAATGCACCCGGCCCATCGCCAACAGCGGCTCGTCATGCGCTGATGGCGAACAGTCGGGCATCGGGTCGAGTGTGCTTGCGGTATACACCGCCACCACCCCCGCCGATGCCCGCACCGCACTGACATCAAGGCGCGTGATCTCACCATGCGCGCAAGTTGACAGCCCGAAGGCAAGGTGCAGCGCGCCTGCGGGCAACGGGATATCGTCCACATACCGCGCTGCCCCCGTCACATGCAGGGGGGCCGAATCGTGGGGCAGGGCGCGGCCCATGCTCATGGCACCACCCCCAGCACATCCACCCGCACCCCCGCCAGATCGTGGAAGTACCGCAGCAGCATGTTCTGCGCCGTCCGCATCCGGTACGCAGCCGACGCCCGCATATCCGACAGCGGCGTGAAATCCCCCATCATCGCCTCCTGCGCCGCGGCAATGCGCGTCAGCCCAAAGGCGTGACCGACCAGCGCCGCCTCCACCCCGATACTACGCTTCGGCGTGCCCGCCATGCCCCCGAACGCGATCCGCGCGGATGTCACGATGCCATCCTCGACCGTCACGTTGAAACAGCCGCAGACCGCCGAAATATCCTGATCGAACCGTTTCGACAGTTTGTAACACCGCAGGGCAGGGGCCTGCGCCGGAAAGCTGACCGCCTCGACAAACTCCCCCGGCTGACGGTCCTGCCTGCGATACGCCAGAAAGAAATCCTCCAGCGCCATCTCGCGCCGCACATCCCCCCGCCGCAGGTGCAGCGTCGCCCCAAGTGCGATCAACGCGGGCGGCCCGTCCCCGATCGGCGAGCCGTTGGCAATATTGCCCCCGATGGTCGCCGCATTGCGCACCTGCACCGAGGAATAGCGCCGCAGCAGTTCCGCGAATGACGGGTGCAGATCCTGCACCGCCACCATCAGATCGGTGATCGTCACCCCCGCGCCGACGCGCAATGTGTCGCCGTCCCGGATAATCTGGCGTAAGTCGGCAATGCCACCCAGAAACGCAACCTGCCCCAGGTCGCGGAAATCCTTGGTCACCCACAGCCCCACATCCGTCGCCCCCGCGATCAGCGTGGCGTCGGGGTGAACCAGATACCACTCTGCCAATTCATCCGTGGTCTTTGGCTGGAACGCACCGGGGGGCTGTCTGCGCCCCGGCCCCCCCGAGGATAGTTGAGAACAGAGGAAGTCCGAATCCGCCGCCATCCATTCCGGCACAGGCACACCCGCCGCAGCCTCAGCCGCCCGCACAATCGGCGCATAGCCCGTGCAGCGGCACAGATTGCCCGCCAACACATCATCGTAATCCGTGCGCCCATTCAGATGTGCAACCGCCATGCTCACCACAAACCCCGGCGTGCAAAACCCGCATTGCGAGCCGTGATGTGTGATCATCGCCTCTTGCACCGGATGCAATGCGCCATCCGGCCCGGCGATGCCTTCCAC
>JANNKX010000374.1:0-2083 GCA_031396505.1 Rhodobacterales bacterium
GCCCGGCGGCGTGCAGGAAGCTGCCGCAGACGTTGTTGCCGTCGCCGCACCAGACCACCTTCTTGCCGGCGATAGGGCCGCGGTGTTCCTCATAGGTCATGATGTCGGCCATTATCTGGCAGGGATGGGTGCGGTTGGTCAGACCGTTGATCACCGGCACCGTGGCATGTTCGGCCATTTCCAGCAGGGTTTGTTCTTCGAACGTGCGGATCATGATGAGGTCGACATAGCGTGACAGCACGCGGGCCGTATCGGCGATGGTTTCGCCATGCCCAAGCTGCATCTCCTTGCCGGACAGGACCATGGTCTGCCCGCCCATCTGGCGCACACCGACATCAAAGCTGACACGGGTGCGGGTGGATGGCTTCTCGAAGATCAGCGCGACCATGTGGCCTGCGAGAGGCTGTACATCATCGGCCATGCCCTTAGGGCGACCATTGCGGGCAGTTTTCATCGCATGGGCGCTGTCGATCATGGCACGCAGGTCGGCACAGGGGCTTTTATGGATATCAAGGAAATGGTTCATTTACAGTCTCTTTTCTGAGAGCGCCGGGGGGGGTCACACCCCCCGGACCCCCCGTGGGGTATTTTTGCAGAGAGGAAGTCAGGCGAGGGATGCGGCGGCGGTGTCCAGCTTTTGCAGGGCGGTGTCGATGTCAGCGTCGGGGATATTGAGCGCGGGCAGCAAACGGATGACGTTGTCAGCGGCGGCCACGGTGAGCACGCCTGCAGTGTAGCCCGCCTTGACAACATCGGTGTTGGTGCCCACGCAATGCAGGCCGATCATCAGGCCCTGGCCGCGCACGGCATCAAACACCTTGGGGTAGCGGGCAACGAGGGACTCGAGCCCCTGCCGAAAGCGCGCCCCCTTGCGGCTGACCTCGGCCAGAAACGCATCATCGCTGATGATTTCGGTGACTTTTGTACCAATGGCGCAGCCAAGCGGATTGCCGCCATAGGTGGAACCGTGCGTTCCCGCCGTCATGCCAAGGGCGGCGTTTTCCGTGGCCAAGACAGCGCCAAGTGGAAAGCCACCGCCGATCCCTTTGGCGACCATCATGATATCAGGCGTGATGCCGGACCATTCGTGGGCAAAAAGCTTGCCCGTCCGCCCCATGCCGCATTGCACCTCATCAAAGATCAGGAGCGCGCCCGTGGCATCGCACAGATCACGCAGGCCCTTCAGGCATTGGTCAGGCACCACGCGGATGCCGCCCTCGCCCTGAACGGGTTCGATCAGGACGGCGGCGGTCTTGTCGGTGATGGCGGCGCGGATCGCGTCGTGATCGGCGAAAGGCAGATGGGTGAAACCGGGCATCAGCGGGCCAAAACCCTTGACCATCTTTTCCGCCCCCGAGGCCGCGATAGCGGCGGTGGAACGGCCGTGAAAGCTGCCCGCAAAGGTGATGATCTCATGGCGCGGATCGCCTTTTTCGGTCCAGTACTTGCGGGTCATCTTAACCGCCAGTTCACACGCCTCGGTCCCGGAATTGGTGAAGAACACGGTATCGGCAAAAGTCAGGTCCACCAGCATTTCGGCCAGCCGTTCCTGTTCGGGGATGCGGTAGACGTTGGACACATGCCACAGTTTTCCCGCCTGTTCGGTCAGCGTCTGCACCAGCGCGGGGTGCGCATGGCCAAGGGCGTTGACGGCGATCCCGGCACCCAGATCAAGATAGCGGCGGCCGTCTTCGGCGATCAGCCATGACCCTTCGCCGTGGGTGAACGCGAGGGGCGCGCGGTTATAGGTGGGCAGGACGGCAGTGATCATGGGGTGCCTCGGATCGGTATGGCCCCAGCCGTAACGGCAGGGCGGGTGCAGGTCAATGAGAGGGCAGCATGACGGCAAGCGCCGCCGGACGCGTCAGATGCGTCGGCGTCGGGGCAGGCTGATGGAGGCGTGCATTGCGATCATCGGGTGGAATTAGCCGCTTTTGCACAGTCTGTCACGCGCAATTGCTTGTGGCGGCCCTTCGGTGTGGATAAGATGCACGAAATTCCTTGGAAAAGCCGGAGTAAGGCCATGTCCTGGACCGATGAACGGGTCGAGACGTTGAAGAAAATGTGGGGCGAGGGCCAGTCG
>JANNKX010000375.1:0-1601 GCA_031396505.1 Rhodobacterales bacterium
GCCCCGCCGAACGGGCGTGTGCTGTATATTGTTGCGGCGTTTATCGCCGTGGCACTGGTGCTGTGGGTCGCGGTCGAAAATCGCCGCTTTGAAGGCCCGCCCACGGGTGATCGCATTGCTGCCCGCAAGGCCACGATTGCCTCCGCCGAGGCCGCCGTGGGCGAGAAAGCCTGACCACCGCGAATACGAAGACAGGCCGGGGGAAACCCCGGCCTTTTTCATTGACCCCGCCGCTGCCGCGCCGCATCGTCAACCGATGGCCTATCTCATCATCAAAGCCGCCATTTCCGGCATCCTCATCGCGTTGGCGTCCGAGGTCGCCCGCCGCCAGCCAGGTATAGGCGCACTGATCGCGTCCCTGCCACTGGTCTCCGTCATCGGCATGATCTGGCTGTGGCGCGACACCCATGATCCCATCCGCCTTGCCAAGCACGCGCAGGCGACGCTGTGGTTTGTTGCGCCCTCCCTGCCGATGTTCGTGCTGATCCCCGTGCTGTTGCGCCGAGGCATCGGGTTCTGGCCCTCCCTCGCACTGGGCTGCGCGCTGACCATCGCACTGTATCTGCTGGTCGTTCTGATTGCGCGCAAAGCGGGCATCAGCCTGTAGATATCGCCCTTGCACCCCCGCCACCCATCGCTATAACCCGCGAAGTTTTGCACGACATTTGGGGGCCAGGATGCCAAAGCGGACCGATATCAAGTCGATCATGATCATTGGTGCCGGGCCCATCGTCATCGGCCAAGCCTGCGAATTCGACTATTCGGGGGCACAGGCCTGCAAGGCCCTGCGTGAAGAGGGCTACCGCGTCATCCTTGTCAATTCGAACCCCGCCACGATCATGACCGATCCCGGTCTGGCGGATGCCACCTATATCGAACCGATCACCCCCGAGGTCGTCGCCAAGATCATCGAAAAGGAACGCCCCGATGCATTGCTGCCCACCATGGGCGGACAGACCGGGCTGAACACCAGTCTTGCCCTTGCCGACATGGGCGTGTTGAAAAATTTCAATGTCGAACTGATTGGTGCCAATCAACATGCCATCGAAATGGCAGAAGATCGCAGGTTGTTCCGCGAGGCGATGGACAGGATCGGGCTGGAAAACCCGAAAGCGACGATCATCGCCGCACCCAAACTGCCGTCGGGCAAGTACGATATTGCCGCCGGTGTGCGCGAGGCGATGGCCGCCATCGAATACGTGGGCCTGCCCGCCATCATCCGCCCCGCCTTTACCCTCGGCGGCACCGGCGGCGGCGTCGCCTATAACCGCGATGACTACGAGGCGATCGTGCGCTCAGGGCTTGAGGCCAGCCCGGTCGCGCAGGTGCTGGTCGACGAATCCCTGCTTGGCTGGAAAGAATTCGAGATGGAGGTGGTGCGCGACCGCAAGGATAACGCCATCATCGTTTGCGCCATCGAAAATGTCGATCCGATGGGCGTGCATACCGGCGACTCTATCACCGTCGCGCCCGCGCTGACGCTGACCGACAAGGAATATCAGATCATGCGCAATGGCTCGATTGCCGTGCTGCGTGAGATCGGGGTGGAAACCGGCGGGTCCAACGAGCAGTGGGCGATCAACCCGGCGGACGGGCGGATG
>JANNKX010000379.1:0-3610 GCA_031396505.1 Rhodobacterales bacterium
CAATCCCAGCCCGGCACATAGCGCGCGTCAAAGCCCATCATCTGCTGCGACCGCACCACCATGTCCTTCAGCACCTTGTTCAGCGCATGGCCGATGTGCAGGTGCCCGTTGGCATAGGGAGGGCCGTCGTGCAGCACGAAAGGCGTGCGCCCGGTTTTCTCCCGCAGGCGGTCATAGACGCCGATCTGTTCCCAGCGGGCCAGCCATGCGGGCTCGCGCTGCGGCAGGCCTGCGCGCATCGGAAAATCGGTTTCCGGCAGAAAGACGGTATCGCGGTAATCGGGGGGCGTTGTGGTGATATCAGCACACATCGGGGCAGTCCTTGAAAAGATAGGGGTCTTTGGGGGCGGATACGCCAAAATCCTCGGCGTCTGATCGGATCAGGACGCCGAGCCGATAATTCGCGGAATGCAATGTATGCGGCTCATGCGTGCCTTATAGGAAAGCGCGCGGTGGCGGTAAAGGGGGCCTTTCAGGCAGCTTCCTTCGATACCTGCCCCGCCCAGCGGTTCAGCCATGCCAGCCCCGCGAGTGACAGGCCAAGCCCCGCAAAACTCGCCACCCGGGTCAGCCCCGTCAACCCCGATGCATCCAGCAAAAACACTTTGGCCACTGTCAGGCCGATCACCCCCATGGCGATCCGGCGCAACAACGCCGACCGCTGCGCAATGGCCAAATACAGCAGAACCGCACCCAGCAGCATCATCGCGAGGGTATAGGTATAAAGTTCCGCCTGCATCACGCCGGCATTCAGGCCGATCCAGTTGCCCTGCCACAGATGCCGGATTTCCAGACCCACATAAAGCGCGCACAACGCAGCGCCCACGTAGACAAACCCGGTGCGCAGCCGCCCCGGCATCGCGATCTTCCACGCCCCGATAAGCAGCGCCAGCCCCGGAATTGCATAGGCCAGCAGCAGACTGCTGAACACCACAGGCCCGGTCACCAGCCGCGCCAGATCTTCGGGGCCGTAGGCGGACAGCGGGTTCTGCGGACCCACGGCCGTCAAAAGACCAAGCCCCGCAATCAGACCCGCCACCACCGCAATGCCCTGCCGCAGCCGCATCAGCGGGCCGCCCAGACCCGCGCGGTGCAACTGCATCAGCATCAGCACCAGCCAAGGCATCGCATTCAGCGTAATCCCCCAATGGCTTTCCAATTGCACGCCCTGAATGTCAGAGGTCAACCACCGCGTAATCAGCACATTCGCCAAAATCGCCGCAAATCCCGCAGCGGCCGATTCCAGCACCCCTTTTGGAAGCAGGCGCGCCAGTGGCTGGACGAGCCATAAGGCGCCGAGGGCCGCCGCAATGACGCCGCCAAACGTGACGATCACTTGCCCCAGCGGGGCCTCCAGCGCCCAGTCCAGACCGGGGTCCACCAACAGCCGGTAACCCAGTATGGCCACCCCGATCTGGATGAAAATCCCCATTTCCGGCAACAGGAACCGCCGGTCCAAAGCCGCTGCCACCACCACCAGCACCGCCAGCGCCAGTGTCAGCGCGGTCGCGCTCGTCAGCAGGAACAGCGCCAGCGCGATCAGTGACATTGCCGACAGCGTGGCATAGGCCGTGCGCCGATGATCCTCGCCGTCCAGCTTTGCATAACGTGCGGCCAGCGCGACCATCGCGGCTGCCAGCACCATCATGTGCAGCGCCCAAGGATAGGCACCGATCACGCGTGCAGGTACCCACAACATCTCCAGCGCTGCTGCCGTCACAGGGGCCACCAGCACTGCGCCTAGGCCAAAGGCAATGCCCAACGGCTCGGCGCGGAAAGACCGCAGCGCCGCCGCCAGCGACATCGCACCCGCCATGCCAAGGATCAACGTCACCGTCAAAGGCCCATCGGTTTCGGGCGGGCGCAGCGCAATTGCCTGCGCCGCATAGTCGCGCAGGACGGGCAGATAGCCCACCCCCTGCGCCACGACGGACGCCACAAACGCCACCGCGGGCAGTGCGGCCAGATCATCCAGCCCCTCGGCCCGTTCGGCCCAGATCAGATAGGCCAGCGCCATCAGCATCATTGCGCCCAGCACCAGCATTGCCTCGGCCCCCGGACTGCCGGCCAGCAGCAGCAACACCACGCTTGATGCAGTCGCAGCCCCCGCCGCCAAACGCACCGGAAACGCGGGCCACCCCGTCGCCCCCCGTGCCATCAGGGCCTGTGTCACCGACGGCCCCGGATGGCGCGGCACGACCGCCGTCACCGGAATGACAATTGCCATGCCCGCCAGCACCAGCAGCACGGCCACAAACCCCGGCAGACCCGCGCCCGCCGCAAAGATCAGCCCCGCACCCCCATACCCGATGACAAGTGCCAGAACCGACACCCAGGCCCATCGCCGCACGGCATCGACGCCCAGCCCCGTCGCCGCAATCACCGCGTAATAGCCATACAGCCACGGCCCCGCCCCCGCCGTGCCGCCCACGATAAAGGGCGACAGTGCCGCGCCCAGCAACCCAACCGCCACCAGCAGCGGCCCGTAGAACCACCCCAGCACAACCGCGCCCACGGCGGTTGCCAGCAGTGCCACAAACGCGACCTCTGGCCCGATCAAGCCATACAACTGCCGCGCGGCCAGTACGGCAGCAAAGATCGACACCAATCCCGCGCCCGAAAAGACCGACGGCAGATAGGCTGTCATATCATCCGCCGCGTCGCCGTGACGCCTGCGCAGCCATTCGCCCGCGCCAATCAGCCCCGCACCAAACGCCACCGCGGCCAAGACCCGTACGGCGGGTGGCAAAAGCCCCTTTTCCATACCATATTGCACGAAAAATACGCCCGCCAGCGCCAATGACACAGCCGAAATGGCATAAACCCAGTTGTCTTTCAGCCAAGTTGCAAGGTCGGCAAACCGGTCGGGCCGCATCACAAGAGGCTGGTTCTGGTCCGGCCCCGCAGGCAGTGCTGCGACCTTTGGCATATCCCATGGCATGGCCGGGCGCAGATCCGCAATCACCTGATCCGGCACCGCATCGCTGATCGTGATCGGGTCCTGAATGACGGAATCCCGCATGACGGGATCGGGAACATCGGCCTTCTCGGCGGCTTGTGCGGGCACCGGACGCGCGGCCATGTCGTCGCGCATCCGGCGCATGTCACGTTCCAACGTGCGCACGCGGTCTTTCAAGGCTGATTGGCCGAATAACAGGATCAGGATCGACACGACGATTGCGACAGGAATGATGATCGCCAACGCAAACAGGAATTCCATACAGCCGCCCTTGTGTACCGTTTGGTTTACCATACGGCGGTCAAGGCAGGCTGGATAGTCAGGATTTTCTGTGCAAACGCGCCGACTTATCGGTTGAAAACGCGGTTCGGGTGCAATTCGCCCGCCTTGTAGGTGCCCACGGCGATGGCGCGCCCCTGATAACTTGCCCAAGCTTCATCGCCGTATTGCGCCGATGACGTCAGCACCATGCCCGCATTGCCATTGCGCAGGCGTGTGGCCCCTTCGGGCGTTGCGGGCAGTTCGGGCAGATCGGCAAGCGCCACCTCAAGCGGCAACAGCCGCTGTGTCAGCGCATCAGTTTTCGCCTCGGCCTCGACAATGTCCATCGTTACACCGTCACGCGCATCAAATGGGCCGGACCACACCCTG
>JANNKX010000003.1:0-17697 GCA_031396505.1 Rhodobacterales bacterium
AGCAACGGCACGGTCTGCGTCAGGTCAAGAATGTGAATGCCGTTGCGGTCGCCGTAGATGTATTCACCCATCTTGGGGTTCCAGCGTGCCGTCTGGTGGCCATAGTGAACGCCAGCTTCCAATAGCTGACGCATGGTGAACTCGGGAAGAGCCATGCCTTATCCTTTTCCGGTTTGAACCTTGATGAAGCCGTCTTCACCCCCATGTGGGGGCAACCGGCGGACCTTGCGGGATTTCTCCCCGCAAAAGCCCAAGCCTCACCTGTGAAGTGCGGCGCGTATACGCAAAGCCGAAGACCGTTGCAAGCCCCCAACCACTTGCACCGGCCCCGGGGATCAGCGACACAGGGCCTCATGACGCCAGACATCCTGTGCATTGGTTCCGTCCTGTGGGACATCATCGGTCGCGCACCTGCAGCCTTGCGGCTGGGATCGGACGTGCCTGGTCGCATCACACGCCTGCCTGGTGGCGTTGCGATGAACATCGCCACGACCCTGCGCCGCTTTGGCCTGACCCCTGCCCTGCTGTCGGCCATCGGCCGCGATACCGATGGCGATGCCCTTGTCGCCGCCTGCGATCACATGGGGCTTATCACCGACACGCTGTACCGGTCCGACGATTTGCCCACCGACCGTTACATGGCGATTGAGGGCGCCAACGGCCTGATTGCTGCTGTCGCCGATGCCCACTCGCTCGAGGCGGCGGGCGACAAGATCCTGCGCCCGCTGGCCGACGGGCGGTTGGGATCGCAGCACGCCCCATACCCCGGCCTGATCGCGCTGGACGGTAATCTGACCGAGGCGCTGCTCGGCGATATTGCCACCTCGCCGCTGTTTGCCGCAGCCGATTTGCGCGTGGCCCCCGCCAGCCCCGGCAAGGCCGAACGTCTGCTGCCCCTGCTGGCCCACCCCCGCACCACGCTGTATGTCAATCTGGAAGAGGCCGGTTTGCTGGCCAAAGTGCGCTTTGCCACCACGGCCGAGGCGGCCGCGGCATTGCTCACACGGGGTGCGACGCGTGTTCTGGTCACCGACGGCGGGCGGCCTTGCGCCGATGGTCTGGCTGGTGCCGACGTCATCACTGCCGCCCCGCCCGCTGTGATGGTCACCCGCGTGACAGGTGCTGGTGATACTTTCATGGCCGCCCATATCGTGGCCGAACGGCGCGGCGCTGCCCGCGACGCGGCCCTTGCCGCCGCGCTGAACGCCGCCGCCGATTATGTATCCGGAGAGATTGGTTCATGAAGATGCCCCCAACCCTGCCCCTCACGTTCAGCCCCGCCGTGGCTGCAGCCCTTGCCGCACACGCGCCCCTTGTGGCGCTTGAATCCACGATCATCACCCATGGCATGCCCTATCCGCAAAACCTGCACACCGCGCGCGCCGTAGAACAGGCTGTGCGTGGCGCGGGTGCCGTTCCCGCCACCATCGCGATTATGGCTGGCCGCATCCACATCGGTCTCACCGAGGCCGAACTTGATACCCTTGCACAGGCCCAGCGTGTGATGAAGCTGTCGCGCGCCGATCTGGCGGCCTGCCTTGCCATGGGCCGCACCGGGGCCACCACCGTTGCGGCCACCATGATCTGTGCCCATCTCGCGGGCATCCACGTCTTTGCCACAGGCGGCATCGGCGGCGTGCATCGCGGTGCCGAACACAGCTTTGATATCTCGGCCGATCTGCTTGAACTCGCCCAAACCCCCGTCACCGTCGTTTGCGCCGGGGCCAAGGCCATCCTCGATCTGCCCAAAACGCTTGAGGTGCTGGAAACCCACGGTGTGCCCGTCATCGCCTATGGTCAGGATGATTTTCCGGCCTTCTGGTCGCGCACATCCGGCCTGCCCGCACCCTTGCGCATGGATACAGCCACAGCCATCGCCACCGCCCACCGGATGCGCGCCACACTCGGCTTGCCCGGCGGGCAACTGGTCGCCAACCCGATCCCCCAGGATGCCGAGATCGCACGCGCCACCATCACCCCCGTGATCGAGGCGGCCCTGCAGGATGCCGTCGCCGCAGGCATTGCTGCCAAGGCCGTCACGCCATTCCTGCTGCAACGCATCTATGAACTCACCCAAGGGCGATCGCTCGATGCCAATATCGCCCTCGTTTTGAACAATGCCCGCCTTGCCGCCGCAATCGCCACGGAACTTGCCGAAACCCTGTGATATTCGCCGGAATGTCAGCGCATCGCCATTGTGCCCGCCGATACCTGCCCCTACATTCCGCCCGGCGCACAAGGGGATTTCACGATGGCCGACGATATCGCAAGTCGCCGCAAAGGTGGCCTTTTCGCCGGCCTGCGCCGCAGCTTTCTGACCGGGCTTGTCGTCGTTCTGCCCATTGTGCTGACCATTTATTTCATCTGGACGGTCATCGGCTGGATCGACGGGTGGGTTTTACCCTTTGTGCCGTCCGCTTATCACCCGAACGAACTGCTGCGGCACTACTTTGGCGAGGATTGGAAATACAATGTACGTGGCCTCGGCGTCATCGTCTTTCTGATCTTTACAATTTTCATGGGCTGGATCGCCAAAGGTCTGATCGGGCGGTCCATCCTGCGGTGGGCCGAAGGTCTGGTTGACCGTACACCTGTCGTGCGGTCGGTATACAATGGCCTGAAACAGATCGCGGAAACCGTCTTCTCGCAGTCGAATTCGAACTTCGACCGGGCCTGCGTGGTTGAGTTTCCCCGTACCGGCCTGTGGTCCATCGGATTTGTCGCCATGGCTGCCAAGGGCGAACTTGCCACCAAACTGCCGCGCGGCGATGACATGATCACTGTGTTTCTGCCGACCACACCAAACCCGACGTCGGGCTTTCTGGTCTATGTGCGCACAGCCGAGGTGATCATTCTGGACATGTCGATCGAAGATGCGGCCAAACTGATCATTTCCGCCGGTCTGGTTTATCCCAATGGCAGGGACCCGACTACCCCTCCCCCCGTCCAAGGTGGTCATCTGCGTTGATGGCACGACTTGGCGTCCCAGTCCCATTTTCGCATCCCGAACTTGCCTTACCCACCGGACAAAGATACTTCCCCAAGATGAAATGTGTAGGTGCCGATGTCTGATACCGTTTCCCCACAGCATGAAACCGAAGACGACTCCCATGCCCCTCGTGGACGCACCGCAGCACTCGTGCTGGGCTGCATCGGCATCGTTTACGGCGATATTGGCACCAGCCCGCTCTATGCCATGCGCGAATCTCTGCACGCGGCCAGCTATGATGGGCTGACCCGCAGTGATGTGCTGGGCGTGATCTCCCTGCTGATCTGGACATTGATCCTGATCGTCACGATCAAATATGTGTTCTTCATCATGCGCGCCGATAACCAGGGCGAAGGCGGGACCCTGTCGCTTGTGGCGTTGGTGCAGCAGGCCCTGCGCCGCCGTCCGATGTGGCTGATGGCCATAGGCATGGTTGGCATATCGCTGTTTTTTGGCGATGCAATCATCACACCTGCCATGTCCGTGCTGTCGGCTGTTGAAGGCATGACCCTTGTCGCGCCCGGGGCACAGGGGTTTGTCGTCCCTTTGACCCTTTTGATCATCACCGGGCTGTTCGTGGTGCAACGCTGGGGCACGCAGACCGTTTCGATATTTTTCGGCCCGATCATGACCATCTGGTTTTTGACCATCGCCATTCTGGGTCTGATGCATATCGGCGATGACTGGTCGATCCTGCTGGCCTTGTCGCCGACGTATGCAATCGGGTTTTTGTTCACCAATGGCTTTGCCTCGTTCATGGTGCTGGGCTCGGTGTTCCTTGCTGTCACTGGTGGCGAGGCGCTCTATGCCGACATGGGCCACTTCGGTCGCAAGCCCATTCGCATCGCCTGGGGCGTTCTGGTATTTCCCGCACTGACCCTCAGCTATCTTGGTCAAGGCGCGCTGGTGTTGGCCCATCCCGAAAAGGCCGAAAACCCGTTTTTTCTTATGGCCCCCGATTGGCTGCTATTGCCACTTGTAATCCTTGCCACCGCCGCCACCGTGATTGCCAGTCAGGCCGTCATTTCAGGCGCGTTTTCCATGATGAAACAGGCCGTTCGGATGGGGCTGCTGCCCCGTCTAGAAATCCTGCATACCTCGGAAAGCCAGATGGGACAGATCTATTTGCCCCGCGTCAACGCGATCCTTGCGGTTGGCGTTTTCGTTCTGGTCATCATGTTCGGCTCATCATCCAACCTTGCCAGCGCTTATGGCATCGCGGTCACCGGGGATATGGTCATCACCTCTGTGCTGGCCGTCATCCTGTTTTCCCGCGGCTGGAAATGGCCCGCCTGGAAAGTGGCCGCCCTGATGGTACCGCTTCTGGTGCTGGAAAGCCTGTTTCTTGCCGCCAATGCAATCAAGATCACGGATGGCGGCTATGTCCCGATCCTGATCGCCGGCACCATGCTGGTCGTGATGTGGACATGGATGCGCGGGTCCGCCTATGTGACCAAACGCGCGCGCCGCGGCGCCACCACGCTCGAGGCGCTGGTCAGCATGCTGCAGAAATCCAAGTCCCGCGTCGACGTTCCCGGAACCGCGGTGTTCCTGACATCTGACCCCGAAGTTGCCCCCCCTGCCCTGATGCATAACCTCAAACACAACCATGTCCTGCATGCCCAGAACATGATTGTCACCGTCACCGTGGCCACCGTGCCCTATATCGAAAACCAGCATCGCGTCACAATTGAAACCATCAGCGACCGCTTTCTGCGCATCGATCTCAGCTTTGGCTATATGGAAGAACCCAACGTTCCCAGAGCCTTGGCATTTGCCCGCAAAAAGGGCCTCAAGTTTGATATCATGAGCACGTCATTCTTCCTGAACCGCCGTTCATACAAATCCGATCCTACAGCCGGACTGCCGGTCTGGCAGGAAAAGCTGTTTATCGGGCTGGCAAAATCGGCCGCCGACGTGACCGGCTTTTACCGCCTGCCCACCAACCGCGTTGTCGAAATGGGCCAACAGGTGATGATCTGACATAAAAGCGTTTTGCAACTGTTCGGCTTAGCCTGATCAGATGCAACTAGCTCTGGTACCCAGACTCTCACACCCTCCGCGCAAAACTATTCCGCCGCCACACTCGGGTTGTTCGGATGCGTCGTCCAGTTGGCGTAATCACCCACTTTCGTCCCTGTACGCGGATCAACGGCACCTTTCGGCATTTCCACCATCGTGATGCAGTTTTCCACCGGGCAGACGTTCACGCACAGATTGCATGCAACGCATTCATCGTCCTTGACCGTAAACACGCGGTCCGCCGACATCGCAATCGCCTGATGGCTCGTATCCTCACACGCCGCATAACAGCGCCCGCATTTGATGCAATCGTCCTGTGAAATATGCGCCTTGGTCACGTAATTCAGGTTCAGGAACTGCCAGTCCGTCACATTCGGCACCGCGCGTCCCACCAGATCGGACGTCGCGGCAAACCCCTTGCGATCCATGTAATCGGACAAGCCCGAAATCATCTCCTCCACGATTTTGAAGCCGTATGTCATCGCCGCCGTACAGACCTGTACGTTGCCAGCACCCAGCGACATGAACTCCGCCGCATCCCGCCACGTCGTCACGCCACCAATCCCCGAAATCGGCAGGCCCCGCGTCGCCTCGGCCCGTGCGATCTCTGCCACCATGTTCAGCGCAATCGGCTTCACCGCAGGCCCGCAATAGCCGCCATGCGTGCCCTTGCCGTCAATCTTTGGCTCTGGCGCAAAGTCATCCAGATCAACGCTCGTGATCGAATTGATCGTGTTGATCAGGCTGACGGCGTCTGCCCCGCCCCTCTTTGCCGCCTCGGCCGGTTTGCGGATATCGCTGATGTTCGGCGTCAGCTTCACGATGCAGGGCATGCGGCTGTGCATCTTGACCCAGCGTGTCACCATCTCGATATATTCCGGCACCTGCCCGACAGCAGACCCCATCCCGCGTTCGGCCATCCCGTGTGGGCAGCCAAAGTTCAATTCCACCCCGTCCGCTTCGGTATCCTCGATCCGCGCCAAGATGTCCTTCCACGATTCCTCATCACAGGGCACCATCAGCGAAATGATCATCGCGCGGTCCTTATAGTCGCGCTTCACCGCCTTGATCTCGCGCAGGTTCACCTCCAGCGGGCGGTCAGTGATAAGTTCAATGTTGTTCAACCCCAGCAGCCGCCGGTCCGCGCCATATACCGCCCCATAGCGCGGACCATTGACGTTGACCACAGGCGGGCCCTCGCTGCCCAGCGTTTTCCACACGACACCACCCCATCCGGCCGCGAACGCGCGCCGCACATTCACTTCCTTGTCCGTTGGCGGGGCGGATGCCAGCCAGAATGGGTTGGGTGATTTGATCCCGATGAAAGTTGTGCTGAGGTCAGCCATGTTATCCTCCACAAATGCGCAAAAGGCCGCCTGTGCCATGGCTGGCACAACGGCGGCTTGCGATGATGATGAAAGTCAGAACCCGAGAAGCGCCCAGATATACCCGATCGCATGCCCCGCCACTTCGCCGAACTTCGGCGTGACGTAAGCCCACGCAAGGCACCCCGCGACGTTCACTGGCACAAACACCGTTGGCGCGATCCGCGAGATGCCCGCCATCACGAAAACCACCGCCCGCAGTGGCCCAAAGAAATGCCCGATGATCACCGCGATCACCCCCCATTTCTGAAACGCCGCTGCGCCCCGTGCGACAAGGTCCGGATAGTTCCGCAAAGGCCACAGCCGCAGGATCGCATCGCCGTACCGCCAGCCCAGAAAATATGACAGGTGCGATCCGATCACCGCCCCGATGGAAGCCCCGGCCCAGATCGGCAGCAATGACAATTCCCCTGTTGCTACCAGCGCGCCAACCCCCAGCAGAATGGCTGTCGATGGGATGATGATCGAGATCCCCGCCACCGTCTCGCCAAAGGCAAAGACAAGCGCGATCCAGAACCCCCAGTCGCGGTTGTCGCGAACGAAGGCGAGCGTCGCCTCGATTACCGTGTCGATAAATGCGAACATGGGCACCCCGGCCTGCAAAGTCCTGCAGGCGTAGACGCATCGCCACGTTTGCGCAAGGCACGCTCATCCCATCAGACTCGCATGCATATCTTCCGCCGCATCGCGCCCCTCGGCCACTGCCGTCACCGTCAGGTCATCACCACCGCTGGCACAATCGCCCCCGGCCCAGACCCCCGCCACCGATGTGCGCCCGGCGCCGGTCACCGCGATCTTGCCGCCCTCCAGCACAAGGCCCTCCGGCACCCCCGCCAGCGTCTGCCCGATCGCCTTGAACACCTGATCCGCCTTCAGGCGGAACGTCTCGCCCGTGGGGTTCAACCCGCCCGGCCCCTCCGCCATATAGCCAAACTCCACCTCCGTGACCGCCCCGTTGCCATGCACCGCCACGGGTGCCGCATGCGTGATGATCCGCACCCCCGCCGACGTCGCATGATCCTGTTCATAGCCCGACGCGCTCATCCTGTCCTGCCCCCGCCGGTAGACGATCGTCACGTTTTCCGCGCCCAGCAGTTTCGACTGCACCGCCGCATCCACCGCTGTCATGCCGCCGCCAATCACCACCACATCGCGCCCGATCGGCACAGCACCCCGGTCCGGCTGTTGCCGCAAACCTGCGATGAATTCGACCGCGTCCTGCACATTTCCCCGGTCTTCGCCCGGTGCGCGCAAGGCATTCACCCCCGCCAGCCCCATGCCCAGAAACACCGCGTCATACTCCGCCTGCAAGCCCGCCAGCGTCATGTCGCGGCCAAGGGCGCGCCCGTGTTCAATGACAATCCCACCAATCTGCAACAGCCAGTCGACTTCCGCTTGCGCAAAATCCCCAACCGCCTTGTAGGTCGCAATGCCGTATTCGTTCAGGCCCCCGGCACGCGGCCGCGCGTCAAACACCACCACATCGTGGCCCTTCATCGCCAGCCGATGCGCACAGGCCAATCCCGCGGGCCCCGCCCCCACCACCGCCGCACGCTTGCCCGTTGCCTGCGCCCGCACAAACGGATGCACGCCCCGCGCCATCAACGTATCTGTCGCAAACCGCTGCAACCGCCCGATTTCAACCGGCTTGCCCTCCGCCGCCTCGCGCACGCAGGCCTCTTCGCACAGGGTTTCCGTCGGGCACACCCGCGCGCACATGCCCCCCATGATGTTCTGCGCAAAAATCGTCTTTGCCGCCGCATCCGGTGTGCCCGTTGCGATCTGCCGGATGAACAGCGGGATGTCGATGGCTGTAGGACACGCCGTGATACATGGCGCATCATGGCAGAAATAACACCGGTCCGCCGCCACCCGCGCCTCGTGTCGGTCCAACGGCGCTGTATGGTCGTCAAAATTGCGGGCGTAAACCTCAGGCGTCAGGCGATGCGCCACGACACCGGGCGTCAGCGGGCTGTTGGACAAGGCGAAACCCTCCCATGGCTTGCAGTCCTGAAAAAATTGGCATGCTTCCGTTTTTTTATCAAACGGTAAATTTACAAACTCCGCCAAATTTCCACCCTGACCAAAAAGCATGCAACGCCAATGGGCGCTTTTCACCCTTGAATGCCTCGCGTATAACCCCGGGCAATCAGGCGGCCCGATCCGCACCCCAGAACCGCCAACCAGAGGACGGCATGAGCACACATTCTTCCGAAGCAGACGTGGCCTTCATTCAGGCATTGGCCGAATTGCTGAACAAAAACGATCTGACCGAATTGTCGGTCAAGCGCGAATACGGGCCCGATGATCGGCTGGATGTCAAAGTATCGAAACAGGTGCAAATGGTGCAGGCTGCCCCGGTCGTGCCGCACGCAGCCCCCACCACCCAAGCGGCCACCGCAATGGCCGTCGCCGCAGCCCCCGAAGATCCGGCGCAGCACCCCGGTGCTGTCACCTCGCCCATGGTCGGCACGGTTTACATGTCGGCCGAACCCGGTGCGACACCCTTTGTCGCCATCGGTGCAACCGTGACCGAAGGCCAGACCGTGCTGATCATTGAGGCCATGAAAACCATGAACCACATCCCCGCCCCACGCGCGGGCGTGGTCAAGCGAATCCTCGTCGCCGATGGCAACGCCGTCGAATACGGTGCGCCCTTGATGATTATCGAGTAAGGCCATGTTCGAAAAAATCCTGATCGCCAACCGGGGCGAAATTGCCCTGCGCGTGATCCGCGCCGCGCGTGAGATGGGCATCAAATCCGTCGCCGTGCACTCCACCGCCGACAGTGACGCAATGCATGTCCGCATGGCCGACGAATCCATTTGCATCGGCCCCGCCTCATCCACCGACAGCTATCTGTCCAAGGCCGCCATCATTTCCGCCTGCGAAATCACCGGCGCACAAGCCGTGCATCCCGGCTATGGATTCCTTTCCGAAAACGCCGCTTTTGCACAGGCGCTCGAAGATCACGGCATCACCTTCATCGGCCCCACGGCCGAACATATCCGCATCATGGGCGACAAGATCACCGCCAAGGAAACCGCCGCCGCCCTTGGCATTCCCGTCGTCCCCGGATCGGATGGCGGCGTGCCCGACTTTGAGACCGCCATCGGCGTTGCCGCCAAAATCGGCTTCCCCGTTATAATCAAGGCCACCGCAGGCGGCGGCGGACGCGGCATGAAGGTCGCAACCAACCCCGAAGAGCTGGAAATCGCCTTCCGCACCGCGCGGTCCGAGGCGAAGAATGCCTTCGGTAATGACGAAGTCTATATCGAAAAGTACCTGCAAACCCCGCGCCACATCGAAATTCAGGTGTTCGGTGACGGCAAGGGCCGCGCCGTGCATCTGGGCGAGCGCGATTGCTCCCTGCAGCGCCGCCACCAGAAAGTCCTGGAAGAGGCCCCCGGCCCTGCCATCACCGCCGAACAGCGCGCCCGCATCGGCAAGGTCTGCGCCGATGCCGTTGCGAAAATCAACTACATCGGTGCCGGCACGGTCGAATTCCTGTTTGAAAACGATGAATTCTACTTCATCGAAATGAACACCCGCCTGCAGGTCGAACATCCCGTCACCGAAGCCATCTTTGGCATCGACCTTGTGCGCGAACAGATCCGCGTCGCCGCAGGCATGGATTTGTCCTTTTCCCAAGACGATCTTGAAATCAACGGCCACGCCATCGAGGTCCGCATCAACGCCGAAAAGCTCCCCAACTTCTCACCCTGCCCTGGCAAGGTGCGGATGTATCACGCGCCCGGCGGTTACGGCGTCCGCATGGACAGCGCCCTGTATTCCGGGTATTCCATCCCACCCTATTACGACAGCCTGATCGGCAAACTCATCGTACATGGCCGCGACCGTCCCGAGGCGCTTGCCCGGCTGAAACGCGCGCTTGGCGAATTGATCGTGGACGGCGTCGATACCACCGTGCCGCTGTTTAATGCCCTGCTCGAAGAACCCGATGTCCTGTCAGGCACTTACAACATCCACTGGCTGGAAAAGTGGCTCGCCGCCACCTACGGGCAGGCCTAGCTGCTAGCGCGGATCACCTGTGAATCCCAGCGTGTCGTGCGCAATCGGCTGAACCTGATTGCGCACGGTACGCTTTAGGCCAAACTTGCCGCGCGCTTAGCGTGGCCGCAACAGACAGGTTGCCCGCCGCCGGTTTTCTGGGCGAAAGTAGTCCTGCACATTGCCGCGTTGCCCCTCTGGCACCGTGTTCCAGTCCAGCCATGTCAGATCAAAGCCCAGAACATCGGCCATCACCTCCATCGCAATGAACGACGGAACCCCCACCATCGATTCCGTCTGCCCTGCGGTTTGTGCAATCGCGTTCAGCGGGGTGTCCACCCGTTCCCGTGCGAACACCATCATCGCCCCCGGCAGGAGCAGAAACTCGCTGTCGATGATCATCAGTTCGGGTTGCAGCCGCCGCAGTTGTTTCAACAGCCAGAAGTGATCCATGATGTGATAGAAAATGCCCAACACCCCAATCACGTCATAGCGATGCCCTGCTGCAATTTCCGCCTGCACCCCGTCAAAAATATCCCCCACAGTCAATGTCACACACGCCTTCAGATCGTCATGCGGATAATGCCCATAACGCTGCACCAGCTCCGCCCGCCCCTCGATGCCCAGAACCGACGCCGCCCCCGCCCCCGCAAAGGCATGGGCCCAACGCCCGTCATGCGCCGCGAGGTCCAGGACCGATTTTCCCGCAATCTGTGCCGCCAGCGGCGCCACAATCATCTGATGCCGCGTATTCAACCGCTGCACCGATGGAAAATCCTCTGCATAGGGCTTAATATCATGCAGAAAATCAAAAAACCCCACCACAGCCCCTCACATTTGCCAAAAGATCAGCGTAGTGCAGCACCCAGACCACCGCAAGGACACCCCCTGAATGGACCTGACGCCCGCGCTTCTCTTGCAGGCTTACGCACGCGGGATTTTTCCCATGGCCGACGGGCGCGATGATCCGGCCGTCCACTGGATCGATCCTCGACAGCGCGGCATTCTCCCGCTGCAGGGCTTTCACATTGCCCGCAGCCTCGCCAGCCGCATTCGCCGCGATGCCCCCCTGATCACCATCAACCGCGATTTCAATGCCGTTGTCGCGGCCTGCGCCGACCGTCCCCAAACCTGGATCAGCACAACCATCGCTGATCTGTACGCCCAATTGCACGCCAGCGGTCAGGCCCACAGCCTTGAGGTGTGGCAGGACGGCACCCTTGTTGGCGGGGTCTACGGTGTCACGCTGGGCGCGGCATTCTTTGGCGAAAGCATGTTTTCGCGCCGCACCGATGCATCGAAGATGGCCCTTGCCTATCTTGTCCATCGTTTGCGCGCTGGCGGTTTCACCTTGTTTGATACGCAGTTCCTGACGTCCCACCTTGCGTCCCTTGGCGGCATCGAAATTCCGCGTGCGCAGTATCACCGCCTGTTGACCGACGCCCTGCCTCGCACGGCCCGGTTTGATCCACCCGGTTATTCGCCCTCGATCGCCCCGTCATCAACGGGCGCTGGTTCAATTCCCGGCACGTCGCAGTTCAACACCCACACGTCATAACGCGCGTGATCCATCGCCGACAGGGCCGGGCTTGACGCAATCATCCAGCCGTAAAACGCCACCGCCGCCGCGCGATTATCCATGATCGTCAGATGCACGAAGGCGTCCGAGGCCGGGTCATTCGCCGGATAGCGGCATTCATCCAGCTTGATCGTCAACTGCCCGCGTTCCACCACCTGCCCCGCCGCCAGCACCAGATCTTCAGTATCGCCCGACAGCTTATCCAGCCACCGCACAACGCCGCCAGGTGCCACCGCCGTTTCGGCAAACGCAGGCCCTGCAAGCAATGCCAAAACGCAGGCCCATTTCATTCTGACGCAGTCCCGTCATCGGATTGCGCACCGACAAACCGCAACAGCAACGTCACAAGGCTGACCGACCCTTGGGTATCTTCAATCTCGGCCCCCGGTGCGAGTGTTTCCAGCGAACCGCCCGGCACGATCTCGATATAATTACCGCCCAGAAGCCCCTCAGAAGATACAAGAATTGCCGAATCGTCGGGTAGGATAATCGCCTTGTCCACCGCCACCACGGCATCGGCATAAAACGTCTGCGGGTTCAGTGCCAAACTGGTAATCGTGCCGACCTTGACCCCGGCAAGCCGCACATCGGTCCCGACACTGATGCCATCTACCGCCCGGAAACTCGCCGTCAGATCATAGCTGTCACTGTTACTGCCGAAACCTGCCGTTTGCCCCGCATAGACCAGAAACCCGATCGCCGCCGCCAGCACCGCCGCCCCTGCCACCACCTCTGACGTATTTTCCGCCATTATTCCGGTTGCCACGCATCATAGTCGCGCCGCGCCTCCGGTGCCGTGCGCCGGATCGACCCTGCCGGCGCATAGGCGGCAGCCGTGCCCGTCAGGTTTTCAACATGCGGCTTTTCCCATGCCTTGTGCACCAGCGGCGCCTCGCTTGGCGGCTGATCCCAGGTGAAATGCAGCCAACCGTGCCAGTCGGGGCTGACGCGGCTTGCCTCCATCTCACCGTTGTAAATCACCCAGCGTCTCTTCGCGTCCTTGGTTTGGTAATACAGGTTCCCCTGCTCATCCGTCCCCACCTTTATCCCGCGCCGCGCCGTGAACAACTGTGTGCCGATGGTCTGGCTGTTCCACCATGTCAGCAGGCGTTTCAGGAAATACATGCGTGGGCCTCCGGACCTGTGCTGCGTTGATGTATGCCGCAGCCGCGCGCCCGCGTCCAGATGCCACCGCCGCATGCCGACCCACCGGCCATGAAAAAGGCGGGCAATCGCCCGCCTGTTCCCCGCAATGATCCAAGCATCAGCTTGCGGTGGCTTTTTCTTTCTTCTTGGTCGCCTCGGTATAGACCAAAATCGGCTTTGAACCCGAATGCACCGCCTCTTCCTTGACCACGACCTCTTCCACCGTATCCATGCCCGGCAGTTCGAACAGGGTATCCAGCAGGATGTCCTCCATGATCGACCGCAGGCCGCGCGCGCCCGTCTTGCGCTTGATCGCCCGTTTCGCAATCGCCACCAGCGCATCCGGCGTGAACGTCAGTTTCACCCCTTCAATATCGAACAGCCGCTGATACTGTTTCACCAGCGCGTTCTTCGGCTCCGTCAGGATCGTCACCAGTGCCGCCTCGTCCAGATCGGTCAGCGTCGCCAGCACCGGCAGACGCCCCACAAATTCCGGGATCAGCCCGAATTTCAACAGATCTTCGGGTTCAAGCTCCTTGAACAATTCACCCGCGCCGCGTTCCTCCGGCCCCTTTACATCCGCGCCGAACCCGATGCCCGACCCTTTGCCACGCTGCGCGATGATCTTTTCCAGACCCGCAAACGCGCCCCCGCAGATGAACAGGATGTTCGTCGTATCCACCTGCAGGAATTCCTGCTGCGGATGCTTGCGCCCACCCTGCGGCGGCACCGATGCCACCGTGCCTTCCATGATTTTCAACAGCGCCTGCTGCACGCCCTCGCCCGACACATCCCGCGTAATCGACGGATTGTCCGACTTGCGCGTAATCTTGTCGACCTCGTCGATATAGACGATCCCGCGCTGCGCCCGTTCAACGTTGTATTCAGACGCCTGCAGCAGCTTCAGGATGATGTTTTCCACATCCTCGCCGACATAGCCCGCTTCCGTCAGCGTCGTTGCATCCGCCATCGTGAACGGCACATCCAGTATCCGCGCCAGCGTCTGCGCCAGCAGCGTCTTGCCACACCCCGTCGGCCCGATCAGCAGGATATTCGACTTGCTCAGCTCGATATCCGACTTCGACGAATGGTTCAGGCGTTTGTAATGGTTATGCACCGCCACCGACAGAACACGCTTGGCATGCACCTGCCCGATCACATAGTCGTCCAGCACCTTGCAGATATCGCGCGGCGTCGGCACCCCATCGGTCGATTTCAGACCCGTGGTCTTGGTCTCCTCGCGGATGATGTCCATGCACAGCTCGACGCATTCATCGCAGATGAACACCGTCGGCCCCGCAATCAGCTTGCGCACCTCATGCTGGCTTTTGCCGCAAAACGAACAATAAAGCGTGTTCTTGCTGTCGGTGCCTGAATTATTCGCCATCGTCATCCTTTGCCGCCCTGCCGCTTTGCGCGTGATGGGCTATCCCAGACTGCATTTGTGGAATCCTAAGACAAGGCCAAGGGTTCCACAATGTCAAATCGCCCAACCGGGCGCGCCTCACTTCGACGTGTCGTCCGCCTTGCCACGGCTTTCCACGATCTCGTCGATCAAACCCCAGGCCTTGGCATCTTCCGCAGACATGAAGTTATCACGTTCCAGTGCCGCCTCGACAGTCGCCAAATCCTGACCTGTGTGCTTCACGTAAATCTGATTCAACCGCAGCTTCAACTTTTCCGTCTCGCGCGCGTGGATCATGATATCCGTCGCCTGCCCCTGATAGCCCCCCGATGGCTGGTGCACCATCACGCGGGAATTCGGCAACGAGAATCGCATCCCCGCGTGCCCCGCCGTCAACAACAGACTGCCCATCGACGCCGCCTGCCCGATCACAAGGGTCGAAACCTTCGGCTTGATGTACTGCATCGTGTCATAGATCGACAAACCCGACGTCACCACCCCGCCGGGGCTGTTGATGTACATGCTGATCTCTTTCGACGGATTCTCCGCCTCAAGGAACAACAGTTGCGCGCAAATCAGGCTCGACATGCCGTCATGCACCGGACCGGACAGGAAAATGATCCGTTCCTTCAACATCCGGCTGAAAATGTCATAGGCCCGCTCGCCCCGGCTCGTCTGTTCGACGACCATCGGAACGAGGGTGTTCATATAGTGCTCTACCGGATCGCGCATGGGGGGCTGCCTCTCAACTTGTCACGGGAATATCGCGTCTTGATGAACAGAGTCTTAGTTGTGCGCGCCGGGGGCTGCAAGGGCAGCCCTTTAAATGCCGCGACCCTGCGTTAGCTTGCCACGCATAGCCCAGTTTCCGCCCACGCGCAGCGCCGCCCCCGCCCGCCTTGCCGCATTTGTCCCCCGCGCGGGCCGCGCTCACGCAAATCACCGCAACCGCGACCTGCCCGGTCATCATGGCGTGCGGGCGGCCCTCAACCGCATTGCCACCCAATCCGGCCTGCGCAATGACTGGCAAGCCGCCTGTCAGGGCTGCACCGGCATCGACGCCTTCGATCACCGGGCGCAAGAACTTGTCACCACCGGCTATCTGCACAACCACGCCCGCAGGGGGTTTGCCTCAATCTGGATCTTCACCCTCCGCCTGCCGTGGGAACTCGGCGCCGACTTCTTTCTGCGCCACCTGCTGGACGGTGATCCCGCCTCCAACACCCTCTCATGGCGGTGGGTCGGCGGCTTGCATACTCCCGGCAAGACCGATCTCGCCTCCGCCGACCCCATCGCCGACATCCTGCGCGGCCTTCCGCTCCACGGCATCCCGCTCGCGCGCGCCCTTCGCCCCCCTGATGCCCGCCTCTGGCCCCATGCCACCCACGGCTTTTTCCGCTTCAAGAATGCGATCTGATGCATCACACGCGATTGCGACTTGAACACCTGCAGCAGGCAGGATGATCTGGCGTCAATCGGTCGACCACCAAAGGGGGCGATGCTGCGGTATCTGTTCTTGTTCTGCCTCGCCCTGCTGGCCGCCTGCGCCACCGAGCAAGCGCGTTTCGCCGGGGCGGAAGACCCGCTGCTTTATGATGCGCGCACGGTCGCAAATGCCGACAAGATTGCCATCTTCATCCCCGGCGCGCTTGCCTCTGTCCGTATCTTCGAACCCGCCCAAAAGTGGAAGGATGACGGCTATGCATTGGTCTTCTACCGCTATCCCGGCCTTGACGGCCTTCCCCTCGACCACGCGCTTGGTATCGAAGATGCCGCGAACCAGATTGCTGCATTTGCATCAAGATACCCCGGCAAGCCCATAAGACTACTGGGTTATTCAACTGGCGGCCCGATTGCCATCCGCGCCGCAGAACAGATCGCAGGCGATGTGAAAGTGGCTGCCATGTCACCCGCCGTCGAACGCGGTGGCGGCCTGCTGACCGGCCTGCACGGCGGTTATGATCTGCTGACGGCGGTGCTCGTCGCGGGATCATTCGATGAAAACAAGGTCTGGCGCCAGTATTACCGCACGCTGCTTTTTGGCCGTAACGCGCTGCGCGACCCCGATCGCATGGCCGACGCTGACAATATCCTTGGCCCCGACAAAGACGGCATCACCGGCCCACCCGACGGCATGACCCGCGCCCATACCGGTGATTTGCGCCGCTGGACGCTGGACGCAGTCCCCCGCCTGCCAGCCGACCGCCTGCGCTTTTTCATCGGGCTTGAAGATTCGCTGTTTTCTACCGGCCAGACCCACCGTTTCGCCCGCAACTTCGGCCCCGTGCAGATATGGGGCTATCCTGATCAGGGGCATCTTCTGTTTGAAACTCATCCGCCCGTGTTTGACGATGTGCTGGCCTTTTTCGAAGAGACAGCAAATTAGAGCGTGTCCTGCGCAATCGGGTTCATCCGATTGCGCAGTATACACGGGCATGCACAGGTGGTTCTTGTCTTGGATCACCTTCAATCTAATCAGATTGAAGGTGATCCCCGCTGAAGGACACAGATTTCCTCCGCGGCACCCTAGACAATACCTTGTCCAGTGCGCGGACAGTGGTCATAACCCCCTGCAAGTGGCTACTCATACATGTGAAAGGCCGCAATCCGACGTGGCATAAAGGATTGCGTTGCAAGCGCATCGAACTCTTCCTGATAAGTGTCCGACAGCATGCCATGCCGCGCAACCCATTCAGGACCGGCTAGTTTTTCCCAGATAGCCGCGTAACGGGGTGCGTTACCGGATACCCAGGCGGTGACCAGTGTTGGTCGGAAACCCTGCTCAGCAAAGGCGTTGAATTCGCGCTGATAGTCGTCCGCCGACATCCCGTGCCGGGACGCCCACGCGCGTCCGTCATTCTGAACCCAGATTGCTGCAAACCGGTCAGAACCTCCCACGGAATAGCCGCTCACATCAACTAACCGGAAACCTTCGGCCAGTTGCCTGTCAAACTCTTGCTGATATTCCTCGGCCGAGATGGAATGGCGTGCAACCCATGCGCCCCTCTGTCCCTGTTCAAAGACCGCTGCATAGCGTTCTTCGCCTCCGACAACATAGCCGCTGATGTTCACCGGCGCGAAACCTTCCGCGACCAACCTGTCGAACTCTTCCTGATAACCCTGCAAACCAGCTCGACTCCCGTGAGGGGAGAGCGATTCG
>JANNKX010000023.1:0-7238 GCA_031396505.1 Rhodobacterales bacterium
ATCCGCTACCGCGTTGCGCCCCGGTTTTGGTTCCTTTGCCACACCCTTCGCAGGCGTCGCAGGTTTGGCCTTGCCCAGCCACGGCGTCAGGAGCGGCACTTCCGTCCCGTCAATCCGTTTCACCGTATCGCGCAAATCCACCGCAGCCTGTGCGCTGGCGTTATACTGCTTCTTCCCGCTCTCGAAATCCTTCAGGCTCGTCAACCCGCTCAGCGGTTCCGCCGCATAGCGCCCGTTCTGCGGCCCCGGCACCGGCACCTCGCCATTGGAAAACCGCCCGATCAGATCGCGCAGTTTGTCCGGCGTCAGGTCCTCATAGTAATCCTTGCCGATCTGGGCCATCGGCGCATTGGCACAGGCCCCCAGACACTCCACCTCTTCCCACGAAAACTTGCCATCCGCTGACAGCGCATGCGCCTTGGGGTTCACCAGTTCCTTGCACACCGCCACAAGGTCTTCCGCGCCGCAAATCATGCAGGACGTGGTGCCACACACCTGAATATGCGCAACGGAACCAACGGGTTGCAGCTGGAACATAAAGTAGAACGTCGCCACTTCCAGCGCCCGGATATAGGCCATCCCCAGCATATCCGCGATATGCTCGATCGCAGGGCGGCTCAACCACCCCTCCTGCTCCTGCGCGCGCCACAGCAGCGGGATGATGGCCGACGCCTGCCGCCCCTCGGGATATTTGGAGATCTGCCCCTTGGCCCATGCAAGATTTGCCGGGGTAAAGGCGAATGAGGTCGGCTGGTGTGGGTGAAGACGGCGCAGCATTATTCTACTCTCTTGAAGGGCAATTCCGCGTCAAACAACACGCCAACATAATTGCAATTTGAAGGGTCGTCGGAAACAACCGTAACTTGATGCTCTGCGAAGGAGTCACCAAAGACTGTTCCGTCTGCGGCTTCATTCACAACGCAATAGCCCAGGACTTCTTCACAAACTCCAGCGTCATTTTCTTTCATCCAAACGACGCCCTCATAGCGACCGAGTGCAAGTTCTCCGCGCATCGCAGAGGACCGGCAACGATCCCAGAAATCATCCTCGGCAAGCATACCATCTCTGACCGACCAGTATGTATAATCCAAGGCGACTAGCCCTGCACCTGCCACCGCGATAGCTGCAGCAACCAGGGAAACCCACAACGTCACCGGTCAATCTCCCCGAACACCACGTCCATCGTCCCGATAATCGCGCTTACATCCGCCAGTTGATGCCCCTTGCAGATGTAATCCATCGCCTGCAGGTGCAAGAACCCCGGTGCCCTGATCTTCGCGCGGTAGGGCTTGTTCGTGCCGTCCGCCACCAGATACACCCCGAACTCGCCCTTCGGTGCCTCGACCGCCGCATAAACCTCGCCTGCGGGTACGTGGAACCCTTCGGTGTACAGCTTGAAATGGTGGATCAACGCCTCCATCGATGTCTTCATCTCGGCCCGGTTCGGCGGCGTGATCTTGCCACGCGCAAGGATATCGCCCTTTTCCACCCGCAGTTTCGCCACGCATTGCCGGATGATTGATGTGCTTTCCCGCATTTCCGCCATGCGGCACAAATAGCGGTCATAACAATCACCGTTCTTGCCCACCGGAATCTGGAAATCAAACTCGTCATAACATTCATAGGGTTGCGCGCGCCGCAAATCCCATGCCAGACCCGACCCGCGCACCATCACGCCGGAAAAGCCCCAGTCCTGAATGTCCTTCTCTGTCACCACGCCGATATCGGCATTGCGCTGCTTAAAGATGCGGTTTTCCGTCAGCAGCCCGTCGATATCATCCAGCAGGCGCGGAAACGCCTCGGCCCAAATATCAATATCTTCCACCAACTGCGGCGTCAGGTCCTGATGCACGCCACCGGGGCGGAAATACGCCGCATGCAGGCGCGCGCCGCTGGCCCGTTCATAGAACACCATCAGCTTTTCGCGTTCCTCAAACCCCCACAAAGGCGGGGTCAGCGCGCCCACATCCATCGCTTGCGTCGTCACATTCAACAGATGGCTCAGAATCCGCCCGATCTCGCAGAACAGCACCCGGATGATCGACGCCCGGCGCGGCACTGGCGTCCCCGTCAGCCGCTCAATCGCCAGACACCACGCATGTTCCTGATTCATCGGCGCCACATAGTCCAGCCGGTCGAAATACGGCAGGTTCTGCAGATAGGTCCGGCTTTCCATCAGCTTTTCAGTGCCACGGTGCAGCAGCCCGATATGCGGATCGCAGCGTTCCACGATTTCCCCGTCCAGCTCCAGCACCAGCCGCAAAACTCCATGCGCTGCAGGGTGTTGCGGGCCGAAGTTGATGTTGAAATTGCGGATCTTCTGTTCGCCTGTCTCCAGGTCCGAAGACCCGTCATCATACTTGTTCGTGCGGATATCGCCGTCCATCATTTTGCCCCCGCCTTCTGATCAACGGCCTTGTCATCACCCGGCAGCACGTATTTCGCGCTCTCCCACGGGCTCAGGAAATCAAACTGGCGGTATTCCTGCACCAACGACACAGGCTCATACACCACCCGCTTTTGCGCCTCATCGTAGCGCACTTCCGTATACCCCGTCGTCGGAAAATCCTTGCGCAACGGATGCCCCCGGAACCCGTAATCCGTCAGAATGCGCCGCAAGTCCGGATGCCCGGAAAACAGAATGCCGAACATGTCGAACACTTCCCGTTCAAACCAGTTCGCCGATGGATGCACCTCGTGGATCGACGCCACCATATCGCTTTCACGGACCGCCAGCTTCACCCGGATGCGGTGGTTCTGGTACATCGACAAGAAATGATACACCACGTCGAACCGCGCCACCCGCTCCGGATGGTCAATCGCCGTGATATCCACCAGCGACGTGAACCGGCACGCCGCATCACTGCGCAGAAATTCCACGAACGACACGATCGCTCCGGGCTGCACCGTCACCGTCAATTCGCCAAAGGCGATGTCCGTTCCCACAACCGCATTCGGCTGCTTCAGTTCCAGATAGCCCCCAAGTTCGCGTAGCGCTTCCGACATGGGCTCACCTCACCAACGTGCCGGTACGGCGGATTTTCCGCTGCAACTGCAGGATTCCATAAAGCAATGCCTCTGCCGTCGGCGGGCAGCCCGGCACATAGATGTCCACCGGCACGATCCGGTCGCATCCCCGCACCACGCTGTAGGAATAATGGTAGTATCCCCCGCCATTTGCACAGGACCCCATGCTGATCACATAGCGTGGTTCTGGCATCTGATCGTAAACCTTACGCAACGCAGGTGCCATCTTGTTGGTCAGCGTGCCCGCCACGATCATCAGATCTGACTGGCGCGGCGACGCGCGCGGGGCTGTCCCGAAGCGTTCCAGATCATAGCGCGGCATCGAGGTGTGCATCATTTCCACCGCACAGCACGCAAGGCCAAAGGTCATCCAGTGCAAAGACCCGTTGCGCGCCCAGTTGATGATATCCGCCGTGGAGGTCAGCAAAAACCCCTTGTCCTGCAATTCCGCGTTCAGGCCCGCCGTCGCCACATCGCGGTCAACGCCAGCCGCATTTGCACCGGTCATCACTCCCATTCCAGTGCTCCCTTTTTCCATTCGTAGGCAAACCCGATCGTCAGCACCCCCAGGAACACCATCATCGACCAGAACGCCACCATGCTGATCTCGCCAAAGGCCACCGCCCACGGGAACAGGAACGCCACCTCAAGATCGAAGATGATGAACAGGATCGACACAAGGTAGAACCGCACATCAAACTTCATCCGCGCATCATCAAACGCGTTGAACCCGCATTCATAGGCCGATACCTTTTCCGGGTCCGGATTGCGCACGGCCAGCACCGCCGCGGCCAGCAGCAAAACCAGTCCCAACCCCACGGCCAGCGCCAGAAAAATGACAATCGGCAGATATTCCCGCAACAGAATGTCCAAAGCGCATGCTCCTTCTTGCTGGCGACAAGGGCGCGACCGCATCCGGGCCGCGTCACCTTTGCGCTTGGGTTTACTCCGCCCCCCGGTCCGGGTCAACCAAAGGCGGCGTGGAAAATCCCCCCTGCGACAAGCTGCGCGCGCCACGCACTGCGCCAAAAACCTGTGCATCTCGAAACACTTGTCACAAATCGTGCGCCTGCACGCCTTTCGCTTTGCAAAAATAGTCATCTGGCCAAGACCACCATGTCACGGCTACCGGATTTCCTGACCTTGACCACGCAACCATCATCCGCCCAACTCTACAAGTCGTGCATTTTGCCCTGAAAGGATCGCGCCATGCGCCGCACCCTGCACCACACGCTGTGCCTGTCTGTTCTCGCCGGTCCGGTTCTTGCGCAAAGCTGCCCCGCCACAATGACGGCAGTCGAGACGGAAATCGCCCGGCTGGAACAAAGCTACGGCTTCATGCTGTCGGACATCCGCTGCGACGCTCCGACCATTCCCGCCCATCAGATCATGTGCGATGCCGCCGACACCCCCGATGCGCCGCTCTGGCGCATGGGCCGCCTTGATGACCTCGCCTGGGTTTACGCCTATGAGAATGCGACAAAAAGCCGGGTGGACCTCGCGAACCCACCCCGCGATACCGCCTTTATTACGACGCGCGACGCCTGCACCGACGCCGCCTGCCTGTGTGACGTGCTGATCCAGCATACCAACGACAGCCTCGGCGGACCCTCGCCCTATCTGCGCTGATCACCGCGGCACAGCCCATCATTCTGTCAACACCACCCACCGCGCAGCCCGCCGCCATAACTCCGCGCGTATCCGCCTTGGATCATCCGCCGCGCCAGTGGCACCTGCCCCACCCACACCGTCACCAGCCGCCGCTGATAGCGGTCAAGCCCACCGCGATCCATCCACAAGTCCCCGTCCGCCAGCAGCATCCCCCGCAGCGCCCATTTTGCTTTCTGTGCGGCCAGCAATTCCGCCCCGCATTTCGGCGAAAACAACTCCGGCGCGTCGAACCCGTCCAGCCGCGCACGCTCAAACCCCGTCGCCCCGCACCACAGATCAACCGTATCGCCATCCACCACACGCAACACCCGGCAATCCCCCGCCGCCGATGCCACAGGCCGCGCCACCGCCAGCGCCCCATCCGCCAGAAACGGCACCACGACCAGCGCCACCACTGACACCGCAATTACCGCCCGCAGATAGAACACCGGGTCCAGCATACGCTGCCACCAGCGGCGACGCGGCGGTGGTTGGCGATACACGACGCCCCGCCGTCTCAATCCGCCCCCACGATGCGCCCCACAGGGGCCACATCGCCCTGCCAGACCGCGCTCACCTCCGCCTTGATGATCCGCCCGATCAGTGCCGCATCATCAGGCGTGAACGTCAACGGCAGCCGCATATCGATCAGCCCCGCCAGCACCCGGTCGGTCTGCGGCATCGGCGCGGGATTGGCATAGGCCCAATGCGCATAGCGGCTGGTAAAGGCCACCGGGTCCGCCGCCCCGAACCATTTCAACTCCACCCCGCGGCCCAGACACCGCGCAAGCAATGCCTCCACCCGCGCGCCTTCCCAGTCCGGCAGCAGGAACTGGAACGATGACGCCACGTAAACCTCGGCTTCCGGCCGCGGGATCAACCGCAGGCCCGGCACCCCCGATAGCCCCGCCTCCAGCGTCCGGTACAACACGCCCCAGCGGATGCGCCGATCCTCCAGCAGCGACAGTTGCGGCCGCAGGATCGCGCTTCGCAGATTGTCCATCCGCCCCGAAATATTCGGTATCTCCAGCCGCAGCCCTTCAAACACCTCCGGCGCAGGGGCCGCCCGGTGCCGCGCATACAGCATATATGACCCCGACAGCAGCACCGCTTTGGCCGCGACCACCGGATCATCCGTCACCAGAAACCCGCCCTCGCCCGCGTTCACATGCTTGTAGGTCTGCGCCGAATAACAGCCCACCAGCCCATGCCGCCCGCTCGGCACGCCGTTCCACAACGCCCCCATCGTATGCGCGCAATCTTCGATCACCGTCACACCCGCCGCATCACAGATCGCCATCAGACGCTCCATGTCGCAGACATGCCCGCGCATGTGTGACAGCAGCAGAACCTTGGCAGAACCCGCCTTCGCCGCCAGATCATCCAGATCAATCGTCAGATCATCCGTCACCTCGACAAACACCGGCACCCCGCCCACGCTCGCAATCGCCCCCGGCACCGGGGCCAGCGTGAACGCATTCGACAGCACAGGCACCCCGTGCCCCACCCCCACCGCGCGCAACGCCGTCGCCATCGCATACCCGCCCGATGCCACCGCCAGACAGTACTTCGCCCCTACCAGCGCCGCAAACTCTTCCTCCAGCAGCGCCGTTTCCGCCACCTCGCCCGGTGCCACGTTATAGCGGTGCAGCCGCCCGTGCTGCAGCACCGCCAGCGCCGCCGCGATGCCTGCCTCCGGGATCGGTTCTTGTTGTGTGAAACTGCCCTTGAACGTCTCAGACATGCACTTCCCTCGGTTTGACCATCCAGAACAACACCAGCACCGCCCCCAGCACCCCTGCGGCCGCATAAAACGCGACGTTCGGCGATTGCACAGGTGCCCCCGCTTCCATGAAATAGGCAAACAATTGCGAAAAGAAAATCGTCCCCAGCAGCATCGCAATATTCATCACCGATGAAATGCCCCCCTGCAATTCGCCCTGCGCATCATCCGGCACCGCCCTTGACATGACCGCCACCAGCATCGGATGCACAAACCCCTCGGGTCCGTGCACCAGCATGAACACCACAACCATGAACAACCCGCCCGCCAGACCATACCCCACAGCCGCGATCACCGCGCTGACCAATCCGATCAGACAGACCCGCAGCTCGCCATACCGCGCAACGGCAGGCCCCGTGATAAAGCCCTGAAACATCGCCGTGATGATGCCGAACGCCGCCAGCGACAACCCGATCATCGCGGTATCCCAGCCGAATTTCGCAGCCCCCCAGAACGGCCAGATCGCGAGGTAAATCGCGGACGCAAAGAAATACAGACCCAGCACCGCACACATCGGCAAGATGCCCTTGTACTGCGCGAACACCGCAAACGTACCGAACGGATTGGCCCTGCGCCATTCGAACGGCCGCCGGTTGGCAGGCGTCAGCGTTTCCGGCAGCACGAACCAGCCATAGGCGAAATTCAGCAGCGAAATCACCGCCGCCGCATAGAACGGCACCCGCGGTCCGAAATGCCCCAGCAGGCCCCCAATGGCCGGCCCAAGCACGAACCCCACCCCGAACGCCGCCCCCACGAGGCCAAAGGCACGCGCGCGGTC
>JANNKX010000144.1:0-5769 GCA_031396505.1 Rhodobacterales bacterium
GCAACTTTGCAGGCGGCGATTGACGCGCATGGGGCGGTGGCGCGGGTGGTGATTGCCTCGGCGGCCGGATCGAGCCCGCGCGAAGTGGGGGCCGCGATGCTGGTGTGGGATGATGGACAGGTGGGGACGATTGGGGGGGGGGCGCTGGAATGGGAGGCTGCGGCACAGGCGCGCCTGTTTCTGGCGGGCGTGCCCCCCACCCCCGGCCCCTTGCAACAGCGGGGACGGGAGGTGCTTGACCTGCGAGTCGCACGCGTGGCCCTTGGTCCGCATCTGGGGCAATGCTGCGGCGGGGCTGTGACGCTGCTGACAGAGCTTTACGCGCGCGCGCCGGAAGGGCCGGTGGTGGCACGCAGCGTGGATGGGCGCGCGATGCCGCTTGCGGTGAAGCGCATGCTGGGGCGGGCGCGGGGGGAAGGCGTGATGCCGAAACCTGTGCTGGTGCAGGGGTGGATGGTGGAGCCTGTGGCGCGGCCCTTGCGCGAAGTCTGGCTTTGGGGTGCGGGGCATGTGGGGCGGGCGGTGGTGGGGGTTCTTGCGCCGTTGCCGGGGGTGCGGATCGTGTGGTGCGATGTGGATGCGGGGCGGTTTCCTGACGCGGTGCCGGATGGCGTGCAGGTGATGGCGCGCACCGATCTGGCGGCATGTGTTGACGTGGCCCCGATTGGGGCAGAGCATCTGGTGATGACCTATTCGCATGCCCTTGACCTTGAATTGTGCCACCGGTTGCTGGGGCATGGTTTTGCGCGGGCGGGGTTGATTGGCTCTGCGACGAAATGGGCGCGGTTCCGGACGCGGCTGGGGGCCTTGGGGCATGCGCCTGCGTCAATTGCGCGGATCGACTGTCCGATTGGCGATCCGGCCTTGGGCAAGCATCCGCAGGCGATTGCCATCGGGGTGGCGGGGGTGTTTTTGGTACCTGCGCAGGGTGCTGTGGGGAACGTTGGTCATGGCTGAGGTTTTGCTGTCCATTGAGGGGGTGACAAAAGCCTATCCGGGGGTTGTGGCCAACAAGGACGTGAGTTTTGCCATCGAGGCGGGCGAGGTGCATGCGCTGCTGGGGGAGAACGGCGCGGGCAAATCGACGCTGGTCAAGATGATCTACGGACTGGTGCGGCCTGATGCGGGGCGGATGGTGCTGCGGGGGGAACCTTACGCGCCGGGCCAGCCTTCGGCGGCACGCAAAGCGGGCGTGGGGATGGTGTTTCAGCATTTCAGCCTGTTCGAGGCGCTGTCGGTGGCGGAAAATGTGGCGCTTGGGATGGAGCATCCGCCCGCGATGCGCGATCTGGCGGGGCGGATCCGCGAGGTGAGCCGGGCCTATGGCCTGCCCCTGGACCCGGACCGGCGGGTGGGCGACCTGTCGGCGGGGGAGCGGCAGCGGGTGGAGATCATCCGCTGCCTGTTGCAGGACCCGAAGCTGTTGATCATGGATGAGCCGACATCTGTTCTGACGCCGCAGGAGGTGGATATCCTGTTTGGCACGCTGCGCAAGCTGGCGGCAGAGGGGACATCGATCCTGTATATCAGTCACAAGCTGGAAGAAATCCGGGCCCTGTGTGACACGGCAACGATCCTGCGGCGGGGGCGCGTGGTGGCAACCTGTGTTCCACGCCAGATTGCGGCGCGGGATATGGCGGAAATGATGGTGGGCACGGTGCTGGCTGTGCCTGCGCGGCGCGAGCATGCCTTGGGCGAGGTGGCGCTGGCGGTCAAGGGGTTGTCAGTGGCGTCGCCGATTCCGTTCGGGACATCGCTGCGGGATGTGAATTTCAATCTGCGCAAGGGCGAGGTTCTGGGGATCGCAGGGGTGGCGGGCAACGGGCAGGATGAATTGCTGCTGGCCCTGTCGGGGGAATTGCGCAGCATGCCGGGGGCCGTGCAGATTGCGGGGGCGGATGCGGGGCATCTGGGGCCGAATGCGCGCAGGAAGTTAGGGATGGTGGCGGCACCGGAGGAACGGCTGGGCCATGCGGCGGCACCGGATATGACACTGGTGGAAAATGCGCTGCTGTCGGGGAATGTGCGCAAGGGGTTGAGCCGCCGGGGGTTCATCGACTGGCGGGCAGCGGGGGCGTTTGCGGCAGGCATTGTGGGAGCGTTCGATGTGCGGACACCGGGGACGCATGTGGCGGCGCGGGCGTTGTCGGGGGGGAACCTGCAGAAATTCGTGATCGGGCGGGAGTTGATGCAATCCCCGTCGGTGATCGTGGTCAACCAGCCGACATGGGGGGTGGATGCGGCGGCCGCGGCGGCGATCCGGCAGGCGATACTGGATTGCGCAGCGGGCGGGGCGGCGGTGGTGGTGATCTCGCAGGATCTGGATGAGTTGTTGGAGGTGGCGGGCAGTTTTGCCGCGCTGAACGGGGGGCGGTTGACGGAGCCACGTCCGGTGGAAGGGCTGACGGTGGATGCGATCGGGTTGATGATGGGGGGTGCCCATGATGCGGCGTGATCTTGTGTGGCAGGCGTGGTCAGGGGGGCTGTCTGCCCCCCTCGGCGCGTGCCGCGCCTCACCCCCTGAGGATATTTTTGAACAGATGAAGGCGCATTTTAAGCAAACTGACGGGGTTTTTTCGTGTTGAGGCTGGAGCGGCGGCCATCGCCATCGCGGTTCTGGACGGCGGCGACGCCACTGCTTGCGGTCATGCTGACGATGGTTGCGGGCGGGGTGATGTTCGACCTTTTGGGCAAAGACCCGGTGGAGGCGATACGGACGATTTTCTGGGACCCGCTGTTTGGTGAGTTTGCGTGGTATTTCAGGGCGCAGTTATTGGTAAAGGCGGGGCCGTTGATCCTGATTGCAATCGGGTTGTCGCTGGGATTCCGGGCGGGGATCTGGAACATCGGGGCAGAGGGGCAGTATATCATCGGGGGTATTTGCGGCGCTGCGGTGGGGTTGGCGTTTTATCCGCAGGACGCGTGGTTTGTGTTTCCGGTAATGGTGGCGGCGGGGGCGGTTGGCGGATGGGCCTGGGCGATGATTCCGGCAATCCTGAAAACGCGGTTCAATACGAATGAAATCCTTGTGTCGCTGCTGCTGGTCTATGTGGCCGAGAATATCTTGTCGGCGGTATCCTTTGGCATTCTGCGCAATCCCGATGGTGGCGGGTTTCCGGGCAGCCGGAATTTCCGCGACTATCCGGCGGGGTCGAACCCGGAGTTGATGGCCGGTACGGGCGCGCATTGGGGGGTGGTGGCTGCCTTCATCGCGGTCATTTTCGCCTATGTGCTGTTGCAGCGGCATATGATCGGGTTTCAGATCAAGCTGGCGGGGCAGGCACCAAGGGCCGCGCGGTTTGCAGGGGTGCAGCCTGCGCGGTTGATCGTGCTGTGTCTGGGGATATCCGGCATACTGGCGGGGATGGCGGGGCTGTTCGAGGTTGCGGGGCCTGCGGGGCAGATCAGCACGGCGTTCGGGGTGAACTACGGGTTTACGGCGATTATCGTGGCGTTTCTGGGGCGGTTGAACCCGGTGGGGATCATGCTGGCGGGGTTGCTCATGGCGCTGACGTATATCGGGGGCGAGAATGCGGCGACCAACCTTGGGCTGCCCGCGGCGGCGATTCAGGCGTTTCAGGGGATGTTGTTGTTTTTCCTGCTGGCGGTGGATGTGCTGACGCATTTCCGGGTCAGGATGGGAAGGGTGGTGGCGTGATGGACAAGCGGGATATTGCGGCGGCTGATATCGCATGGGTATCGACATTTGCGGCAGCAGGTTTTGCGCTGACTTACCTGACGTCCATCGGCGGCATCATTGCAATGGCGCTGGTTGTGCTGATTGTGATTGATGCGTTGCTGGGCGGCGACGGCGTGTTAAGCGGCGCGTTTTCGGTCGGCATTGGCAAGATTGCAATGCGGATCTGGGCACCTGTCGATACATCAAACAGCACGTCGCGGCGTGTCTGGTTGTGGCGCACACCGGCCATCATGACACTGTGTGGATGGCTGGTGGCATGGGTCCAAAATGGCATTGCGAGGATGCCGTGATGTTCGGAGGCATTGATCCTGTTGTCCTGATCGCCTCGCTGATGGTCGCGTCGGTGCCGATCATGCTGGCGGCGATTGGGGAATTGGTGGTGGAGAAGGCGGGGGTTCTGAACCTGGGTGTTGAGGGCATGATGATCATCGGCGCGGTTTGCGGGTTCATCGTGGCGGTGGAGACGGGCAGCCCTGTTCTGGGGTTTGCAGGCGGGATGGCGGGGGCGGTGGTGTTGGCGCTGATGTTTGCGGTGCTGACGCAGGGGTTGCTGGCCAATCAGGTGGCCTGCGGGTTGGCACTTACGCTGTTCGGGCTGGGGTTGAGTGCGCTGTTGGGGCAAGGCTATGTGGGGATCAAACCGCCTGCGACGGGGGCGGTGCCGTTCGGGTCGCTGGCCGATGTGCCTGTGCTGGGGCGGATTGTCTTTGGGCATGACGGAGTCGTGTATCTGTCGATTGCGATCATCGCGGTGGTCTGGGCGGTGCTGAAATATTCCCGTGCGGGATTGATCCTGCGGGCGGTGGGCGAAAGTGCGGATGCGGCGCACGCACTTGGCTACAAGGTAGTGCGCATCCGGGTGATGGCGATCATGTTTGGCGGGGCGATGGCGGGGTTGGGCGGGGCTTACATCAGCCTGGTGCGCGTGCCGCAATGGACGGACGGGATCACGGCGGGGGCGGGGTGGATTGCGCTGGCCATCGTGGTTTTTGCCAGCTGGAAGCCGTGGCGCGTGTTGATCGGTGCCTATCTTTTTGGCGGCATTACCGTTTTGCAGTTGAATCTGCAGGCAGCGGGGGTGCCGATCCCGGTCGAATACTTGTCGATGTCGCCATATCTGATAACCATCCTTGTGCTGGTTATCATGTCATCAGGGCGTGGGCGGGCGGCGTTGGCCGCCCCTGCCGCCTTGGGCCAGACATTCCATGCCTCACGTTGAGGCCAAACAAGGGTCAGCCACTGGCCCACACTGAGGGGAGACGACGAATATGCAACGCAGAACAATCCTGAAAGGCGGCGCCGCACTTGGCCTGACGATGGCGGCGGGGGCGGCAGGGATGCCCGCCTTTGCACAGGATGGGCCGCTGAAGGTGGGGTTCATTTATGTGGGCCCGGTCGGCGATGGCGGCTGGACCTTCCAGCACGATCAGGGCCGTCTGGCCGTGGTTGAGGCGTTTGGTGACAAGGTGGAAACGGTATTTCAGGAGTCTGTGCCCGAGGGTGCGGATGCGGAACGCGTGCTGACGCAAATGGCGTTGTCGGGCTGCGGGCTGATTTTCACGACATCGTTCGGCTATATGGATCAGACGGTGGCGGTGGCGGCGAAATTCCCGGACATCAAGTTTGAACATGCGACGGGGTACAAGCAGGCGCCGAACCTTGCCACGTATGATGCGCGTTTCTATGAGGGCCGCGCCGTTCTGGGCCATATCGCGGGCAAGATGACGAAGTCGAACAAGATCGGCTACATCGCCTCCTTCCCGATTCCCGAAGTGATCATGGGGATCAACAGCTATTATCTGCACGCGAAGAAGGTGAACCCCGAGGTCGAACTGAGCATCGTCTGGGCCTACACTTGGTTCGACCCGGCGAAAGAGGCCGATGCCGCCAAGGCGCTGATCGACCAGGGCGTCGACGTGATCGCATCGCACACCGACTCCACCGCTCCTCTGGCCGAGGCCGCGAAGACCGAGGGCAAGGTGATCGGCTTTGGCCAGGCGTCCGACATGGCGGAATACAAGGACGGGCCGTGCGTGTCGTCGATCATCGACAACTGGGGCCCTTACTAT
>JANNKX010000155.1:0-9046 GCA_031396505.1 Rhodobacterales bacterium
TCGACCGAGGAGACGCGCTATTACCTGAACGGTGTCTATATGCATGTGGCGACGGGGGATGCGGGCCAGGTTCTGCGCTGCGTGGCGACGGACGGGCACCGGCTGGCGCGGATTGACGCAGCCCTGCCGGAAGGTGCGGCAGGCATGGCGGGCGTGATCGTGCCGCGCAAGACGGTGAACGAATTGCGCAAACTGCTGGATGATGATGATGCGGCGATTGCGGTGTCGGTATCGGAGACCAAGGTGCGCTTTGCGACGCCGCTGATCACGCTGACATCCAAGGTGATTGACGGCACCTTCCCGGATTATACGCGCGTCATCCCGACGGGGAACACGCGGCGGCTGGAGGTGGACGCGAGCGAATTTGCCCGCGCGGTTGACCGGGTGGCGACAGTGTCATCGGAACGGTCACGCGCCGTGAAGCTGAGCCTGGATGAGGACCGGTTGATCCTGTCGGTGAATGCACCTGACAGTGGGGCGGCCGAGGAAGAACTGGCGGTGGCCTACAGCGATGAGAAGCTGGAAATCGGGTTCAACGCGAAGTATCTGCTGGAAATTGCCAGTCAGGTCGACCGTGAAAATGCGGTGTTCATGTTCAATTCTTCGGGCGATCCGACGCTGATGCGCGAAGGCAATGACATGTCGGCGGTTTATGTCGTCATGCCGATGCGCGTGTGATGAGCCGCCGGGGGCGTTGCCCCCGGACCCCCAGGATATTTGTCAACAGATGAAAGGGACGGTGTGCCCGGCTTTGCCATCACATCACTGACCCTGTCGCATTTTCGCAGCCATCTGTCGGCGCGGATGGTGTTTGACGCACGCCCGGTGGCGATTGTGGGGGCGAACGGCGCGGGCAAGACCAATGTGCTGGAGGCGGTATCACTGTTGTCACCGGGGCGGGGCCTCAGGCGGGCGGAGGGCGCGGATCTGGCGCGCAAGCCGGAGGGGTTGGGTTGGAAAATCCGGGCGGAGGTGCGGGGCATCACGGCGGCGCATGAGGTGGAAACCTGGGCGGAACCGGGCGAGGGGCGCAGCGTGCGGATTGACGGGAAGGCCGCGACGCAAACAGCACTGGGGCGTGTGATGCGGGTGCTGTGGCTGATACCCGCGATGGACCGGTTGTGGATCGAGGCGGCAGAAGGACGGCGGCGGTTTCTGGACCGCATGACGATGAGCTTTGCGCCCGATCATGCAGAGGCAGTGCTGGGATATGACCGCGCTATGCGCGACCGCAACCGATTGTTGAAGGATCAGGTCGGCGATGCGCGCTGGTACACGGCCCTTGAGGTGCAGATGGCGGAGGCGGCGGGTGCGATCATGGCGAACCGGGCGGCGGCAGTGGCGCGGCTGATGGCAGCGCAGGGCGCGGCAGACACGGCGTTTCCGGCGGCGGATCTGGCAATCATCGGGCCGCAGGGGGACGCGGTGGGCGATCTGGTGGCGATCTGGGCGGCAACGCGGGGGCGCGATGTGGCGGCAGGGCGCACGCTGGTAGGGCCGCACCGGGCGGACCTGTCGGCAGTGTACCGGGCCAAGGGCGAAGCGGCGGCGCAGTGTTCGACGGGCGAGCAGAAAGCGTTGCTGATCAGCCTGATCCTGTCGAATGCGCGCGCCCTGGCGCAGGGGTTGGGGGCGACACCTGTCCTGCTGCTGGACGAGGTGGCCGCACATCTGGATGCCGCACGCCGCGCGGCACTTTATGACGAGATTTGCGCGCTGGGCTGCCAAGCGATCATGACGGGGACGGAAAGCAGTTTGTTTGAAGGATTGGGCGACCGGGGGCAGATGTTTGCGGTGCAGGACACGGGTGCCGGGTCGCAGGTGGTGGCGCAATGACGATCACGGCGTGGCAGCTGCTGCTGTATGCAGGCGGGATGGCGGCCTTGTGGGCGGTGCCGGGGCCGGTGTGGGTGGCGTTGACGGCACGTACGCTGGCGGGTGGGTTTGCGAGTGCGTGGCCGCTGGCGGTGGGGGTTGTGCTGGGCGATGCGGTCTGGCCGCTGGCGGCGATTTTTGGGCTATCGTGGATCGTGTCGGTTTACGGCGGGTTTCTGGGCCTGTTGCAATGGGTGGCGGCGGTGATTTTCGTGATCATGGGGATCATGCTGTTGGGCAAATCGGGTGAGGTGACGGGCGACGCGCGGTTGACGCGCCCGGGGCGGATGGCGGGGTTGCTGACGGGGCTGGCGGTGGTGATCGGGAACCCCAAGGCGATTTTGTTCTACATGGGGATGCTGCCCGGTTTCTTTGACCTGACGCGGCTGACGGGGTGGGATATCGCGGCCATTCTGGCGGTATCGGGGATGGTGCCATTGGTGGGCAATCTGGGCCTTGCACTGTTTATCGACCGGGCGCGGCAGGTGCTGTCATCGCCCGCTGCGATCCGGCGGGTGAACGTGATTTCGGGGATTTTGCTGATTGGGGTGGGGGTGGTCATCGGGTCAGGCAATCTGTCGTAAAGAAATGTTATGACACAGTGGCGTGAACTGACAGACCACGATGCCGCCTATCTGCAGACTGGCAAGACAATGCTTGGGCAGATGCTGAACCATGCGCATCCGATCGAGGCCCCGGAGTTGCAGGCCCTTTATGACTGGTGCCTGCAGCAGGGCTGGCAGCAAGAGATCGCCCAACTGGAGGAGTTGGGGCCCGTCCTTGCCCTTGGTGTCGGTGTCGGGGCCGAAATTGCGCTGGCTGCAAGCATGGACTGGGTCTGGGTGGAGCGCGACGATTTCGGCTGGTTCGGACTGGCCCTGAAGCGATCGGACAGGGATATCTTTGCCTTTCCGACGCGGATGATTACGCAGCGTTTGCACGACAGGGTGGCGATCCGGATCGGGTCTTTGATCACGGGGACGGTGCAAAATATCGAGAACCTGTCTAATGCCGACTCTAACCCGCTTTGACCCCCAAATCTTGTGTCCTGCGCGTGACATTCCCGCCCTGAACCGCTATAAATTGCGTACAAATACAGGGGTTACCGACGTATGGCCGACGCAGCCAAGAAGACCGAAAGCTATGGTGCCGATTCGATAAAGGTTCTCAAGGGGTTAGAGGCCGTTCGCAAGCGCCCCGGCATGTATATCGGCGACACCGATGACGGGTCGGGGCTGCACCACATGGTGTATGAGGTCGTCGATAACGGGATTGACGAGGCGCTGGCCGGGCATGCGACCGCCGTCAGCGTAAAAATCCATGCCGACAGTTCGGTTTCGGTGCGTGATAACGGGCGCGGGATTCCGGTGGGCATTCACACCGAAGAGGGTGTTTCGGCGGCAGAAGTCATCATGACGCAACTCCATGCGGGCGGCAAATTCAACAACACTGACGACAGTGGCAATGCCTACAAGGTGTCGGGCGGCTTGCATGGTGTGGGCGTGTCGGTGGTGAATGCGCTGTCGGAATGGCTGGAACTGACGGTCTGGCGCGATGAGACGGAATATCGCGCGCGGTTTGAACATGGCGATTGCGTGGTGCATGTGCATGAGGTGGGACCGGCACCGGGGATGCAGGGCACCGAAGTGCGGTTTCTGGGATCGGCCAAGACCAATATCCCTGAGGGGACGTTTTCCAATCTGGACTACAGTTTCAAGACGCTGGAACATCGGTTGCGCGAATTGGCGTTCCTGAATTCCGGCGTGCGGATCATCATCGAGGACGAGCGCCCGGCAGAGCCGTTGAAGACCGAGTTGTTCTATGACGGTGGCGTGCGGGAATATGTAAAATACCTCGACCGGTCGAAATCGTCGATCCTGCCCGAACCGATCTACATGATCGGTGAGCGTAACGGCATGACCGTCGAGGTCGCGATGTGGTGGAACGACAGCTATAACGAAATGGTGCTGCCGTTTACCAACAACATCCCGCAGCGCGATGGCGGCACTCATCTGGCTGGCTTTCGCGGGGCCTTGACGCGGACGATCAACAACTATGCGCAAACCAGCGGCATTGCGAAGAAAGAAAAGGTCGATTTCACCGGGGATGATGCGCGTGAAGGGCTGACGTGCGTTCTTTCGGTCAAGGTGCCTGACCCGAAGTTTTCTTCGCAGACGAAAGATAAACTTGTCAGTTCCGAAGTGCGGCCTGCGGTGGAAAATCTGGTGAATGAAAAGCTGGCGGAGTGGTTTGAGGAAAACCCTTCCAGCGCCAAGATCATCGTCAGCAAGATTGTGGAGGCGGCACTTGCGCGCGAGGCGGCGCGCAAAGCGCGCGACCTGACGCGGCGCAAGACGGCGCTGGATATCGCATCCTTGCCCGGCAAGCTGGCCGATTGTCAGGAAAAGGATGCGTCGAAGTCCGAGATCTTTCTGGTTGAAGGGGATTCCGCAGGCGGGTCGGCGAAACAGGGGCGGTCACGGGCCAATCAGGCGGTGCTGCCGTTGCGCGGGAAAATCCTGAACGTGGAGCGCGCGCGGTTCGACCGGATGCTGGGCAGTGCGGAAATTGGCACGCTGATCACGGCCCTTGGCACGGGCATCGGGCGGGATGAGTTTGATATCGCCAAGCTGCGCTACCACAAGGTCGTGATCATGACCGATGCCGATGTGGATGGCGCGCATATCCGGACGCTGCTGCTGACGTTCTTTTTCCGGCAGATGCCTGCGTTGATCGAAGGGGGCTACCTGTATATCGCGCAGCCGCCTTTGTATAAGGTCGCGCGCGGAAAATCCGAGGTTTACCTGAAGGATCAGGCAGCACTTGAGGATTATCTGGTCGAGATGGGGTTAGAAGGTGCAGTGCTGCGTCTGAATACCGGCGAGGAAATTGCCGGGGCCGATCTGGCGCGCGTTCTGGAAGGGGCGCGGCAGTTCCGCAAGGTTCTGGATGCGTTTCCAACGCATTATCCGCGCGGCATTCTGGAACAGGCGGCGATTGCAGGCGCGTTTGATGCGGGGCAGGCGGACGCCGATCTGCAGGCGGTGGCCGATATGGTGGCCAAACGGCTGGATATGATCGCGACCGAATACGAACGCGGCTGGTCAGGGCGGATCACGCAGGATCATGGCATCCGGCTGTCACGCATTTTGCGCGGGGTCGAGGAATTGCGCACGCTGGATGGGGCTGTGCTGCGGTCGGGCGAGGCGCGGCGGCTGTCGGCGGTATCAACCCAGACGCGCGACCCGTTCAAGGGGCCTGCCCGGCTGGTGCGGAAAGACCGGGATCAGATGATCCATGGGCCGATTGACCTGCTGAAAGCAATTCTGGCCGAGGGTGAAAAGGGCCTGTCCCTGCAACGCTATAAAGGTTTGGGCGAGATGAACCCGGAACAGTTGTGGGAAACCACGCTGGACCCCGAGGCGCGCACCCTGTTGCAGGTCAAGGTCGATGATCTGGCGGAAGCCGATGACATTTTCACCAAGCTGATGGGTGATGTGGTCGAACCCCGGCGCGCGTTCATTCAGGAAAACGCGCTGTCGGTGGAGAACCTGGATTTCTGAACACACGGCGTTTGCGGGTTCGTGCAACGCCGTTGGGTGAGTTTGCCCTTGATCTGGTGAACCAGATCAAGGGAAAATCATTCAGGATTGCCGCAATCCACCACGGCAACAACACGCAACACGCGGGGCGTACCGTCCGCTTTCACTGACACCTCGACCACATGGGCGGCAAAGGATCCCATCGCCGCGATCACGGCAATGCCGCGGCCTACGCCCGGTGCGGGGGGCGAGGTCCAGTTTGAGCGCAGTGCTGCCTCGTCCAACACCCGCTGATGGCGTGAGCCTTCGGTCAAATGGATACGGCGAAACGCATGTGGATCGGCACCCGCCGCATGGGCCAGTTCATCAACAAAGGATTCCGTGTAAAATCCGTGTTGGGTGTGATCAACCGCCCGCCAGAAGGAATCTGGTTGATGCGATATGAAGGGATGGTGGGTGATCGTCGTGGTTGGGACGGTGTAGGGGATCGGTGCCGCCCCTGCCGCCTCGGACCCTTGCGCATAGTCGGTGGTCCAGGTTGCAATTTTCTTGTCTGCACCAAGCATTGCTGACATCCGCGCCGATTGCTGTGGGCGGTAAGCGCCTTGGGCGAAATCCTCTTCCCGCGACCATATCAGCTTGACCGGATAGGGTGTTTGCAACGCGATTTTCACAACCTGAGCGATGAACTGGCAAGATTGCGGGAAACGCCGGCCAAACCCGCCGCCCATGATCATCGGGTGAAAGGTGACGTTTTCCAGGGCGAGGCCAGAAACCCCAGCGATAATGGCACGTGTTTCAATGGGGTCTTGGGTGCCACCCCAAACGTCAAGTCTTCCATCGGCGAAATGGGCGGTTATTGATGGGGGTTCCATCGTCGCCTGATGCAGGAACGGAACACGTTAGCTGGCGTGAACCGTGCCGACAGCGTTTACGCTGCCCGTACCGGGTTGGAGCAACGTTTCTTGCTGTTCATAAATCGACGCTGTCGAAATCCCGGCAAGTCCGGCATCGGAAAACTTTGGCGAAAGGGCGCGCAACCCTTGGATCGCGGGCCAGTAACCTTTGGCCACGACCGCCACTTCATGATCCAGCTTGATAACCTGTTCCACGCCACTGATGGCCAAAGCGGGGGCTTCATCAACCGAAAGCAATGCGCCACCCCGCACGGGTGCCGCCATGATCGTGGCGATGCGCATTTCCGGCAGGGTGAAGTCGATGCCATAAATCGCCTCTCCGGTTACTTTCCTTGGAATATCATGCCGTTGTGGTGACGTACCGATGATCGTGAACGTGGCTGCGGTCTTCAGGGTTGGTGCGGTTTGAAGTGTGCGGCTGGCCGCATCTGCAGCCAGTTCGCCATAGGTTGCGGATTTTCCGCTGGCGGCGTGCATGACTGTGCTGTTGGCAGTTGTCAGTTCCGCCTCAGGGACGTTCAGCTTTTCCGCCGCGAATTCAATCAGGGCTGCCCTGAAGGTCGCCCCAAGCAGGCGCATGCCGTACTGGCCCGTCATCGAGATGGCGGTTGAGCCGCCCATGATCTGGAGGCCGATCTGCTGGGCGACCTGATGCGCGATTCATGCCTCTTGCAGTGCGTGCAGTTTGGTGGAGACCGAACCAAGACCTTCGATCGTTGTGATGCTTTGACCGGCCACATCGCCCAGTGCGATCTGGCAAGACCGGGTGGCCTGCCCGTCAGCATGTACGGTGCAAGCCCCACAAGCGCCGATCCCACAGCCGAACTTGGTGCCTGTCAGGGCCATCTGTTCGCGCAAGACCCACAAAAGTGGCGTCGATGGGTCAACATCGGTATCGAAGATCTGTCCATTTACACTGAGCTGCGTTGACATCGGTAACAATCCCCATGAGACGGCAATTATACAAATCGTAAACTATTGACAAAATATTAATACGATGGCACGCACATCTTCATGATGAATGCACTCCACGCCTATATTCCTGTTTGTGATGCGATTGCCTTGCTGCTGTGGCCACATGCCGAAGCCGTTTTGCATGATTTGTCGACGGACAAGATCCTGTACATCGCCAATGCCTATTCAAAGCGCCGGGCGGGTGACAGCTCTTTGAATGATCCTGAGCAGGCCTTTGATCCGACGCTGCAGGTGATTGGCCCCTATGCCAAAACCAACTGGAACGGCAACCGGTTGAAATCGGTGACAACGGTGATCCGAGATTCCAATCAAAAGGCGATTGGCCTGTTGTGCATCAACCACGACATCGAGGCATTTTCCGGCGCACTTGACATGCTGAAGGGTCTTGTGGAGCTGCCGCAGCCCGCGCCGAAACGATCTTCGATCATGGCGCAGGATTGGCGAGAGACCGTCAACACAACAATTGCCGATTTCCTGAAATGGCGCAAAATCTCGCTTGCCGGGCTGAACAGTGCGGAAACGGACGGTCTTATCAAAACCCTTGATGACCGTGGCATTTTCGAAATTCGCAATGCTGTTCCATATGTTGCCGAAATTCTGCACGTGTCACGGGCGACAATCTACAACCGCCTGAATGCAACACGGCAAGCGACGACCCCAAACAGTGATCGGAACCTTTGAATGCCCCATCCCATGCGTGATTTCGCCCTTGAGGTCTATTTCTCAAAATGGGAATTTGCGGCCAAATACAACATGACGGGGTCGGATGGCGAAAACATCCGGTTGCCGGAATTGCTGGCCTATGCCAGCCCCGAGGATCGCGCAGATTTTGACAATGTGAACCTTGGCTAAACCGAAACCTTTGGCGCACCGGCCTTGCGGGCTGAAATCGCCAAGACCTATGACAGCATAAGGCCCGAACATCTGTTGTGCTTTGCGGGTGCCGAAGAGGGCATTTATGTTGTGATGAGGGTCTTGTTGAGCAAGGATGACCATGCCATCGTCATCACGCCAAACTATCAGGCCGCCGAAACGGTTCCGTTAAGCATTTGTGACGTGACAGGGGTTGCGCTGGATATCAACCGAAACTGGGCGCTTGATGTCGACAAGATCGAGGACGCGATCCGGCCAAACACAAAGCTGATTGCGATCAACTTTCCGAATAACCCGACAGGCAAGATCATTCCCCAGGCGTCATTGGATGCGATCGTCGCCCTGTGCCGCACGCACGGCATCTGGCTGTTCAGCGACGAGGTTTATCGGCTGATTGAACGCGATCCGGCTATTCGCCTGCCGCAGGTTGCGGACATCTATGAAAAGGGTATTTCGCTGAATGTCATGTCCAAGGCTTATGGCTTGCCCGGACTGCGCATCGGCTGGATCGCTTGTCAGGACCGCGACATGGTTGTGCGTTTTGAACGCTATAAGCATTTTCTATCGATCTGCAATTCGGCCCCGTCAGAGGTTCTGGCGCGGATTGCCCTAAAAAGCCGGGATAAAATCCTTGCCAAAAACCGTGATATCGTCAGTCAAAATATCGCGTGGTTGAATGCGTTCTTTGCCGAATTCCCTGATCTGTTTGATTGGCGCGAACCCGATGGTGGTTGCGTTGGCTTTATCCGCTATCACGGGCCGGATGGCATTACAGCCATGCGCAACTGGTTGAATCGCAACGCAGCATGAGCAGTGGGATCGAGATCGTCGGGATCGACCGGCTGCGCCCCCATCTTGACAAGG
>JANNKX010000162.1:0-17778 GCA_031396505.1 Rhodobacterales bacterium
GCGCGCGTGCAAAAATCCTTGCGAATTTCGGGGTGGGGTTCAACCATATCGATGCTGTGGCGGCACGGGCGGCGGGGGTGGAGGTCACCAATACGCCGGGGGCGGTGACGGATGCGACGGCAGATATCGCCATGACGCTGATCCTGATGACGGCGCGGCGGGCGGGCGAAGGCGAGCGGTTGCTGCGCGCGGGCAAATGGGATGGCTGGGGGCCGACACAGCTGCTGGGCGCGCATGTGTCGGGCCGCACGGTTGGCATCATCGGGATGGGGCGGATCGGAAAGGCGATTGCGCGGCGGTGTCATTTCGGGTTCGGGATGCGGGTGATTTTCTATAGCCGGTCGGCGGTGGCAGACCCCGGTATGCCTGCCCGCCAAGTGGATATGGCCACGGCGATGGGGGCGGATTTTGTCGTGGTGGCGGTGCCGGGCGGGCCTGCGACGCATCATCTGATCAATGCGCAAACCCTTGAATACATGAAGGCAACGGGATTCTTCATCAACATCTCGCGCGGGGATGTGGTGGATGAGGCGGCCTTGATCGTGGCCTTACAAGCGGGCCGGATCGCGGGGGCGGGGCTGGATGTGTACGAATTTGAACCGCAGGTACCGGGCGCGCTGATGAGACTGGAAAACGTGACGCTGCTGCCGCATCTGGGGACGGCGGCGTTAGAGGTGCGCGAGGCGATGGGGCTGATGGCGGTGGATAATCTGGTGGCGTTCTTTGACGGGAAACCGCCGCCGAACCGGGTGTAAGATGATCATCTCTCGGGCGCGCAGGTTCATCTTCGTGCATATCCCCAAGACAGGGGGGACGGCGCTGTCGCTGGCGTTGGAGGGGCGGGCCGCGCGGGATGACATTCTGATTGGCGATACGCCCAAGGCGCGGGCGCGCAAGGGGCGGCTGCGGGGGGTGAAAACGGCCGGGCGGCTGTGGAAACACGCGACACTGGCCGATATTGACGGGCTGGTGACGCGCGATGAGGTGGCCACATTTTACAACGTGACCTTGGTGCGCAACCCGTGGGACCGGATGGTCAGCTATTACCACTGGCTGCGGGGGCAGGCTTTTGCGCATCCGGCGGTGGGATTGGCGAATGCGTTGAATTTCAGTGACTTTCTGCACCATCCGCAAACGCAAACCGCCCTCGCGTTGTGGCCCTATGCGGCCTATATGCGTGACGCTGCGGGGGTGGAACATGCCAGCCTTTATGCGCGGCTGGAGCATCTGGCGGGCGATCTGGCACCGTTTGAGGCGCATTTGGGGTTTCGGGTAACGCCATTGGCCCGGCACAACGAATCCAGCCGCGCATCCGATTGGCGGGGGTATTACCGCGACGCGGATGCCGCCTTGGTGGCGCGGTTATGCGCGGATGACATTGCGCGGTTCGGATACGGGTTTGACGACACGCCCCAAGGGTAGCCCCGGTTCAGGCAAAGTGGCAGCCGACGGTGCCCATCGGGCCGAAATCCGCCAATATCGTATCGCCATGCCGCGCCTCGATCGGGCGGATGAAGGACCCTGACAGCACGATCTGCCCTGCCGCGATCCGCTGGCCATATTGCCCCAACCGATTGGCAAGCCATGCCACGGCAAGGGCGGGCTGGTTCAGAACCCCGGCGCCCAGACCCGTTTCCTCGACCTCGCCGTTGCGCATCACAATCGCCCCGGCCCAGCGTGGATCAAACGCAGCGGGGCGCATCGAACGCCCGCCCGTGACGATGCCCGCGTTGGCCGCATTATCCGAAATCGTATCCACCACGGTACGCGCCTTGCCCGATGCGGGGTCGGCGCGCAAAATGCGGGTATCCAGAATCTCCAACGCGGGGATGATGTGATCGGTCGCCTGCAGCACATCGGCCAGGGTCACGCCCGGCCCGTGCAGGGGCGCTTTCATCACAAAGGCCAGTTCCGCCTCGATCCGGGGTTGGATGAACCGGTTGGCAGGAATGGTTGCACCACCCGCAAACACCATATCATCCATCAGCACGCCTGAATCCGGGGTGGCGATGTTCAGGGCCGATTGCATCGCCCGCGACGTCAGCCCGATTTTCCAGCCGATGCTGCGATGCCCCTGCGCGTGCCGCAGCGCCACAAACGCCGCCTGCACGGCGTAGGCGTCATCCATCGTCATTTCGGAATGCGCGATGGACAACAGCCCGATCTGCACGCGGGTTTGTTCGGCCTGAAGCAGGCGTTGGGCGGCAGACGTGATCTGGGCGGGGGGCAGCATCATGGCACCTCATCCGCGACGGTGTTCGACAGGGTGCCAATGCCATCGGCGTGCACCGTCACCACATCGCCGGGCTGCAGCCAGACGGGCGGGTCAGACCGCGCGCCCGCCCCGGTGGGCGTGCCGCAGACGATGACATCGCCGGGCACAAGGGTGGTGAAGGTCGAGATATAGCTGATGATGCGGGCAAAGCCAAAGATCATCCGCGAGGTGCGGTCCGCCTGGCGCAGTGCGCCGTTCACGCGGGTTTCAAGGGCGATATCGTGCAGTTGCGCGGCATGGGTAAAGGGCACCATCCATGGCCCGATGGCGCCGGATCGATCCCAGTTCTTGCCTTGGGTCACGTTGAATTTGGCGTGCCGCACCCAGTCGCGGATCGTGCCTTCGTTGCACAGGGTCAGGGCGGCGATATGGGGCAGGGCGTCAGGTTCGGGGATGCGCCGCCCGGCCTTGCCGATGACGATGGCGATCTCGCCCTCATAATCCAGTTGCGCGCTTTCGGGCGGGCGGATCAGGGGGTGGTCATGGCCGGTAAAGCTGCGGGCAAAGCGGGGGAACAGTGACATGTAGGGCGGCGCGTCGGTGCCATCCTTGTATTCGGCATTGCGGTCGGGAAAGTTGACGCCGACGCAGATGATTTTTTCGGGCGCGGGCACGGGGATATCAAAACTGACCGCGCCGGTGGCGAAATCCGGGCTGTGCTGCGCGGCCATCACGGCCATCCGGTGCAGCGCGCCATCCGCAATCGCATGGCGCAAGGTGGGCCAGACCGCGCCATGGCGCGTTGACAGATCGACAATGCCGGTCGGCGTGACAACGCCGTACCCCGCGCGGCCATTGTGGACAAAGCTGGCAAAACGGGCCGTCATGACGCGACGATGGGTTGGGCAGTCAGTGACGGATCGCGCAGGGGCACGCCATCAAACACCGTCCCATGTTCAAACCAGCTTTTCGGGGCCGCCGCCCCCCACAGGGTCTGGCGCTGTGGATCGGTCAGATCCCAGTGGATCGGTTCATGGTCGGGATCAACGGTTTGGTAATCCGAACAGTAAATCTCGGTCCGGTGATCGTCGGGATCAAGGATATACAGGAAAAACGCGTTTGATATGCCATGCCGCCCCGGCCCGCGTTCGATATGGGCGACATAACCCGTGGTGGCCATCAGATCCAAAAGATCAATGATGTTCATCGGCGTTGGCACCCAGAACGCCAGATGGTGCAGACGCGGCCCGCGCCCGTTGGTGAAGGCCATGTCATGCACGCCGCCCTTGCGGTGCATCCATGCCGCCCAAAGACGCCCGGTGCCCGCATCTTCGGTATATTCCGTGACGCGGAAACCCATGGCATTGTAGAACGCCACCGCCGCATCCACATCCGGCACAAAGCAGTTGAAATGATCAATCCGCAGCGGTTTGACCCCCCGGTACAGCGCGTATTTCTGATGAACGGGCGGCAGGCGGTCCATCGTCGCGTAAAATTCCAGCGGGATGCCCTGCGGGTCTGCCGTGCGCAGCGTGCGCCCCATGAAGGCGCGATCCACCCATGCGACAGGCAGGCCCTTGCCCGCAAAAAACGCGTGTGCCGCGTCAAGATCGGCCTCGGCAAACACCTTGAACCCCAGTACGCGGGCCGCTGCCTGATCCGATTTGCGCAAGATCACGCAGTGATGCCCGCGTTCCTCCATCGCGCGCAGATACAGCGCATCGTCGGTGGCGTGGGTCACCTGCAGGCCCAGCGTATCGACATAGAACGCGCGGGCGGCGGCAAGGTCACGCACGGCCAATTCAACATGGCTAAGCCGCACCACGTTGAAGGGCGGGTACAGAACGGGCGCGGGCACCGGCATGCGTTAACCTCCAAGCTTTGGTATGGCATGGTGCTGCGTGGCAAAGGCGATGTTTTTGGTTTCCATAAAGAAATCAAACGACCACTGCGCCCCGTCACGCCCGATGCCCGAATTCTTCATGCCGCCAAACGGGCTGGGCAGATGGCGGATGTTTTCCGAATTCACCCAGATCATCCCCGCATCCAGCGCATCGGTAAACCGGAATGCGCGGGTCACATCACTGGTCCACAGATACCCCGTCAACCCATATGGCACGTCATTGGCAATCGCCAAAGCGTCGGCCTCATCCGCAAAGGGGATCGCTGTCAGAACTGGGCCAAAGATTTCTTCCTGCGCAATCCGCATGCCGTTATGCGCCCCCGTGAACAGCGTCGGGCTGACATAGCACCCGCCCCCCGGCCCTGCAAAACCCGCTCCGCCCGCCGCCACTGTCGCTCCTTCTGCCCGCCCGATTGCGATATACTCCAGCACCTTGGCCTCATGCACCGGGTGGATCAGCGGCCCCACCACCGTTTTCGGGTCGAGCGGATGCCCCACAATGATACGTTTCGCGCGCTCCGCCACCATCGTGGTGAACCGGTCATAAATCGACGCCTCGACCAGCAGTCGCGATGATGACGTGCAGCGTTCCCCGTTCAGCGAATAGATCATGAACACCGCCGCATCCGCCGCGCGGTCCAGATCGGCATCGGCAAACACGATCACCGGGTTCTTGCCCCCCAGTTCGAAATGCACCCGTTTCAGGGTATCGGCCCCTTGCCGCATGATCATCGATCCGGTGCGTGTTTCGCCCACAAAACCGATGGCCTTGATGCCCGGATGTTCGGTCAACGCGCGCCCGGCATCGTCGCCCATCCCGTTGACAAGGTTCCACACACCCGCAGGCAGGCCCGCGCTTTCGGCAATTTCGACCAGCAGCCGTGCGGACAGGGGCGACAGTTCTGCCGGTTTGTGAACGACCGTGCAGCCCGCCGCAAGGGCGGGTGCGATTTTCCACGTCGACAGCATGAATGGCGTGTTCCACGGCGTGATGATGCCCACCGGCCCGATCGGCGTGCGCGTTGTCATGTTTACCTGCCCCGGCGCGCGCAGGCTTTGCCCATCCTGTGCCTGCGGGGCCAGATCGGCAAAATAGCGAAAGTTTTCGGCCCCCCGCAGCGCCGCCTTGGCCATGAACCGGATCGCCTGCCCGGTATCCATCGCCTCGACCATGGCAATCTCGTCCGCGCGTGCCGAAATCGCATCGGCGATCTTGTGCAGCAGAGCCTTGCGCGCCACCCCGTCCAGCGCGCGCCAGGCCGGAAACGCCGCGCGTGCTGCCGCCGCCGCCAGCGCCACATCAGCCGCCTTGCCATGCGCCACGCGCGCCAGCGGTTGCAGATCGACAGGCGAGATCGTCTCGAACGTGGTGCCGTCCACGGCGGGCACCGCGCGCCCGTCGATGTGGTTCAAAACCCCGTCGCGGTGAAACCGTGCCAGATAGCCCTTGGCGCGGTCAAGATTGCTGGCAAGGTCTGACATCACAGGTCCCTTATGTGCCGCGCAGGCGCGGGTGAATGGTGTTCCGCTTCCACGACAGGCTGGCGTCAATCTCGACGATATCAAGGCTTAGGGCAAAATGCGGCGTGTCAAACCGGCTGGCGAAATGGGCTGCAGCAGCGGCAAAGATTGCCTCGCCGGCGCGGGCCTTATCGGCCATGCTGCGCCCCGCCCCGATGCGCAGGTGCAGGTCGGCAAAGGCGTTGCGGTCATCCAGATCGGCCACCGCGTAATCGGCGCAGGGGCGCGCGCGCACGCGGATCGCGCCCAACTCGAACAACCCCGTGGCAAAGACCGCGCCATGCAGACTGCGGCACAGCCCGGCGATATCGCCCGCCGCCGCCAGATTGGCCGAATATTCGATGGTCAGATGCGGCATGACGTGGGCTCCGTATGCTTAACGTGTTAATGAGATACGCAGGCTCTGTCAACGCCGCCGCTTGAAAACGCGGCCATGCTGTGCGACGCGGTGGGCATGCAGGACGATGCGCCGGACCATACCCTTGCCACGCGGCGCGCGCTGCCGATTGCGCTGCTGCGTGCGCGTGAGGCGATGATGAGCCATTTTCGCCCGATGCTGGATCGGCACGGTGTGAACGAACATCAATGGCGGGTGATCCGCGTTCTGGCCGAGGCAGGGCCGCTGGATGCCTCCGAAGTGGCCGCACGCACGCATATTCTGGCACCGTCACTGACGCGGATGATCAAGGCGATGGCGGAACGCGGTCTGATTTCACGCGCGCGCGATGAAGGCGACGGGCGGCGGGTGGTGCTGATGATCGCGCCAGCGGGGGCTGATCTGCTGCGCAAGGTAGGGCCGGACAGCACGGCAATTTACGCCGATCTTGAGGCGCGCTTTGGCAAGGACCGGATGGATGCGCTGATCATGCTGCTGGATGATCTGTCCCGGCTGAAGGCATAAGGCTTGCGTTCATGCAAGGTTAAAGAAGTCTTAAAACGGCCCTGTTTTGAAAAGATAAACAATTGATAATAAACAAAATACCTGAAAATTGACAGCCGTCAATTTTCGGTCATTCTGCCCCCAGATGTGCGACGCCGCGTGCGGCGGCGCGCACCATCTGCCGTTGCCGTTCGCGGAACCGGGCGCGGTCATCGGGCGCGTATTCATCCACGCAGGCCGCACAGCACACGCCCGCCTCGTATTCCGGCGCGGCCGTATCCAGCACCGGACGACGGCACGCGCCGCAGGTGACATAATCGCCCGGCACCAGCCCGTGCCCGACCGACACGCGGTCATCGAACACATAGCATTCGCCCCGCCACAGGCTTTCGGTCGCGGGCACATCTTCCAGATATTTCAGGATACCACCCTGCAGGTGGAACACATCCGTGACCCCCTGCCCGATCAGCCAGTTCGTCGATTTTTCACAGCGGATGCCGCCGGTGCAGAACATCGCGATCCGTTTGCCCGCAAAGCGATCTTTGTTCGCATTCCACCATGCCGGAAATTCGCGAAAGCTCTGCGTGCCGGGGTCGACAGCACCGGCAAACGTGCCCAGCGACACCTCGTAATCATTCCGTGTATCAATCAGCGCAACATCCGGATCGGCAATCAGCGCGTTCCAATCGGCAGGCGTGACGTAATGCCCGACCCGCGCCGTCGGATCGACATCGGGCTGTCCCATCGTCACAATCTCGGCCTTGACCTTGACCTTCATGCGCCCGAACGGCATCGCGTCCGCCGGGCTTTCCTTCCATATCAGCGCGTCAAACCCCGGCCAGCCCCGGATCATATCCAACATCGCCAGCACACTGTCGCGCGCGCCCGCGATCGTGCCGTTCACGCCTTCGCGCGCCAGCAGGATCGACCCCTTGACGCTCTGCGCCCGTGCGGCGGCCAGCAGCACATCCTGCCGCGACGCGGGGTCAGGCAGGGCAGCAAAGTGGTAAAAGGCGGCAACGGTCAGCATGGCCGCGTCATAGGTCCAATCGCGCCGCTGGGCAAGTATCGGGTCACGGACTATGATTGCCGGGACGAACGAAAGGACATGCCATGGCCGCACTGATCATCATCGACGTGCAGAACGACTTTTGCCCCGGCGGCGCGCTGGCGGTGGCGGATGGCGATGCGATTATCCCGCGCATCAATGCGATGATGAATGCGTTCGCCGTGCGCGTGATGACACAGGATTGGCACCCGGCGGACCACGCGTCCTTTGCCGCCAACCATCCCGGTGCCGCATCCTTCAGCATGACGGACATGCCCTACGGCCCGCAGGTTTTGTGGCCGACGCATTGCGTGATCGGTACGGACGGTGCCGCGTTTCATGCAGACCTGCACAGCGATCGGGCGGATATGATCATCCGCAAAGGGTTTCGCCCGCAGATCGACAGCTATTCGGCATTTTTCGAAAATGATCGGACAACGCCCACTGGCCTTGATGGCTATCTGCGCAGCCGGGGGGTGAATACACTGACCCTTGTGGGCCTTGCGACCGATTACTGCGTTGCCTATTCCGCGCTGGATGCCGCAAGGCTGGGCTATGCCGTCACGGTTGACCTTGCGGCCTGCCGCGCGATTGATCTGAACGGCAGCCTTGCCGATGCCACCGCAAAGATGCGCGCGGCGGGTATCACGCTGATCTGAGGTGGGGGCCCTGCGCGATCAACTCTCGTTCCGGGCGGTGTCAACGGCGATGCAGGTGAGGTGCTGCGTGTTTCGAATGCGCGTCATCCGGTGCGATGACTACCACGGCTTCCACGCGATCAGCAGACCCTGTGCGGCATGCTGGATGGCCTGCACATCGGCGAAGGGCGCACCGCGTGGCAACGTGCCCGCGACAAGGCTGTGGGGGGCAATGCTGACCGCTCCACCGCGCGCGGCAAGCGTGAACACAAGCGGGCCGGTGGACCACCACGCGGGCGCGTCGGGCAGGGCATCAAGGGCGGCCCCAAGTGATGCGTTCAGGCGGTGCATGGCGGGATGATCGGGGGGCGTGGCGATGAATGAATTGGCAAGCAGAAGGCCGCCCTGCCCGGTGTTGCGCGGGGTGTCTTCGGCCATTGCGGTCAGGCCAATCAGGGGCAAAATGTCGTGGAATGGCAGATCATTGCGGGTGGGGTACCAGTCGCAATCCAGATAGATGCCGCCGTGGGCCGCAAGAATGGCATAGCGGGCGACATCGACAGCACCGGGATAATCACTGCGCGCCAGCATATCGGCAAAGACCGGGTTCGCGGGCAGGCCAAGGGCCGCAAGATCTGCCTCGCGCCACAGCCGATATCCGTAACCCGTGGCATCGGCATGGGCCTGCCAAGCGGCACAGGCGGCGGGCACGGGCAGGGTGCCGATCCAGATCTGGTGGATCATGCGGGGGACGGGCCGCACATTCGCGGCCGTGATCGCACGCTGTTCGGGAATGGTGTAGCGGAACAGGGGGGCAAGGATTTCGGGCGGTGGCACAAGGTGAAACTGGTATCCGGCGCGGCGCAGGGGATCGCGTTCTGCCTTGGCCAGATGCAGCGACACGGCGTGCAGGCGGCGCGGCAGGCCGAGCGTGGTTTGAGGCCCAAGGCTGCGGATGGCGGGATCGGCGGTCAGAGAGTTGATCAGGGTTTCGGCACCCGCCAGATCACCGCTGGCGACAAGCGCGCGGGCGGTAGCAATACCATCGGTCATGCGCTGTTTGGGGGTCATGGGTGATCCTTGCAGGGTTACCCTTCACGTATCACATCAAGGAAGGCTTGCCCAAAGCGTTCGATCTTGGCCGGGCCAAGATCGCCCGCGCGGTCCAGTTCGGACAGGGTCGAGGCGCGGCTTTCGGCGATTTTGCGCAACTGGCTTTGCGTCAGGCTGAGCGGCTTTCCGGTGCCATCCGCACCCCGGATCAAGGCAAGCTGCGCTTCGGCCAGCCGATCAAACACCGCGCCAGACGCCTGCCCGGCAAGATGCCGCCGCGCGGGGTGCAGGGGCGCGGCATCGGCACCGGTGATGACCGCCAGAAACGCCGCGCCATAGCTTTCCAGTTTTTTCGCACCGACCCCGGTGATGCCCATCATCTGATCCAGCGTGGCAGGGCGGCGTTCGGCCATTTCGATCAGCGTGCGGTCGGGGAAGACGACATAGGCAGGCACGCCTTGTGCTTCGGCCAGCGCTCGGCGTTTGGCCTTGAGGGCCGATAGCAAGGGTGCGTGTTCATCCGACACAAGCGTTTTGATGGGTGTGCTGGCGGTGGCCGACGTGATGGTGTCGCGGCGCAGGGAAATCGCCGCCTCGCCGCGCAGGATCGGGCGGGCAGCGTCGGTCATGCGCAGGGCACCGTGGCGGTCGGGGTCGGGGCGGATGAGATCGCGGCCCATCATCTGGCGGAACACGGCCCCCCATGCGGGTTTGGACAGGTCACGCCCGACGGCGAAAGTGGGCAGCTGATCATGGCCCTTGTCGCGGACCTTTTGCGTGGCATTGCCGGTCAGGATATCAATCAGATGGCCCGCGCCGAACCATTCGCCGGTGCGCAGGATGGCAGACAGGGCCTTGCGCACGGCGTCGGTGGCGTCGAACACATCGACGGGGCGGTCGCACAGATCGCAGTTGCCGCAAGGGGCGGAGTCTTCGCCGAAATAACCCAGCAGCACCTGCCTGCGGCAGCGCGTCGCCTCGGCCAGACCCAGAAGGCCGTTCAGGCGGGCGTGATCGGCTGCCTTGCGGTCGGGCGGGGCCGTGCCTTCGTCAATCTGGGTGCGGCGCAGGCGGATATCGTCGGGGCCATACAGCGTCAGGGTTTCGGCAGGCGCCCCGTCACGCCCGCCACGCCCGATTTCCTGATAATAGGATTCGATGGATTTGGGCAGATCGGCATGGGCGACCCAGCGGATATCCGGTTTGTCGATCCCCATGCCAAAGGCGACAGTGGCCACCACGATCAGCCCGTCATCCTGTTGAAACCGGATTTCCACGCGGCGGCGATCATCGGGGTCCATGCCTGCGTGATAATGGCAGGCGGCATGGCCCGCATCGCGCAAGCCTTGGGCAATCGCCTCGGTCCGCGCGCGTGACGCGCAATAGATGATGCCGGGCTGGCCCTTGCGGGCGGACGCGAAGGCCAGAAGCTGGTCGCGCGGGTTGTTCTTGACGGCAAAGGCAAGGTGGATATTCGGGCGATCAAAGCCGCGCAGGAACGTATCGGGTGCCTCGCCCGCAAACAGCCGGGTGACAATCTCGGCGCGGGTTTCCTCGTCCGCTGTGGCGGTAAATGCGGCAAGGGGCACGCCAAGCGCGCGGCGCAGATCACCGATGCGCAGGTAGTCGGGGCGGAAATCATGGCCCCACTGGCTGACGCAATGCGCCTCGTCCACTGCGATCATGGTGGTATTGATGCGGCGCAGCAGGGGCAGCGTGGCCCCCGCGGCAAGGCGTTCGGGCGCGATGTAGAGCAGTTTCAGGCGGCCCGCATCCAGAGCGGCGAAAACATCCTCGGTTTCATCCTCGGTGTTGCCAGAGGTCAGCGCGCCCGCCTCCACGCCTGCGGCCCGCAGTGCGCGGACCTGATCGCGCATCAGCGCAATCAATGGCGAGATGACGACGGTCACGCCCTCGCGGCACAGCGCGGGCAACTGAAAACACAGCGATTTGCCGCCACCCGTCGGCATGATGGCAAGCGTGTTGCGGCCAGCCGTCACGGCATCCACAATCTCGGCCTGTCCCGGGCGAAAACTGGAAAAGCCGAAGATCGTCGCCAGAAGCTGATGTGGATGGGCGGTCATACCCGGCCCAAGATCGCCATCCATGGTTAACAAATCCCCAATATCAGATAAACAGGGCTTGGTTGTTCAGCAGAATGATGCGCAGGCCGTAAATCACCAGAATGACCACCAAGGGTGCCAAGTCGATGCCCGCGATATAGGGCAGCAGACGACGCACGCGCGAATAGATCGGTTCCAGCAATGTGTTCAGTGCCCGCCAGATTTGCGCCACAAGCGGCTGGCGGATATTCAGGACCTGAAAATTGATCAGCCAACTAAAGATGATGTGGGCAAGAATGATGAACTGCGCGACTGTCAGCAGCATCAGCAGGATTTCAAGCAGGGATCGCATAGGGGCCTCGCCACAACAGGTTGTGTTACAGCTATCCCGTCACCCCTAGAAGGGCAACCATGTTCCGCCGCGTTTCCCTTGACGGGCGGGCACTTTCGCGCGACCGATGCCGTCACAGACGAGGTGCGCATGTATCCCTATATCCGGCTTGCCAAGGAAATGCTGAAATTCCGCAATGCGCCTGCGTTGCCATTGCTGGGCACGCATATTTCGACCCACCGGATCTGGCCGCAGGACATTGATCCGTGGCGCGAGCTGAACAACGGGCGCACGCTGACACTGTTCGATCTGGGGCGGCTGCCGTTGTTTCAACGCACGGGGATCATCAAGGATATTGCGGCGCAGGGGTGGTTTCTGACGGTGGCGGGCAACACGACGCGGTATCGGCGGCGGGTGACGCTGTTTACCAAGGTGACAATGGTCAGCCGCTGCATCGGGTGGGACACGCGGTTCTTTTACATGGAACAAAGCCTGTGGCGCGGCGATGATTGCACCAGCCACATGTTGCTGCGGGCGGCGATTGCGAACCGGGGCGGGATCATTCCGCCGGGCGAGGCGCTGGCGCGGATCGGGCGCGCCGAGGAAAGCCCCGCCTTGCCCGACTGGGTCGGGGCTTGGATCGGGGCGGATGCGACGCGGCCGTGGCCGCCTGTGCGCTGACGCTTGCGCGGTGGGGGTTTTTCGGGCTTGATCGCGCAAAACACAGGGGCAGGGCATGGCCAGCAAGAACAAACGCATCTGGGGCTGGTACTTCTTTGATTTCGCAAGCCAGCCTTACAACACGCTGCTGCTGACCTTTATCTTTGCGCCCTACATGGCCGATGTCATGGGCGACGGCAGTGCTGCGCAAACCGTCTGGGGGTTTGGCATTGCGGCGGCGGGCATCATCATCGCCATCGCCTCACCGCTGCTGGGGGCCGTCGCCGACCGCACCGGTGGGCGGATGAAGTTCATCGTGCTGTTTTCCATCATGTATGTCGTTGGTGCAGCCGGGCTTTGGTACGCAGCGCCGGGCAGTCTGAATGTCTGGCTGATCATGCTGTCGTTCGGCATCGGCCTGATCGGGATGGAGTTTGCGACCAGTTTTACCAACGCGATGATGCCCGATCTGGTCAGCAAGGAAGAGATTGGCCGCATGTCAGGGTCGGGGTTCGCCTTTGGCTATGTCGGCGGATTTCTGACATTGCTGATCATGCTGTTGCTGCTGGATGACGGCACCAATGGCAAGACCCTGCTGGGCAATGCGCCGCTGTTTGGGCTTGATCCTGCGATGCGCGAAGGGACGCGGTCAGTGGGGCCGCTGTCGGCGATCTGGTACGTGGTGTTCATGATCCCGTTCTTTTTGTGGGTGCGTGAACCCGCGCGCACCGACGGTGTGCCGATCGGGGTGGCCCTGCGTGAGGCGATCCCCGATCTGATGAAAACGCTGCGTACCCTGCCTGTGCGGCGCAGTTTCACGGCCTACCTTATATCGTCGATGTTTTACCGGGATGCGCTGAACGGGATGTATACCTTTGGCGGCATCTATGCGGCGGGCATTCTGAACTGGGAAACCCGCGATATCGGCATCTTTGGCATTCTGGCGATCATATCTGGCATTATCTTCGCATGGCTGGGCGGCAAGGCCGATGCGCGGCTAGGGCCAAAGCCGGTGATCATGGCGACAGTGATGGTTCTGACGCTGACGGCGCTGGCGGTGGTCAGCATTTCGCGCGAGACCGTCTTGGGCATGTCCGTCAGTCCTGACAGTAGTCTGCCCGACTATGCGTTTTACGTGGTGGGCATCCTGATCGGTGCGGCGGGCGGGGTGTTGCAGGCAGCCAGCCGCACGATGATGGTCCGCCAGGCAGACCCCGAACGGATGACCGAGGCCTTTGGTCTTTTCGCCCTCACGGGCAAGGCCACCTCGTTTCTGGCACCCTTGCTGATCGCGATCACGACCCAGATCAGCGGATCACAGTCAATTGGGGTGGCCCCTTTGATCGGGTTGTTTCTGATCGGGTTTATTCTGCTACTTTGGGTCAAACCTGATGGTGATGAGTCGAGGCCCGTACGCACATGATCCGACCTTTATCTTTTGCAATTCTGTTGGCCTTGTCCGGGCCTTCCATGGCCGAAACCAAGGCCAATCAGTTGTTTGGTGCAATGGAGGCGCCATCGGCACAAACGCCCGCACCGATTGGCAGCTATGCGCGCGGCTGTGCGGCGGGGCTGGTGCAACTGCCGGAAACCGGGCCGACATGGCAGGCGATGCGCCTGTCGCGCGGGCGGAACTACGGGCATCCGGTGTTGATTGGATTTTTGCAGGAACTGTCGGTGGCGGCGACCAAGGTGGGGTGGGCGGGCTTGTATATCGGCGATATCAGCCAGCCGCGCGGCGGGCCGATGACGTCGGGGCACGCCAGCCACCAGATCGGCCTGGATGCCGATATCTGGATGCTGCCACCGCGCAGGCTGGACCTGAGCCGGGCGGAGCGCGAAGAAATCAGCTCGATCCCAGTGCGGTCGGCCGATCAGCGGTCGGTGACGGAAAACTGGACGCCCGCGCATGCAGCCCTGCTGCGCGCGGCGGCACTGGACCGGCGGGTGGACCGGATTTTCGTGGCGGCGGCGGTGAAGATCGAGATGTGCAAGACGGCAACATCGGAGGACACGCGCTGGCTGCGCAAGATCCGCCCGATTGCAGGGCATGACACGCATTTCCATGTGCGCATGCGCTGCCCGGCGGGATCGTCCTTGTGTGAAACGCAATCGCCCACCGTGGCGGAGCTGTCCAATGGCGGCAACGGTTGCGACGAAACGCTGATGTGGTGGGTCACGGATTATCTGAACCCGCCCGACCCAAATGCAGTGCCCGACGAACCGGAAGAGCCCAAACGGCACCCGCGCGATTTTACCTTGGCGGATCTGCCTGGCCAATGCACAGACGTTCTCAATTCAGACTGACGGCCGCGCTGGCCGTTCTTTTGGGACTACAATCATCTGTGGGGGCCGCCCTGCAGGCCGGGTTTGTGGGCGCGTATGAATGGCACCTGACGGACGCGCGGTTTGGCGGCATCTCCAGCATCGAAGTGACGGCGGATGGCGCGGGTTTCACCGCGATGTCGGACCGCGGGACGCTGTTTGAGGGCCGCATGACGCGCGATGATGCGGGTGCGGTTCTTGATGTGCGCGATGTGGTGATCGTGACGCTGAAGGGGGCAGAGACGGCACCCTTGAACCCCGCGCAGAACGATACCGAAGGGTTGGCGATTGCGGGCGACGGAGTCGTCTTTGTATCGATGGAAGGGCGCGCACGGGTGCTGCGCTATGACGATCGGGCAGGCCCTGCGGCAAACCTGCCCCGCCCGCGCGCCTTTGGCGCAATGCAGCATAATTCATCGCTGGAGGCGCTGGCGATTGATGCGCGCGGCTGGCTTTATACGATGCCGGAACGATCTGGCGCGCTGGACGTGCCGTTTCCGGTGTACCGCTTTAACGGGCAGGATTGGGATCAACCGTTCAGCATCCCGCGCGATGACCAGTATCTGCCGGTGGGCGCTGACTTTGGCCCTGATGGCCGACTGTACCTGCTGGAACGCGAATTTCACGGCCTGCTAGGCTTTCAAAGCCGGGTGCGGCGGTTTGTGGTGACAGGTGATGGCATTGATGCGGGCACGGTGGTGCTGGAAACCGCCATTGGCCAGCATGGCAATCAGGAAGGCCTGTCGGTGTGGCGGGACGCAGGGGGCGCGTTGCGCCTGACCATGGTGTCGGATGACAATTTCCGGTTCTTCCTGCGCACGACACTTGTGGAATACCGCCTGCCGGATTGACGCCGTTGCAGGCAAGGCGTAGATGCAACGCTGCTCAAACTGGGCCAAGTCTCCGCAACCTTGTGAAAACGGAATATGATCATGCGTCTTTTCCCCGCCGTTCTGGCGATGGCTGCGATTGTCGTGGCATCCAACATCCTTGTGCAGTTCCTTGCCGGCCCCTGGCTGACATGGGGGGCATTCACCTATCCCTTTGCGTTTCTGGTCACCGATCTGACCAACCGTTTTCATGGCGCGCCTGCCGCGCGACGCGTGGTGTTGGCAGGCTTTGCCGTCGGGCTGGCCTGTTCGCTGGTGGGCACGCAGATCATCGGCGATTTCGGCCCGCTGGTGACGCTGCGCGTGGCGCTTGCGTCGGCCTGCGCGTTCCTGTGCGCGCAACTGATGGATGTCACGGTGTTTGACCGCCTGCGCGCAGGATCATGGTGGAAAGCGCCGCTGGTATCGACGCTGGTGGGTGCAAGTCTGGACACGGCGATCTTCTTTACCATCGCGTTTTCGGCGGCCCTGACCGTGCTTGAACCCGGCAATGACGTGTCATGGGCCACAGGCCCGGTGGCCCTGCTGGGGGTTGGGCCGGATGCGCCATTGTGGGTGTCTTTGGCGCTGGCCGACTGGGGCGTCAAACTGCTGCTCGCTTTGGTGGCATTGGTGCCATTTCGATTGGCTGTCACACGGCGCGGCACAACTGTTACGTAATTTTGGTTTGACAAACACAAAATCTGTGCCACGATTCGAATATCGGCAACCATTTTGAAAGGAGGTGATCCAGTGTCTAGAGTGATGTTGGAGAGACGTGTCGGGACAGTCATGGGGGGTGTTTTCTGAAGGCAGCCCTTCGGAAAAATACCTGCGTGATTGGGCAAGATACCTAACTGGCCCATCTCCTTGAAACTCGGAAAGGGTTGCCACGTGCTGGCAACCCTTTCTCTTTTGTGATGCCATTTGCGTCAAGCGGGGCGTCATCCCGGCCTTTCCTTTCCGCTGATCCCCCTTTAGCCTGCCCGTATGTTGCGTGTGACCGACACCCTGTTCATTGCCGATTGGGAGCTTTCGGAAACCTTTACCCGGTCATCCGGCCCCGGTGGGCAGAACGTGAACAAGGTCTCAACTGCCGTGGAATTGCGGTTCGAGGCCGAGCGTTCGCCGCATCTGACGGCCTCCGTAAAGGCGCGATTGAAGCGTCTGGCAGGGCGGCGGTGGACGGTCGATGGCGCCATCGTCATTCAGGCCGAGGAAACCCGCAGTCAGGCGCGCAACCGCGAACTCGCCCGGCAACGGCTGATCGACATGATCCAGGAAGCGTTGATCGCGCCGAAACGTCGGGTGGCGACCAAACCGACGCTGGGCAGCCAACGGCGCCGGCTGGTGGCGAAAACGGTCCGCAGCACGGTCAAGGCGGGTCGGGGAAAGGTGACGGATGATGATGACGGATGACATGATCGCGCGGCGCGCGCGCCTGATGGGGCCGAATGTGCCGACGTTTTACCAGCACCCGGTGCATATCGTGCGGGGCAACGGCGTCTGGCTGTGGGATGCGGATGGCAAGCGGTATCTGGATTGCTATAACAATGTGGCCCATGTCGGCCATTGCCACCCGCGCGTGGTGGCGGCCATTGCGGCGCAGGCGGCCACGCTGAACACGCATACGCGGTATCTGCATGACGGTGTGCTGGATTATATCGAACGGCTGACGGGCACGCTGGGCCATGGGATCAGCCAGGCGATCATGGTCTGCACCGGGTCCGAGGCGAACGATATCGCGCTGCGCATGGCGCAGGCGATCACCGGCAAGACCGGGATCATTGCCACGGACAACACCTATCATGGCAATACGGCCGCCGTCAGTCAGCTGTCGACCCGCAGGCCGCCCATCGGTGGCTATGCGCCCTATGTGCGGCTGGTGCCATCGCCGTCAAACCTGCATCCGGTGGGGGGCACGCGCGCAGGGCAGGCGCAGGCATTTGCGGGCCATGTGCAGGCGGCGATTGACGACTTGCAGGCCAAGGGGTTTGGTCTGTCTGGAATGCTGCTGTGCCCGGTGTTGGCGAACGAAGGCCTGCCGACGGTGGAGAAGGGCTTTCTTGACCCGACGGTTGCGGCGGTGCGCGCGGCAGGCGGGATCATGATCGCCGATGAGGTGCAGCCAGGCTTTGGCCGGGTGGGCAGCCATTTCTGGGGGCACGACTGGCTGGGGTTTGCGCCCGATGTGGTGACGATCGGCAAGCCGATGGCGAACGGGCATCCGGTGGCAGCCGTTCTGGCGCGCCCCGATGTGATGGCGGCGTTC
>JANNKX010000202.1:0-2846 GCA_031396505.1 Rhodobacterales bacterium
GGTTGAGGTGATCACGCCGCTGTTTGCGTCCGAGGAGGTTGTCTTTGCCAACGCAGGCGCAATGATGCGCTGCCCTGGCATTCTGGAAGGCGCGCATAACGCGATGACATCCGACTTTACCCGGCTGGATTTGCGGTCCGCTTGGGCCCTGCTGGCGCGGCTGGATGGTGGGCCACAAGGCGGTGCTGGCGCGCTGTTGGTGGCATGAAACCCCCCACCCCCCTCCCCACGGGGGGGCGGTGCCCGGTGCCCGAAACGCCGCGCATGCATTAATCGCGCGGCGTGCGGCGGCGGTGTTCCACCTGCCCAAGACGCACATGACGCAACGCCTCCACCAGCAGCGCCGTCAGCAGACCAAAGTTCAACAGCCCGTTCGCCGCCGTCATCCCCGCCAGCAGACGCCATTCCACCGGCAACAGCAGATCGCCAAAGCCCAGCGTGGTATAAGTGACCATCGCGAAATAGACCGCCTGTTCCAGCGTGGCAAAAACACCCAGCGCGTAAAACGCCCCCGCCCAGATCCAGATGCCCGCTGTGATCACCCCCAGCACCCACAATGACACCCCCGCGATCACCACCATCAGCTTTGGGCGATGCGGCTCGCGCATCAACCAGCCATGGCCGCGCTGAAACGCGATCTCCATCACCCAGGCACTGACCGCGGCAATCAGGATCGACGTCAGCAGCAGCCCCGTGCCGATGGCAATCTGGATGAACATCGCGGTCATTTCCCCACTGATCTGGACTAAAGGCGCTGTGTCGCCTATCTCGGCCCCATCATGGTGAAACACTCCGATCCAAATTCCAAGCTGATTGCCGAAAACCGCCGCGCGCGGTTCGATTATCACATCGAAGAAGATATCGAGGCAGGTATCATGCTGATGGGGTCCGAGGTGAAATCGCTGCGGCAAGGCGGGTCCAACATCGCAGAAAGCTATGCAAGCGTCGAGGGCGGCGAGTTATGGCTGATTAACGGCTATATCGCGCCCTATCTGCAGGCCAAAACCTTTGGCCACGAAGAACGCCGCCGCCGCAAGCTACTGGTGTCGAAAAAACAATTGTCGCGGCTGTGGGCGGCTGTCGGGCGCGAAGGCATGACCATCGTGCCGATGAAGATGTATTTCAACGACCGAGGCATCGTAAAGCTGAAGATCGGTGTGGCCAAAGGCAAAAAGCAGGCCGACAAACGCGCGACCGAGGCGGCCCGCGACTGGAACCGCCAGAAACAGCGCCTGATGAAGCAGGGCGCGCGGGCGGATTGATCCCTGCCAACGGGCCTGTTGCCTAAAAATCCGGCATTTCTTGCCGGTTTCAAAACAATCTGTCACAATCCCGTGACTGGTCAGCGTGCATGCACGCACAAGAACCAGCAACAGGAAACCGGGAGGTCCCGGTCGGGAAACGGTCTGAGGGAGTAACAAGTATGGAACAAATCATCATTCAACTGATTTCGGGTGCCGTGGGTGGCAACGTGGTCGGCAACGTCTTGAAGAACCTGAACCTCGGCGTTCTGGGCAATTCTATTGCCGGGATCGTCGGAGGCGGCATCGGCGGGCAATTGCTTGGTATGCTGGGGATGGCGCCTGATGCGGCGGCGGGCCTCGATATCTCGTCCATCCTGACGAACGTCGCGGGCGGCGGTGCGGGCGGCGGCATCGTCATGGTGATTGTCGGCATCGTAAAAAACATGATGGCCAAGAAATAACAGATTTGGGCCGGGGGTCATCCCTCCGGCCTGCCCACTTGGGCTTGCCTGTCGGGCGGCCCTGCGGCTAAGTGCGGATGATCCCCCGAAGTGGAGCCCGCCATGGCCAACCCAAATCCCGACGACCCCAAAACGCTGGTATCAACCGATTGGCTGGCCGCCCATCTGCGCGACCCCGATCTGCGGGTGCTGGATGCGTCATGGTATCTGCCGGACGCAGGCCGCGATGCAAAGGCGGAATATGCCGCCGCCCATATCCCCGGCGCGCGGTTCTTTGACATTGATGACCTTAGCGATCATCGGTCAGATCTGCCCCACATGGCGCCCCCGCCGGAAAAGTTCATCAGCCGGATGCGCGCGATGGGCGTCGGCGACGGGCATCAGGTGGTGATCTACGATGGTGCAGGCATGTTTTCGGCGGCCCGCGTGTGGTGGACCTTCCGCCTGATGGGCAAGGTCGATGTGGCCGTGCTGGATGGCGGCTTTCCCAAATGGCAAGCCGAGGGGCGCGACATCGAAGACACGCCCCCGGTGATCCGCGACCGGCACATGACGGTGCAGCGTCAGGCCGCGCTGGTGAAGGATGTCACGCAAGTCGCGAATGCGTCCAAGCTGGGCCATGCGCAGATCATTGATGCGCGTGCCGCCGCGCGTTTCGCGGGCAGCGCGCCCGAACCACGTGCAGGCCTGCGGGCCGGGCACATCCCCGGCGCGCGGTCGGTGCCCTACGCCGATGTCCTGAATGGCGATGGCACGATGAAGCCTGTGGCGGGCTTGCGCGATGTGTTCACGGCGGCGGGGGTTGATCTGGCGCGCCCGGCCATCACGACCTGCGGGTCGGGGGTCACGGCGGCGGTGCTGTCACTCGCCCTCGAACGCTTGGGCCACAAGAACCACGCGCTTTATGACGGCTCATGGGCCGAATGGGGCATGTATGACGATCTGCCGATTGAAAAGGGGCCTGCTGCCTAAACGGGGAATGATATGTTCGATGCGTTGAAACCACAGCCCGCCGATAAGATTCTGACACTGATCCAGATGTTCAAGGACGATCCGCGCGAGGCAAAGATCGACCTTGGCGTGGGGGTCTACAAGGATGCCACCGGCCTGACCCCCGTGATGCGCGCTGTGAAGGCCGCCG
>JANNKX010000213.1:0-5078 GCA_031396505.1 Rhodobacterales bacterium
GCTTGTACGCGCGGCGATGATCGACGGGGCGGGGTTCTTCCGCATCTTCTGGCGGATCATGCTGCCGTCATCGGGGCCGATCATCGTGGTTTCCGTGATCTGGCAATTCACCAATATCTGGAACGACTTCCTGTTCGGCGCGAGCTTTGCCGATCTGGACAGCATGCCGATGACGGTGGCACTCAACAACCTCGTAAACTCGTCCACCGGGGTCAAGGAATACAATGTGCATTTTGCGGGGGCCATTCTGGCCGCGCTGCCAACTCTGTTCGTCTACATCGTAGCTGGACGGTACTTTGTTCGCGGTCTGATGGCCGGAAGTGTAAAGGGCTGATACCATGGGCTTTCTTGATATCTCGCACGTCACCAAATCCTATGGCGCGGTGCAGGTGCTGCATGAAGTGGACATATCGGTGGAGGAGGGCGAATTCCTTGTCCTCGTCGGCCCGTCCGGCTGTGGCAAATCCACCCTTCTGAACATGATTGCGGGGCTGGAGGCGATATCGTCGGGCGATATCTCCATCAAGGGCCGCGTCATCAATGGCGTGCATCCGTCCAAGCGCAATATCGCGATGGTGTTCCAAAGCTATGCCCTTTACCCGAACATGACCGTGGGTCAGAACATGACCTTCGGGCTGGAAATGCACGGCGTTCCCAAACCCGAACGCGACAAAGCCTTGGCTGATGTGGCGCGCCTGTTGCAGATCACCCCCCTTCTGGACCGCAAGCCGGGGCAACTGTCGGGAGGCCAGCGGCAGCGCGTGGCGATGGGCCGCGCCCTTGTGCGCAACCCGGATGTGTTCCTGTTTGACGAACCCCTGTCCAATCTGGACGCAAAACTGCGCGTCGATATGCGCACCGAGATCAAGAAACTGCACCAGAAACTGCGCACGACTATCGTTTACGTCACCCATGACCAGATCGAGGCGATGACCCTGTCCACCCGCATTGCCGTGATGAACAAGGGTTATGTGCAACAGTTGGGCACGCCCAAGGAAATCTATGACACGCCTGCAAACCTGTTTGTGGCGACCTTCATGGGCAGCCCCGCGATGAACATCCTGCCTGCGACGGTGGTGATACAGAACGGCGCGCCCCATGCCGAAATCACCGACAGCGAAGGGGCCACGCGCCATCTGCGCTTTAGTCAGACCAACCTTGCCGATTGGGCGGGGCGCGACATCATCCTTGGCATCCGGCCCGAGGCCATTACCGATCCGGAAGGCGCGGATCGCAAATCGGGCAATATCCAGCCCTTTGCCAACCGCGTGACCGTAACCGAACCTGCGGGGTCCGATACGTTTGTGACGATGCCCCTTGGCGGGCGCGATGCGATTGCGCGGATGCGGGCGGATGCAAGCGTGGCACCGGGGCAGATGTTCGACTTTTCCATCAACATGGAAAAAGCCGTGGCCTTTGATCCGCAAACGGAACAGCGCATCCCGGCATGACCGCGCCCGATATCATCATCATCGGATCGGGCATGGGCGGGGCGACCTTAGCCGCGGCCCTAGCCCCGACAGGCCGCCGCATCTTGATCCTTGAACGCGGGCAGCGGCTGGAGGCCAGCCCGCAGGCCCGCGATGCGGATGCGATCTTTGCGCGCGGCCATTTCCGCCCGGAAGAGGTGTGGCTGGATGGCGACGGCAAGCCGTTCAATCCCGGCAACTATTATTACGCGGGCGGCAATTCCAAATTTTATGGCGCGGTTCTGATGCGGTACCGGGCGCAGGATTTTGCACCTCTGCGCCACATGGGCGGCACAACACCCGGTTGGCCCATCAGCTACGCGGCGCTGGAGCCACATTATCAGGCCGCCGAAAACCTGTATCAGGTGCGCGGCACGCTTGGCGAGGATCCGTCGGAACCGCCACATTCCGGCACCTACAACTTTCCCCCCGTGCCGGATGAACCCGCGATAGCGGATTTGCGCGCGCGGCTGCAATCGGTGGGCCTGCATCCCGCATCCCTGCCTTTGGGGGTGGATATCGACCGCTGGCTGGCGCATGGCAAAACCCCGTGGGATGCGTTCCCCGATACCTGCGGCGGCAAGATGGATGCCGAAACCGTGGGGCTTGCGCATGCGCTTCAGCATCCGAATGTCACGTTGATGACGGGTGCGAGGGTGATGCGGTTGGTGGCGGAAGGACGACGCATCACGGCGATTGAGGTTGAACGTGAGGGGCGTGCCGAACGCATGACAGCACCCCTGATTGTGCTGGCGGCGGGGGCGGTCATGTCGGCCGCACTGCTGCTGTCATCGGCGGATGACGCGCATCCATCGGGGCTGGCCAATACGTCGGATCAGGTGGGCCGCAACTTCATGAACCATAACCTCAGCGCGGTTCTGGCGATTCATCCGCTGCGCTGCAACGATGGCGTCTACCAGAAAACCCTGCATGTGAATGACTATTACCTGAGCGGTGGGCCGCAAGGCGAACCGCTGGGCAATATCCAGCTTTTGGGCAAGATATCGGGTGCGATCCTTGCGTCGGACACGCCGATCCCCCGCCCGGTCGCAAACTGGATTGCGCGCCATTCGGTTGATCTGCTGGCGATGTCTGAAGACCTGCCCAACCCCGACAGCCGCGTTACCCTGAAGGCGGGCCAGATCGTGCTGGATTGGAAACGGTCGAACTGGGACGCGCATCTCGCATTGGTGAAGAAGATCAAGCAGACACTGCGCCGCGCAGGCTATCCCATCGTGCTGTCTCGCGCGTTTGACAGGCGGACCCCCAGCCACCAGTGCGGCACGGCCCGGATGGGGCATGATCCGGCGACATCCGTGGTGAACCCGTTCTGCCGTGCCCACGATCATGACAACCTCTATATCGTCGATGCATCAGTTCTGCCCACTTCGGCGGCGGTCAATCCGGCGCTGACCATCGCGGCGCTGGCCCTGCGGACGGCGGAGCATATCAAGTCAGGGTTGGCGGCATGACCGGGATTGCCCTGATCACAGGCGGCCAACAGGGCATCGGCCTTGGCATCGCTGCCGCATTGGTGCAGGCAGGGTTTCGGGTGGCACTTGCCGCCGAATTGCCCCCGCATGCCCCATCGGTGCAGAACGCGCTGGCCGATCTGGGCGAGGCCGCGCGCTATTACCAGCATGACCTACGCAATATTGCGGCCCGTCCTGCCCTTTTGGATCAGGTCGAAGCGGCCTTTGGCCCGATCACGACTTTGGTATCAAACGCTGGTGTTCCGGCGAAAGTGCGCGGTGATCTGCTGGATCTTTCCCCGGACAGTTACGATGCCGTGATGGCCGTCAACCTGCGCGGCGCGTTCTTTCTGGCGCAGGACACAGCCCGCCGCATGGTGGCGCGGCCATCGCAAACCTACCGTTCTATCAGCTTTATCACGTCGGTCAGTGCGGCGATGGTCAGCGTGGAACGCGGCGAATACTGCATGTCCAAGGCGGGTGCGTCGATGATGGCGCAACTGTTTGCTGCACGGCTTGCGCCTGACGGGATCGGCGTGTTTGAACTGCGCCCCGGCATCATTGCAACCGACATGACTGCAGGCGTGCGTGAAACATACACCGCCCGCATCGAAGCTGGTCTTGTGCCCGCAGCCCGCTGGGGCGAGCCGCGCGATATCGGTCAGATCATCGTGCCGATTGCCACGGGCCAGATGGCCTTTGCCACGGGCGCCATAATCCCGGTCGATGGCGGCCTTTCCATTCCACGCCTGTAAGGATGCCTATGGACTACGATTTCATCATCATCGGGGGCGGGTCGGCGGGATGCGTTTTGGCCGCGCGATTGTCGGAAAACCCGGCGGCAAAGGTCTTGCTGCTGGAGGCCGGGGGGCGCGACCGGCATCCGTTTTATCATTTGCCCGCAGGCTTTGCGAAGATGACCAAGGGCATCGGGTCATGGGGCTGGTCCACGGTGCCGCAAAAACACATGAACAACATGGTGATCCGTTATACGCAGGCGCGTGTCATTGGCGGTGGGTCTTCCATCAACGCCCAGATCTATACGCGCGGCAATGCGCTGGACTATGACGAATGGCGGCAAATGGGGTGTGACGGCTGGTCATACGAGGATGTGCTGCCCTATTTCCGCAAAGCCGAGGATAACGACACCCACAATGACCACTATCACGGCAAGGGTGGGCCCTTGGGTGTATCCCAACCCCGCGCGCCGCTGCCGATTTGTGAGGCGTATTTCGCCGCAGCCGCCCAGCTTGGCATCCCGCGCAACATGGATATGACCGGGGCTGCGCAGGATGGCGTGGGCTATTACCAGTTGACGCAGCGCAATGCGCGGCGGTCGTCCACGTCGGTCGCCTATCTTTGGCCCGCGCGGGGGCGGGCCAACCTGACGGTGCGCACGGGCGTGCAGGTTTTGCGCATCGTGGTCGAAGGCGGCCGCGCCATGGGGGTGGAACTGGCGGGCGAGGGGGTTTTGCGCGCCACGACCGAGGTGATCCTGTCTTCGGGGGCGATAGGATCGCCGCGTTTGTTGATGCTGTCGGGGATTGGCCCAGCGGATCATCTGGCATCGGTTGGGATAAAGACGGTCTGCGATCAGCCGGGCGTGGGCGCGAACCTGCAAGACCACGTCGATCTGTTCGTGATCGCCGAATGTACGGGTGACCACACCTATGACCGCTTTGCCAAACCGCACCTGTCGGCGCTTGCAGGTCTGCAATACCTGCTGACCAAACGTGGCCCCGTGGCATCAAGCCTGTTTGAAACGGGCGGCTTCTGGTATGCTGACCCTGATGCGCGGTCGCCTGACATTCAGTTGCACCTTGGCCTTGGGTCCGGCATCGAATCCGGCGTGGCGCGGATGCCGCATGGCGGGGTCACGCTGAATTCTGCCTATCTGCGGCCACGGTCGCGGGGCACCGTGCGGCTTGCCAGTGCCAATCCAATGGCTGCCCCTTTGATTGACCCGAACTATTGGGCCGATCCCTATGACCGGGAAATGTCGCTGCGGGGATTGCGTCTTGCGCGTGATATCATGCGGCAGGATGCACTGAAGCCATATGTGCTGGCCGAACGCCTGCCGGGGCCGGATGTGCAGACCGAGGCTGACGAGATCGCCTATGCCTGCCGCCACGCCAAG
>JANNKX010000237.1:0-15104 GCA_031396505.1 Rhodobacterales bacterium
CAGGGGGGAAATTGACGGCTGTCAATTTTTGAGTATTCGTCATCAAATCAATATGTTGACTTTGTTTTTTTGGGTCATTTTAACACTTTTTTAACGTCTTGCGGTCGAAAGGGCAGATGGGCAGATTGCCTATCATCCCCGTCCGTTCAGCCAGCCCACCAAGCGCACGGCGCGGCGCAGGACGGTCAGGGCAGCGCCGATCAGCACGATCCACAGCGCCCATGTCAGAATGCTGCCCGGTGTCAGTGGCAACCATGGCTCTATCACCGCCAGAAGGGCTGCCCCGGTCATCACCGCCATGCGGTGCGGTTTGGCCATCGGGCCGCTGAAATCGGACGGGGCACCTGTGGCGTGGCCCAATTCGCGGACATAGGCGGTGAACACCGCCATGCTGACTGCGGCAAAGCCGAGGGCGGGGTGCGCGATGCCAAGGCCCGCGCCGCCGAGGATGAGGATATCGGCGACGCGGTCGGGGAATTCGTTCCAGAACGGGCCGGAGGGTTCGCGTTTGCCCCCTTCCACCGCGACCATGCCATCCAGCAGGTTGCAGATCAGCCGGGCCTGACAAAAGGCGGCGGCGAGGATCAGCAAGGCCGCGCTGGCCAATGCATTCGCATAGCCTGCGCCCCAGAACGCAGCCCCGGCCAGCAGGGCGGCAAACATCGAGGCGATGGAAATCTGGTTTGGCGTCACGGAACTGCCCGCCAGTTTGCGGGCGGCGGCCTGCGCCCAGCCTGCGTTGCGGGTGGCGATCGGGCGGCGGTCGGTCATACGGTAGACCAGAAATAGCGGGTCAGGTGGAAAAAGATCGGGGCCGAAAAGATGACCGAATCCAGCCGGTCGATGAAACCGCCGTGACCGGCGATCATCTGGCCCCAATCCTTGACGCCGCGATCACGTTTGATCCCGCTCATCACCAGACCGCCGAAAAAGCCCATCAGCACGATCACCAGCGCCATGCCACCCGCCTGCACCGGCGTGAACGGCGTCAGGAACGACAGCGACGCGCCGATCAGAATTGCACTGAGCGCGCCGCCGATGAAACCTTCCCATGTCTTCGACGGCGACAGCGCAGGGGCGATCTTGTGACGGCCAAAGAGCTTGCCCCAGATGTACTGGCACACGTCGGACCCCTGCACCACCACCACCAGAAACGCAATCAGCAGCACGTTGCGCCCTTCAAACCCCGGAATTTCCAGCGACAGCAGGGCAGGCACATGGCTGACGCAGAACACGCAGACCATCAGGGCCCATTGCAATTCGGCAATCCGGCTGAGGAAACGCCCGGTATCGCCGCGCAGTGACACAACGATGGGCAGCAGCAGGAAGGCATAGACCGGGATGAAGATCGAATAGAACCCATACCATTCGGTCCACACCAGCCAGTATTGCAGCGGGATCACCACAAAGAACGCGGCGACAAGGCCCATGTGATCGGCGCGGCGCGTATCGGTCAGCGTCACGAATTCGCGCAACGCGGCAAAGGAGCAGAACGCAAACAGCACGCAAGCGCCCGCCTTGCCGAAGGTCAGCGCCATGCCCATCATGATGACCATCACCCACCACGCCTTGATCCGCGCATTCAGATTGTCGATCACCGGATCAGCAGCACCACGCACCTGTGCGAGCACCGCGCCGACGACGCTGGCGGTGATCAGAACACCGCCCAGACCCAACAGCAGTTTCCACAGATCGGCGTGCATCGGCGTCATGTAGGGACCCGTTCGGCGGGGGCTGTCGCCCGCAAGGCAGCCTCGGCGCGGGCGAGAAACGGTTCTTTCGCCTCGCCATCCGCGATGTGCAGGGGGGTGCCGAAGGTGACGGTGCAGATCAAGGGAATGGGGATCACCTCGCCCTTGGGCATCACGCGGTTCAGGTTGGCAATCCAGACGGGGACCAGATCAATCTGGGGGCGCTGGCGGGCAAAGTGGTAAAGGCCGGTCTTGAAGGGCAGCAGGGTTTCGGGGGTCATGTTGCGCTGACCTTCGGGGAATACGATCAGCGAGGCACCCGCATCGGCGGCGGTGATCATCTGGGCGACGGGGTCTTCGGTGCGGGCTTCGGGGCGGCGGTCGATCAGCACAGCATTGAACACATCGCGTCCGATAAAGGCACGCAAGCGCGAGGTCAGCCAGTATTCCTGTGCGGCCACCGGGCGGGTCATGCTGCGCATGTAGGGCGGCAGCACGGTCCAGATCAGGACGAAATCACCGTTGCTGGTGTGGTTCGCGAAATAGACGCGCTGGCGGGGTTCGGGGGCGCAACCGGCCCATGTGGCCTGCACGGCGGTGACCGCGCGCGCAAACAGCCCGATGGCAGTGCCTGTGGCATTGGCGGCAAGGCGGCGGGCGAATGCGGGGATCAGGATGAACCTATGCGAAGCGTGACGTTTGGGTGACAATGACGCTGTGCGGGGATTGCAGCAAGGTGCGATTTTCATACCGCGCGCGGTGCATGGGTGACACCTCGGCAAAGCCGCGTGACATGCGGCGCGTTCATCAAGGGTTTTGCAGCGTCGAGGTGAACGGCGTTGCCCCGGCGCGTTGATTGCGCCGGATTGATGGGGCATCAACGGCGGATCTGCGCGGCCACACCGGCGATGATTTTGTCAGGCGGGGCGGTGTGGTCAGCACCTGTGGGATCATCGCCTTCGGCGTTCGGCAGTGCGGGCATTGGATCGATGCATCATCATCGTGTCGCGCCACAACGGCCACGTGGCACAGATGGCCGTGCATCAGGCACGCATTCATGCACCGCAATCTTTCCGGGTCCTAATCCTCTTCGCCCGCGATCTGCGCCAAAATCTTGCCCTTGCCGCGCAACCGCAGCACCAAAGGCACGACGAAGGCGATGGCCGCCAGCAACAAGATCCCCGCTGCCACGGGCGTTGAAATCAGCGTCGTCCAGTCACCTTGGGCAATCGATAATGCGCGGCGTAGCTGTTGTTCGGCCATCGGGCCGAGGATCAGCCCCACCACGACGGGCGCAATCGGGTAGCCGTGCAGGCGCATCAGGTAGCCCATGATGCCAAAGATCATCAGCATGCCAAGCTCGACCGGCGACGGATTGACGCCAATGGTGCCCAACGTGGCAAAAAGCAGGATGCCTGCGTAAAGCCAGGGGCGCGGGATGCTGAGAAGTTTCACCCAAAGCCGGATAAGCGGCAGGTTCAGCACCAGAAGCATCACATTGGCGATCAAAAGGCTGGCAATCAGCCCCCAGACCAGTTGCGGCGATGTGGCGAACAACAGGGGTCCCGGCTGCAGGCCAAACTGCTGAAAGCCCGCGAGCATGATCGCCGCCGTCGCCGTCGTTGGCAGGCCCAGCGTCAAGAGCGGCACCAGCGTGCCTGCGGCGGCGGCGTTGTTTGCCGCCTCCGGTCCGGCGACGCCCTCTATCGCGCCGTGGCCAAATTCCTGCGGGTATCTGGAGAACCGCTTTTCTGCGCCATAGCTGAGGAAACTTGCGATATCTGCCCCACCGGCAGGCATCGCGCCGATTGGAAAGCCGATGGCCGTGCCACGCAGCCACGCCCGCCATGACCGCGACCAATCCTGCCCCGTCATGCGGACCGAACCTTTGATTTCATGCACTTTATCGACACGCAGACCTTGGGCCGCGACAAACAGCGCCTCGCCTACGGCGAACATCGCCACGGCAAGGGTGGTCACCTCAATCCCGTCGAGCAATTGCGGCACGCCAAACGACAGACGCGCCTGACCGGTCAGGCCATCGATCCCGACCAGCGCGAGAGCGAGGCCAACGAATAAAGAGGTCAGCCCTTTGAGCGCGGAATCGCCAAAGGCGGCCGAGACGGTGACGAATGCCAGCACCATCAGGGCGAAATATTCGCGGGGGCCAAAAACAAGTGCCAGTTTCACCACATGGGGTGCGAGGAATGCCAGCGCGAGGGTCGCCAGCAGCCCCGCGACGAAAGAACCGATCGCAGCGGTCGCCAGTGCAGGTCCGCCCCGACCCGCGCGGGCCATCTTGTTGCCTTCAAGTGCTGTGACGATCGAGGCACTTTCCCCCGGTGTGTTCAGCAAGATCGACGTGGTCGACCCGCCATACATGGCACCGTAATAGATGCCCGCAAACATGATCAGCGACCCGGCAGGATCGAGCCCGTAGGTGACCGGCAACAACAAGGCCACGGTCAATGCGGGGCCGATGCCCGGCAACACACCGACAGCGGTGCCAAGAACGACGCCAATCACGGCATAAAGCAGGATCACCGGGTCAAGCGCCACGGAAAGACCCTGCAAAAGCAGTTCAAACGTGCCCATCTCAGCCCCCGAAGATCAGGTTTTCCAGCAGGCCCGCCGGCAGGTTCAGGCGCAAAAGCTGGTCAAACAGGCCATAGACCACAAAGGCAAAGCCAATGCCGATAAGCAGCGTCAGCACCAGATTACGCTTGCCAAAGGCGGCGGCCGTGCAGGCAAATAGCAGACCTGAAGCCACAGAAAACCCAAGTGGTTTCAGAAGGAAGAGTTGCAGTGCCAGACCCGTGATGATCAGCAGGACCGGAACCAGCATCTGTTGGTCGTGTGGCTGGGCGCTGTGGCGCAGGCCGGTGACGATGTGGCCAATCGCGAGGGCCACAAGCCCCCAACCGACGAATTTCGGCATGCCACCGGACCCGATGCCTGCATATCCACCCTTGTCGGGAATGATGCTGCCTTGCCAGATCAGCAGCGCACCCAAAGCGGCCAGTCCGGCCGCGACAATGAACGCCGCCCCGACGGGGCGGCGTCCGGTTTCGCCAGAAACCTGGTTCATTTCACCAGACCGATGTCCTTGAGGACAGCAGAGGTGGCTTCGATTTCCAAGGCGAGCTGTGCGTCGAAATCGGCACCAGACAGGTAGGTGTTGGCCCAGCCCTTGGTTTCCAGCGCCGTCTTCCAGCCGGCAGATTTCACCAACGTGTCGATATCCGCCATCACTGCGGCCTTTTGTTCATCCGACAGGCCCGGTGCGGCGGCAACCATGCGCCAGTTCTGCACGTTCACGTCATAGCCCGATTCCATCAGCGTCGGCGCATCCGTGCCTGCCCATTTCTCGGCCGTGGACACAGCCAGCATCCGCATGGTGCCTGCCTCGACCTGCGGCAGGAATTCACCGACACCGGAAATGCCCACGGTCACCTGATTGCCGAGGATCGCGGCCAAAGCCTCGCCGCCGCCTGCAAAAGCGACATAGTTGATCTTGGTGGGATCAATGCCTGCCGCCTTGGCCAAAAGGCCCACGGTGATATGGTCGACACCGCCCGCCGAACCGCCAGCCCATGAAACCGCCCCCGGATCGGCCTTCATCATTTCGACCAGTTCGTTGATGTTCTGGATGGGCGAAGACGCCGAAACCGCAATGCCTACGGCCTCTCCGGTCAGCCGCGCAATCGGCGTGACATCGGCCAAGGACACGGGTGATTCGTTCGTCAGGATCGCGCCGACCATCACATAGCCGCCGACGATCAGCTGGCTGGAATCGCCCGAAGCGGTCGAGGCGAACTGCGCAAGACCAACGGTGCCGCCTGCGCCAGGAACGTTTTGCACTTGCACCGCGCCAGAGATTCCTTCGGCCTGCATCACCTCTTGCATGGTGCGCGCGGTGCTGTCCCAACCGCCGCCCGGGGCCGCCGGTGCCATGATCGTGTAATCTTCGGCAAACGCCGGTGCCGCCAACGCAACGGCAAAGACTGCGCCCAAAAGCGTGTGTTTCATTGTGATCTCCTCCCAAGGCGCATGTGCGCCAGATTATTGCGGGGCGCACCTCCTCGTGCGGACCCCTGCGCAGACCAAAGCACAAAAACCTGTCAACTGACTGACAGTCAGTCCGGGAGTGCCAAAGCATCCCGCCATTTGCGGATCATGCCGCGCCGCTTGGCTTGATCCAGATAGACCAAGAGGCCCGGACTGACCGGCACCGGGCGCAACGCGGCTGCAGTGTCGGCATCGTTCAGGCCAAGGCTGACGGCTGGGAGGCGCAACCGGTCGGCCAGAAGTCTTTGCCCGTCGGCACCGGCCAGAAAATCAAGGAACGCGGCACCAAGATCGGGCGAGGCCGCCGCGCGCGGCACGAGGCCAACACGCGACACCACCACCGTGAAATCCGAAAACTGCACAAGCCCGAGGTCGGGGTGCAGCCTGCTTTGATCGGCTGCGTAGGACCCAAGGATGTTGTAGCCCAGCACCAGCCGCCCGTCGGCCACCCGGTCGATGATTTCTTGACTGGTGGCAAAGGTCTGCAGCCCGGTTGCGGCCATTGCGCGCAAGAGCGTCCAGATATCGGCAAAATGTTCGGCATCGCGGGCGAGGTAGAGGTATCCCACCGCCGAGCGTTCGATGTCATAGGTGCCGATCCGCCCGCGCATATCCAACGGGGCCTGACGCAGCCATTCGATCAGGTGCAACCGCGACAGTGGAGGGCCATCGGGGAAACTGGGCTTGTGGTAAACCAGCACGGCGGGTTCGAAGGTCAGCGCGAAGGCGGTGTCGCGCCAGTTCGCCCAACTTGGCCAGTCGGCGCCGATCTTGACGGGTTGCGCATAGCCGTCATTGGCCAGTTTCATCTGCTGGTCCATCGCGGACGAGAATACGAAATCCGCCGTCGCCTGCCCCGCATCGGTTTCCGCGACCACCCGCTGCGCGATTTCGGTGGCCAAGAGGTCTTCATACTTCACCGCAATACCGGGGCTTTGCGCCTGAAACGCCTCGATCATCGGGCGCACCAGCCGTGTGTCCAGCGTCGAGTAAATGACCAGCCGCCCCACTTCACCGTCAACGGCAAACAGCACCACCTCGCCCCGCGCCGCAGAGGCGAGGCCAAGGGTCGCCAGCAAGATGACGAGCGCGCGCATCCCCAAACCTTGCCGCATCCGTCCCTCGTTCACAACCGACCTGTTTGGCTTTAGTCTGTCACCGTGGAGCGTGTTGCGTCTGATCGGGTTCATCCGATCGGATGCACGACGCAACAGTCACAGGTGGTTCTTGTCTTGGATCGCCCCCAATCTGAATGAGATTGCGGGCGATCCGCTTTCCAGGGTGACCCAATGCGCATACTGCTGGTTGAAGACGATCTTCCCCTTGCCGAGGCGCTGACGGCGCTGTTGCAGACATCGGGTTACGCAGTGGACCGCGTCAGCGACGGTGCGGCGGCCGAGGCGCTGGTGTCGGTTGAACAGTTCGATCTGGTCATCCTTGATCTGAACCTGCCCGAGATGGACGGTCTTGCCGTCCTTCGTGCCATGCGCCGCCGTGACAATCCCGCCGCTGTGATGATCCTGACCGCACGCGCCGCGCCACAGGACCGCATTCTTGGGCTGGACCTTGGGGCCGATGACTATATGACCAAACCCTTTGATGTGGGAGAACTGGAAGCCCGGGTGCGATCCTTGCTGCGGCGTCAGGCGGGTCTGCGATCGGCGCTTGTGACACTGGCGGGGGTGACGCTGGATCTGACCACACGGCAGTTTACCACCGCCGACCAACTGCTTGACCTGCCGCCTCGGGAACGTGCGTTGCTGGAACTTTTGATCATGCGAGCAGGCAAGGTGGTGACCAAAGAGGCGATCGTGCAATCGCTGACCACGCTTGACGACATCCTGTCCGACAACGCCATCGAGCAGTATGTCTCACGCTTGCGCCGCCGCATCGCACCCTTCGGCCTGGGGTTGCGCACGGTGCGCGGCATCGGTTACCTGCTGGAAAAATCGCGGGACCACGGCGCATGACACCCTATTCGCTGCGCCGCCGCCTGTTGGTCTGGTTGTTTCTGGCGACAGCCACCGTCGGCGTGATCGCCTTGGTCGATACCTGGCGCGAAGCGCTTCTGACCGCACAAAGCGTGTCTGACCGTGTGTTGGCGGGATCCGCCCTTGCGATTGCCGAGCGGGTCAGCGTCGATGAAACGGGCGGGCTGGAGGTGGATATCCCCTATTCCTCGCTGGAAATGCTGGCATCGACCGCGCAGGATCAGGTGTTTTACCGCGTCGACGCCCCGGTCGATACCTTCCTGACCGGCTATGAAAGCCTTAGCGTCGTGCGGTTGCCGCCGGGCGAAACCATCGGTTTTGCCGACGGCACTTACGGCGATACCCGCATCCGTAGCGCCACCCTGACGCGCAGCCTGTCGACAGGTGCCATGCCCATCGCCTTTACCGTCACGGTCGCGGAATCCACCCTTGCGCGTGAAGCCCTGGCCCGCGCGATCCTGCTGCGATCGACCGTGCGGCTGGGATTGCTGATCCTGTCGGTGATCAGCATTGTCTGGATTGCCGTGACGCTGGCTCTGCGCCCGCTGGACCAATTGGTCGCGGCGATTGCGCGCCGCTCGCCCGACGATCTGCACCCGTTGCGGTCGCAATCGGTGCAAGAGGTCAATGTCCTGGCCGAAGCAATGAATTCGTTCATGCAGCGGCTGGAGACAGCCCTTGCCGCACTCAAGCATTTCACCGGCAACGCCAGCCACCAGTTGCGCACGCCGCTTGCCGTTCTGCGCACCCAACTGGCGCTGGCCGCCCGCAGTGCAAACCCCGCCGAAGCCGAAGCCGCCGCCGCCAAGGCCGAGGTCGCCCTGGTGCGGGCCGAGCGGGTTCTGGCACAGCTTCTGGTGCTGGCCCATGTCGATGCCGCCACGGGGGCGACAGCTTTGCAACCGACAGACATCGTGGCAATTGCCAAGACAGTCGCCTCGGAAATGGTGCCGCTGGCCTTGGCACGCGAAATCGACCTTGGCTATGATGGCCCGGATACGGCAATGGCGATGGCCGAACCCGTGCTTTTGGCTGAATTGCTGAAGAACCTTCTGGACAATGCCGTCAGCTATGCGGGCAAGGGCGCGGTTGTTACGGTCAAGGTGGCCGAAGATGACGGGACTGTCATGCTGAGCGTCGAGGATAATGGCCCCGGGCTGCAGCCCGACCAGTTGTCCAGTGCCGGGTTACTGAAACGGGGCGCGCCGAGACTGCACCAAAAGGCGACCGGGGCGGGTGATACGGGCTATGGGCTTGGCCTGGCGATCGCCGCCGAAATCGCGGCCCTGTTTGGGGATGGGCTGCGATTGGAGCAAGGACGTGATGGGCGTGGCTTGTCAGCAAACGTAAGACTGCGGCGGGTAAGGCCAGATTGATGTGGCGCGGGGCGCCGATGCGGCGCGTCCAGCCGCGCAACTTTCAGCCGTGATAGTCGCCCGATGCAGATTGGCGATGATGGTCGAAATGTTGGGAACACTTCAGTGATCTGCAAATCTTGTTTTCAATAAAACAATCTGGGGCGTGTCGTGCCCAACCAAGTTCAGCCGACTGCACACGACACGCAACATGCACAGGTGGTTCATGTCTTGGATCACGTTCAATCTGATTCAGATTGACGGTGATCCGATCTATTCTTGGCGGTTTGGTGGAGCCAGGGAGGATCGAACTCCCGACCTCTTGAATGCCATTCAAGCGCTCTCCCATCTGAGCTATGACCCCGCCGGACCGCACCACGCATTACTGCGCAGCATGCGGCTGATTATGGGAAGGGGCGGGGGCGTGCAAGCGAAAAACGCAGGCCCCCGCGCATCAGATCAGACTTCCTCTTCGTCGCCCGCGACATCGGCAAGTTCGTCCAGCGAGACGTTGTCGTCGGTGTCATCTTCAAGCAGATCGTCGTCGATTTCGGTTTCATCCGCGACGCCGGTTTCCAGCAGATCATCATCTGCCTCGATGTCGATGACGGCGTCGTCGTCTTTTTCCGGGGCCACACGTGCGATGACCGATGCGGCCATCTTGCGACGGACCGATTCGATATCCACGACCTCGCCCGTGTAGGGGCTGACGATCGGGGTGCGATTCAGGTCATAAAAGCGCTTGCCGGTGGTCGGGCAAATGCGTTTCGTTCCCCATTCTGCAAGTGGCATGGACGTTTCCTTGGGTTTTGCGGCAATAAACAAGGCGTTCGATTGCCAGAAGTCGACGCCAGTGTCAAAGGCTTTTGCCCGTGACGCGAAACGGGTAGATGGCCCTTCGCAAGCAAGGGTTCAAGGGGAACAAGATGCCGGTGTTGCCGGGACTGCCGCCGATTGAAATCACGCTGCGCCGGTCGGCCCGGACGCGGCGGTTTTCGCTGCGCATCAGCCGGATTGACGGGCGGGTGACGCTGACCCTGCCGCCGCGTGCGCGCGAGGCCGAGGCGATGGCCTTCGCGCGCGGGCAGGAAGGCTGGATCCGCGACGCGCTGCAGGCCTTGCCACCGGGGGCGGTGGTGGGGATCGGCACCTGTGTTCCGGTGGAAGGGCGGCCGTTGACGGTGGTGCCGGGAACGGGGCGCGTGGTGCGGGTGGATGGTGATGCGCTGCTGGTGCCGGGCGATGCGGGCCGGGCCGGTGTGCGGGTAGGGGCGTTTCTGAAAACGCTGGCGCGGACGCGGCTGGTGGCCGCATCAGACACCTATGCGGCGCGTGTCGGGCGGGCGTTTACGGGTGTGACCTTGCGCGATCCGCGGTCACGCTGGGGGTCTTGCACGGCGACGGGTGGATTGATGTATTCATGGCGGCTGGTAATGGCCCCGCCCGATGTGCTGGATTATGTGGCGGCCCATGAGGTGGCGCATCTGGTGGAAATGAACCATTCTTCCGCGTTCTGGGAGGTGGTGGCCCGCCTGCGCCCGGACTGGCAGGTGCAGCGCGACTGGCTGCGCGGGCAGGGAGGGGCCTTGCAGGGCTATCGCTTTGGTGATTGACGGATGCCGATGTGGCGTGTTCGGGTGCGCGCCATGCTAATGCCCCGCCTGACAGATCCGAATGCCCATGCACATGAGCGCCTGTACCGCACCTTGCGCCAACAGGTGATGCATGGCGAATTGCCGCCGGGCCATGCGCTGACCCTGCGGGGAATTGCCAAGACCTTTGATGTGTCGATGACCCCCGCGCGTGACGCGGTGCGGCGGCTAGTGGCCGAAGGGGCGTTCACGCTGTCATCATCGGGGCGGATTTCGACGCCGGCGCTGAGCCCCGAACGGATTGAGGAGTTGGCCGCGATCCGCGCGCTGCTGGAGCCGGAGATGGCCAGCCGTGCCCTGCCGCGCGCGCATTTTGCGCTGATCGACCGGCTGGCGGCGATCAATGCCCTGAACGCCGAGGCGGTGGCGCGGCAGGATGCGGTGGGCTATGTGCGCACCAATCTGGAATTTCATCGCACGTTGTATCTGCGCGCGCAAACGCCCGCGATGCTGGCGATGGTGGAAACGGTCTGGTTGCAACTGGGGCCGACGATGCGGGCGGTCTATGCACGCCTGCGCCGGAATGAGGCGCCGCAGCACCACCGGATGATCCTGGCGGCGCTGCGGGCGGGGGATGAGCCGGGACTGCGCCTGGCCGTCCGCACGGATGTGACGCAGGGGTTGCGGCATCTGGCGGGGTAGGGCGCGCGTCAGGCGGTGGTGGGGCGCTGCATGCTGGCCATGATCTGATCAAAGCGCGATTGCGTGACGGCAAGGCCGCCCGCAAGCCCATTCAGGAACTTTTGTTCCGCCTTGCCAACCTGCCCGTCGGCCCCCAGAACCATCAGCGCACCGCGCATCAGGCCATCTTTCTGGTCATCCGTCATGCCCTTGGCAAACTTGGCAAACGCCGCCGGTTGCAGGTTCTTTTCGCTGAGGTCGATCATCCGGCGCACCTGATCTGCGGTCACCGCATCACCCGTGATCTGCGCCGCAATCGCGGTGATGGTGGCCACCTCGCGGTCATCGGTCGCGCCATCGCTTTTTGCGGCATGGCACAACACTTCCAGCATGCGCTGCGCAAAGGGCGATACATTGCCCATGGTCGCCAGCCGCGCCCTTTTGCGCCGCGCCTGATTGATGACGGCAAAGATGCCAAAGGCGATCAGCAGGCCAAGGATCACCGTCGGAATGCGGCGGGCAAGGCTGATGGAGGGGGCTGCCGGAATATCGGTCGGGATCATGCCAAGCGATTGGGCCAGGGTGACTTCTTCGGCGGTAAAGGAGTAATAGCTTTCCGTCACGCAGCGGTTTTCGGCCAGAACATAGCCTTCGGATTCATAAAACAGCGGGATTCCGATGGCGGTGTGTTTCTTGACGAGGTGGCACAAGGATACCTGCGCCCCACCGGTTTCCGCAGGTGGGATTGTGGTGTCGGCCACGAAATCCATGAATTCCGCGCTGCCACCGCCACCGCGTGCGTCGGCCTCGGTTGCAAAAAGGGCCATGCCCACGGCAAAGACCGCACCCATCATCTTTTTCAACATTGCAATCACCTGTCCCGGTTACATTTTCACATAACAGACCAGAAGGTTTTGGCAGGATTATGTCGAAATCTGGGACAATTACAGCCTATGCGTGAATGGCCCCATCCCCGCAGGCAAGGGCCGCCTCGCGCACCGCCTCGCTGTAGGTCGGATGTGCGTGGGTCGTCATGGCAAGATCTTGGGCCGATGCGCCAAATTCCATCGCAACACAGACTTCGTGGATCAGATCGCCGGCCATCGGGCCGATGATATGCGCGCCAAGGATGCGGTCGGTTGCGGCATCGGCAAGGATTTTCACGAACCCTTCGCCCTGAAACACCGCCTTGGCGCGGCCGTTGCCCATGAAGCTGAATTTGCCGACCTTGTAGGCCCGGCCCGCCTCTTTCAGTTGTTCCTCGGTTGCCCCCACATTGGCCACTTCGGGCGTCGTGTAGATCACGCCGGGAATGACGCCGTAGTTCACATGGCCCGCCTTGCCTGACAGGATTTCGGCTATGGCGATGCCTTCATCTTCGGCCTTGTGGGCGAGCATGGGGCCCGTGATCGCATCACCGATGGCGTATATTCCCTTGATATTCGTGGCATAATGCGCGTCCGTCACGATCTGGCCACGCGGCGACAGTGCCACGCCAAGTGCCGCAAGCCCGAGGCCTGCCGTAAAGGGTTTGCGCCCGGTGGCAACCAGCACGACGTCGGCATCCAGCGTGACCTCGGCGTTGGTTTTGCGTAAGGTGTAGGTAACGGTGGCGCCCTTGTTGGTGGTTGTCACACCTTGCACAGCGGCCCCGAGGATGAACTTAAGTCCCTGTTTTGCAAGGATACGCTGAAAGGTTTTCGCCACTTCGGCGTCCATGCCGGGGGTGATCGCATCAAGGTATTCGACGACCGTCACCTGCGCGCCCAGACGGGCATAGACGGAGCCCATTTCAAGCCCGATCACGCCCGCGCCGATCACGACCATGGATTTCGGGATTTTCGGCAGGGTCAGGGCGCCGGTCGAAGTGACAACTGTCGTTTCGTCAATGGTCACACCGGGAAGCGTGGATGCCTCGGAACCCGTTGCAATCACGATGTTTTTCGCGGTGTGGATATCGTCGCCCACCATGACCTGGCCCGGTGCCGGGATCGAGGCCCAGCCTTTGAGCCACGTCACTTTGTTCTTCTTGAACAGGAATTCGATGCCCTTGGTGTTTTGTGCGATCACATCGTCTTTGTACGCGAGCATCTTTGCCCAATCGACCGTAGGTGCGCCGCCCATCAGGCCCATTTTTTCAAAGTTTTCATGCACTTCATGCAGCATGTGGGTGGAGTGCAACAAGGCCTTGGACGGGATGCAACCGACATTCAGGCAGGTGCCGCCAAGGGTTTCACGCCCCTCAACGACGGCCACGGATTGGCCGAGTTGTGCGGCGCGGATGGCACCGACATAGCCGCCGGGGCCGGAACCGATGATGATGGTGTCGAAATGTGCCATGGGCGTGGTCCTTTTGGTGGGCGGCGGAACCGGGGGCTGTCTGCCCCCCGCGACGACGGTTTCTTGAACCGGTGGCGCAACCGTCGTCGCACCCCGAGGATATTTTTGAACAGATGAAGATCAAGGGATGAGGGCGGCAATGATCATCGTCAGGGTGGCGGCAAAGCCTACGGCCCAGATGGCGGAGCGCCATGGCCGCCAGCCGAGGTAGTAGGCGGGGACATAGGCCACGCGGGCGGCGAGGTAGGCGTAGGCGGCGTATTGGGTGACGGGGGTGGACTGGTTGCCGAGGGTCACGACGATGACGGCGATTGTGAACAGGATGAGGCCTTCGAAGTGGTTGTTCAGCGCGCGCTGCAGGCGGGCGGTGGGGACGGACATGGGCCGGGAGGGGGGCTTGTCTCGGGCGGAGGAGGTGTAGCCGGGGGTGAGTTCGCGGTTCGCGGGGACGGCGAAGAGGATGAATTGCGTGGCCTGCAGCAGGGCGGCGAGGGCGAGGGTGGTGAGTTCGGGGGTCATTGTGGGGTGCCGATCGTTATATGGGAGGCCCACCTCCCCCGCGTGGGGAAAGGTTGGGGGAGGACGGTTTGTTGTGGGGGCAGGGGTCGTCCCAGTCTTTTCCCACAATGAGGAGGCATAGTACCGAAAAGGTTAGGGTTGAGGGGCATCCATACCTTCTTGAAAGCCCTAGGTTTGTAAGAAATTAACAATTCTCAGATCACATCAAGTTTGCTTACTAGCGCTTTCCAACAACATGTTTCTTAACTCCCCTAGTGAATTCAAGTTCTGTTCGCTCGAAACATTGCACCACTTTATACAACTGTTACCAACTGCGCGAATAAAACTAGAATTCCCGTGCGACATCTTGTTGTATGAAGCGATTGCTTCTTGCATCTGACTTGTTTTCTCAACACCAAAATGGATTGCAAGAACGAACTGTGCTGTTACTTCAAAGCTGCACTGAAGAACATAAGACATGTGATTACTAAACACCATAAGCATCACACCATCAATGAAGTCGGTATCTTCAGTACTGGCGGAAAAATTTGATCGTTCAGATGCTTCCTTAAGCAAGGCAAGAGCGCCGTATCCTGCAATCTGAGCGGGTTTTCGACTTTCCGAAACGTCTACGCCCAATGTGGCCAGACTGGATTTTAGCCTGGCTGTCCCTTCACCTTCCGCTGCAGCACGCATCATATCAACTAAGAATTTCTCATCACGTTTCTTTTTTCCAAACCAAGACATCATCTGAGGAGCCTTCCCGTTAAAAAGATTATCAGTTCATCACAAATCCATCAACAACCGCCGCGGATCCTCCAGCGCCTCTTTCACCCGCACAAGGAACGTGACCGCGCCTTTGCCGTCCACCACGCGGTGATCGTAGCT
>JANNKX010000289.1:0-3945 GCA_031396505.1 Rhodobacterales bacterium
TCAGTTGATGTCGGAGGAAGATTTCCTTGATGCGCAGGATCAGTATGGCGCGGATGCCTTCACCGCCAATATCGGTGCCGAGGCCATTCGCGAAATGCTGCAGGCGATTGATCTGCAGGCAACAGCCGACCAGCTGCGCGAAGACCTCAAGGTCGCGACTGGTGAGTTGAAGCCGAAAAAGATCATCAAGCGGCTGAAGATTGTCGAGAGCTTCCTTGAATCCGGCAACCGTCCGGAATGGATGGTGCTGACCGTTCTTCCCGTGATTCCACCAGAACTGCGCCCCTTGGTGCCGCTGGATGGTGGCCGTTTCGCGACGTCTGACCTGAACGACCTGTATCGCCGCGTCATCAACCGCAACAACCGCCTGAAGCGCCTGATCGAGTTGCGTGCGCCCGATATCATCGTGCGCAACGAAAAGCGCATGCTGCAAGAGGCTGTCGATGCACTGTTTGACAACGGCCGTCGTGGCCGCGTGATCACGGGCACCAACAAGCGCCCGCTGAAATCGCTGTCGGATATGCTGAAAGGCAAGCAGGGCCGCTTCCGCCAGAACCTGCTGGGCAAGCGCGTGGACTTCTCGGGTCGTTCGGTTATCGTGACCGGCCCGGAGTTGAAGCTGCACCAGTGCGGCCTGCCAAAGAAGATGGCGCTCGAACTGTTCAAGCCGTTCATCTATTCGCGGCTTGAGGCGAAGGGGCTTTCGTCGACCGTCAAACAGGCGAAAAAGCTGGTCGAAAAGGAACGCCCGGAGGTCTGGGATATCCTCGATGAGGTCATCCGCGAACACCCGGTGCTTCTGAACCGCGCGCCGACGCTGCACCGCTTGGGCATTCAGGCGTTCGAGCCGATCCTGATCGAAGGCAAGGCAATCCAGCTGCACCCGCTGGTCTGCGCGGCCTTCAACGCCGACTTCGACGGTGACCAGATGGCCGTTCACGTGCCGCTGTCCTTGGAGGCACAGCTTGAAGCCCGCGTTCTGATGATGTCCACGAACAACGTGCTGTCGCCCGCCAACGGCACGCCAATCATCGTGCCGTCACAGGACATGGTGTTGGGTCTGTACTACACCACCATGGAACGCAAAGGCATGGTCGGTGAAGGCATGGCATTCGCCGACGTTGACGAAGTGGAACACGCGCTTGCATCAGGGCAGGTTCACTTGCACGCCAAAGTGCGCGCCCGCATCCGTCAGATCGACGATGAGGGGAATGAGGTATGGCGCCGCTTTGAAACCACGCCCGGCCGCCTGCGTCTGGGCAACCTGTTGCCCTTGAACGCCAAGGCACCGTTTGATCTGGTAAACCGTCTGCTGCGAAAGAAGGACGTGCAGAACGTCATCGACACCGTCTACCGCTACTGCGGCCAGAAGGAATCGGTTATTTTCTGCGACCAGATCATGACTTTGGGCTTCCGCGAGGCGTTCCGTGCCGGGATTTCCTTCGGCAAGGACGACATGTTAATCCCCGATAACAAGTGGGAAACCGTGCATGCCGTTCAGGATCAGGTGAAAGAGTTCGAACAGCAGTACATGGACGGCCTGATCACCCAAGGCGAAAAGTACAACAAGGTGGTCGATGCCTGGTCCAAATGCTCGGACAAGGTGGCTGGCGACATGATGGCAGCGATCTCGGCGGTCCACCATGACGATGCCGGTGCCGAAAAGGAACCGAATTCGGTCTACATGATGTCCCATTCCGGGGCGCGTGGTTCGCCTGCGCAGATGAAACAGTTAGGCGGGATGCGCGGTCTGATGGCCAAGCCAAACGGCGAGATCATCGAGACGCCGATCATCTCGAACTTCAAGGAAGGTCTGACCGTTCTTGAATACTTCAACTCGACTCACGGGGCCCGCAAAGGCCTCGCCGATACGGCGCTGAAGACGGCAAACTCGGGCTATTTGACCCGCCGTCTCTGTGACGTGGCACAAGACTGCGTCGTGCGCAGCCATGACTGTGGCACCGAACGCGGCATCACGGCTGATACCGCCGTCGCCGATGGCCAGGTCGTGCAGACCCTGGCCGAGCGCGTTCTGGGCCGTGTTGCCGCCGATCCGATTCTGGTTCCCGGCACTGACGAGGTGATCGTGGACCGCGGCGAGATCATCGACGAGCGCAAGGCCGACCTGATTCAGCAGGCCGGTGTGGCGTCTGCCCGTATCCGTTCACCGCTGACCTGCGACGCGGAAGAGGGTGTTTGCGCGCTGTGCTATGGCCGCGATCTGGCCCGCGGCACGTTGGTCAACGTCGGCGAGGCTGTTGGCATGATCGCTGCGCAGTCGATTGGCGAGCCGGGCACGCAGCTGACGATGCGGACGTTCCACATCGGCGGCATCGCGCAAGGCGGGCAGGCCTCGTTCCTCGAGGCAAGTCAGGAAGGCCGCATCGAGTTCCGAAACGCAAACCTGTTGGCCAATGCGACCGGCGAGCAGATCGTGGTGGGGCGGAACATGTCCATCGCCATCATCGATGATGCGGGCGAGGAACGGGCTGCGCATAAGCTGACCTATGGTACGAAAGTGCTGGTCAAGGATGCAACATCGGTCAAGCGCGGCACGAAACTGTTCGAATGGGACCCCTACACCCTGCCGATCATTGCCGAAAAGGGCGGTGTCGCGCGGTTCGTGGACCTTGTTTCGGGCATTTCCGTGCGCGAAGACACCGATGAGGCAACGGGCATGACCCAGCGGATCGTATCCGACTGGCGGTCGGCGCCAAAGGGCAATGATCTGAAGCCCGAAGTCATCATCATGGACAAGGAATCCGGTAACCCCGTGCGGAACGAGGCGGGCAATCCGATTTCCTACCAAATGTCGGTGGACGCAATCCTTTCGGTGGAAGACGGCCAAGACATTCGCCCCGGCGATGTTGTGGCGCGTATCCCGCGTGAAGGGGCCAAGACCAAGGACATCACCGGGGGTCTGCCCCGTGTGGCCGAATTGTTCGAGGCGCGGCGTCCGAAAGATCACGCGATCATCGCGGAACATGATGGCTATGTGCGCTTTGGCAAGGACTACAAGAACAAACGCCGCATTACGGTGGAGCCGGTGGATGACACCATGCAGGCCGTTGAATACATGATCCCCAAGGGCAAGCATATTCCGGTTCAGGAAGGTGATTTTGTCCAGAAGGGCGACTACATCATGGATGGCAACCCGGCCCCGCACGATATCCTGCGGATCCTCGGCGTCGAGGCGCTGGCCAACTACATGATCGACGAAGTGCAGGACGTCTACCGCCTGCAGGGCGTGAAGATCAACGACAAGCACATCGAGGTGATCGTGCGCCAGATGCTGCAAAAGCTGGAAATCCTCGACAGCGGCGACACAACGCTGCTGAAGGGCGAACATGTCGACAAGGCAGAGTTGGAAGAAGAAAACGTGAAGGCCCGCAATCGCGGCCTGCGCGAAGCATCGGCCGAGGCGATCCTTCTGGGCATCACCAAGGCGTCGCTGCAGACCCGCAGCTTCATCTCGGCGGCGTCGTTCCAGGAAACCACGCGCGTGCTGACCGAGGCTTCGGTGCAGGGCAAGCGGGACAAACTGGTGGGTCTGAAGGAAAACGTCATCGTCGGCCGTCTGATCCCGGCCGGCACAGGCGGGGCCACCAGCCGCGTCAAGAAAATCGCAGCCGACCGCGATACAGACGTGATCGAGGCGCGCCGTTCCATGGCCGAAAGTGCAGCAGCCCTTGCCGCACCGACGGACATCGTGATGGACGTGGCCGAGGTGGATACCGGTCTGGTTGATACGGTCGAAAGCCGCGATTGATCGGGGCTGAATGATTAAAGAGGCCCCTGCGTGCAAACGCGGGGGCTTTTTCGTTTTTGCTGCTTGGCAAAACGCAGTTCGTCGGCTTTGCGGGACTTAGCCGACCTTCACCTGCCGGGAGACAAACCATTGCGTGCCATCGGGCGCACGCACGCCTCCACGTCGGTCACCGTCGT
>JANNKX010000391.1:0-16647 GCA_031396505.1 Rhodobacterales bacterium
CAAGCGGGCTAACCCGTCAAGCCACAATCCCCAATCCTTAACACTTCCCTAACGCCCCCAGCCAACCCCTTGATTTCCCTCACCCCAAAACCTGTCCCACCGTGGGACACGCCCCTTATCCCTCCGGCACCGGCACTGGCCGGACCACCCCCTCCAGCACCTTCAGCGGCTTGCGGACCACCGCCCCCAGCCCCCCCCGCGTGGGCGCATAGACCTGTTTGGATGCCTCCACCATCCGCACCCCCCCTGCCAGCCACGGCGCGCGCCGCCCGATCCGTTCCCAGAAATCCGCCGTGCGCAGCCAGAACCGCGCGGTCGAGGGCGGCCCGAACAGCACCGACAGATTCCGCTCCGGCGTGAAATCATGCCGCTTCAACTGCGCCTCAAGCTGCGCCAGCGAATAGGGGCGGCCAAACCCGAACGGCGTGCCATCGCGCCGCGCCCAAAGCCCCCCCCGGTTCGGCACGATGAACAAGGCCCGCCCCCCCGGCCCCAGCACCCGGTGTGCCTCCTCCAGCACCGCCCCCGGTTCGTCCGATGTCTCCAACCCGTGCATGATCACCAGCCGGTCGACAAACCCGGTTGACAGCGGCCATGCCGCCTCCTCGCACAGGGCACTGACATTTGCCATGCCCGCAGGCCAGGGCATCACCCCCTGCGGCCCCGGCATCAGGCACACCACCCGCCGCGCCGGTTCCAGATAAGGGCGCAGCAGCGGCACGGCAAAACCAAACCCCGCCACAGTCATGCCCTGCGCCTGCCCCGCGGGCCACAGCCGCACCACCTGATCCCGGATCGCCCGCTGCGCCACGCGGCCGAGTGCCGTGCGGTAATAGAAATTGCGCAGGTCAAGAACATCAAGGTGCATTGCGGTTCCGCACGGATCATCCCAAGTTAGCGGCAAGCATAGCCGAGGATGGAACAAAGACCATGCCACTTGAACTGGTGACGATCCCATGCCTGACCGACAACTACGCCTATCTGATCCATAACGCGGCCACGGGTGAAACCGCGCTGGTGGACGTGCCCGAGGCCGCGCCGATCCTTGCGGTGCTGCAGGCGCGTAGCTGGCGGCTGGATCATATCCTGATCACGCATCACCATCCCGACCATATCGACGGCGTGCCGGCCGTGGTCGCGGCGACGGATGCACGCGTCACGGGGGCCACGGCGGATGCGCATCGCCTGCCGCCCCTTGATACACGTGTGGCCGACGGCGATACCCTGATGATCTGCGGCGAGGCCTGCCATGTCATCGACGTCTCGGGCCATTCCGTTGGCCACATCGCGTTCTACTTTCCGGCGTCGGCACTTGTGTTCACCGCCGACAGTCTGATGGCGCTGGGCTGTGGCAAGCTGTTTGAGGGCACGCCCGCGATGGCCTATGCCAGCCTGCTGAAACTGGCAGGCTTGCCCGGCGATCCGCTGGTGTGTTCGGGCCACGAATACACGGCGGGCAATGCGCGCTTTGCCGCGACCCTTGAAGCGGACAATCCGGCACTTATGTCACGCATAGCAAAAGTCACGGCACTGCGCGAGAAAGGCGAGCCTACCGTGCCGTCGCACCTGTCAGAGGAATTGGCGACCAATCCCTACCTGCGCGCGCATCTGACGCCGATGAAAATCGCGCTGGGCATGCCAGACGCAACGGATTTAGCCGTTTTCGCCGAAATCCGCAGCCGGAAAGACAGGTTCTGAACCGCAAATTGTGGTCGCAGCGATCACAAATGACGACAAACGCACACGAAACCGAAACACGCCCCAGAATTCACTTGAAGTGCGGAAAATAAAACCGAACTTTAACAATATGAGGCCACGGTTGGACATGGGCCTGTGCCCGTCCCGACCCTGCAGGAACAGGAGCACCACAACGTGCCATCGTTTTCAACAACACTCGAACAGGCCATCCACGGCGCCTTGGCGCTTGCGAATGCGCGGCGTCATGAACTGGCGACGCTGGAACACCTGCTGCTGTCCTTGATCGACGAACCGGATGCCGCGCGCGTCATGAAGGCATGCTCGGTCAATCTGGACGATCTGAAAAAGACACTGACAGAATTCGTCGACGATGATCTATCGACCCTGGTGACCGAGGTCGAAGGGTCCGAGGCGGTGCCGACAGCGGCGTTTCAACGCGTGATCCAGCGCGCCGCGATCCACGTGCAATCATCGGGCCGCAATGAGGTGACGGGGGCAAATGTCCTTGTCGCAATCTTTGCCGAACGCGAATCCAACGCGGCCTTTTTCCTGCAGGAACAGGATATGACGCGCTATGACGCGGTGAACTTCATCGCGCATGGCGTGGCGAAAGACCCGTCCTTTGGCGAAACGCGCCCCCTGACAGGTGCCGAAGAACCGCATGAGACGCCCAAGGCCGAGGCGGGCGAGGCGAAAGAATCCGCGCTGTCAAAATACTGCGTCGATCTGAACACCAAGGCGCGCAAGGGCGATGTTGATCCGCTGATCGGGCGCGAAATGGAAGTGGAACGCGCCATTCAGGTGCTGTGCCGCAGGCGCAAGAACAACCCGCTGCTGGTGGGCGATCCGGGCGTCGGCAAAACGGCGATTGCCGAAGGTCTGGCGCGCAAGATCATCAACGGCGAAACACCCGAGGTTCTGTCGGGGGCCACGATCTATTCATTGGACATGGGCGCGCTGTTGGCCGGAACGCGGTATCGCGGTGATTTTGAAGAACGCCTGAAGGCGGTCGTCACGGAAATGGAAAACCACCCGGATGCAATCCTGTTCATCGACGAAATCCATACGGTGATCGGGGCAGGGGCCACGTCCGGCGGGGCGATGGATGCGTCAAACCTGCTGAAACCGGCGTTGCAGGGCGGCAAGCTGCGCTGCATGGGATCGACAACCTACAAGGAATTCCGCCAGCATTTTGAAAAGGACCGCGCGCTTGCACGCCGGTTCCAGAAGATTGATGTAAATGAACCGACGGTGCCGGATGCGATCAAGATCCTGATGGGGCTGAAGCCGCATTTCGAAGAACACCACGATCTGCGCTATACATCGGACGCGATCAAGGCGGCGGTCGAACTGGCGGCGCGCTATATCAACGACCGCAAACTGCCCGACTCTGCGATCGACGTGATCGACGAGGCGGGGGCCGCACAACATCTGCTGCCCGACAGCAAGCGTCGCAAGACGCTGGGGATAAAAGAGATTGAGGCCGTGGTGGCCAAGATCGCCCGCATCCCGCCGAAAACCGTGTCGAAAGACGATGCCGAAACCCTGCGCGATCTGGAAAAAACGCTGAAACGCGTGGTGTTCGGGCAGGACAAGGCGGTGGAGGCGTTGTGTTCGGCAATAAAGCTGGCACGCGCGGGTCTGCGTGAACCCGAAAAGCCCATCGGCAACTATCTGTTTGCCGGTCCGACAGGAGTGGGCAAGACCGAAGTCGCAAAGCAGCTTGCGTCGTCGCTTGGGGTGGAGCTGATCCGGTTCGACATGTCGGAATACATGGAGAAACACGCGGTATCGCGGCTGATTGGCGCGCCGCCCGGCTATGTCGGTTTCGATCAGGGCGGCATGCTGACCGATGGCGTCGACCAGCATCCGCATTGCGTGCTGCTGCTGGACGAGATGGAAAAGGCGCATCCGGACGTTTACAACATCCTGTTGCAGGTGATGGACCATGGCAAGCTGACCGATCATAACGGTCGCGCTGTCGATTTCCGCAATGTGATCCTGATCATGACCAGTAACGCGGGCGCGCAGGAAATGTCGAAATCGGCCATCGGCTTTGGCCGTGATCGGCGCACCGGCGAGGATACGGCGGCAATCGAGCGCACGTTTACGCCCGAGTTCCGCAACCGTCTGGACGCCGTGATTTCTTTTGCGCCGTTGGGCAAGGAAGTTATCCTGCAAGTGGTGGAAAAGTTCGTTTTGCAGCTTGAAGCGCAGCTTCTGGATCGCAACGTCCATATCGAATTGTCACCCGAGGCGGCCGCGTGGCTGGGCGAAAAGGGCTATGATGACAAGATGGGCGCGCGTCCGCTTGGCCGTGTGATTCAGGAACACATCAAAAAGCCGCTGGCCGAAGAATTGCTGTTCGGCAAGCTGGTCAAGGGCGGTGTGGTGCGCGTTGTGGTCAAAGATGACGGCATTGTGCTTGAGGTTGAAGAACCGCAAAAGCCCGCCATCACGCGCACCAAGCCACCGCTGCTGACCGCAGAATAAACTCTTCGGATATGAAAAAACCCCCGCACGTCGCGGGGGTTTTTGTTTGCAGGATCGGTAGGGTGTGTGCTTGCACGCACCACTGTTTTTACACGACCGCCGCGCGGTACAGGTGCCATGTCGCATGGCCGAGCAGCGGCAGCACCAGAACCAGCCCCAGCAATGCCGGAACCGCACCAAGTGCCAGCGATCCGGCCACGATCATCCCCCATGTCGCAATCACGACCGGATTTTCGCGCGCCACCTGCACCGAGGTCATCACCGCCACCGCCAGACTGACATCGCGGTCCAGCAACAGCGGAAACGACACCACACTGATCGCCAGAACCACCACCGCAAGGCAAAACCCCGCGAACGTGCCTACCACCGCCAGCACCCACCCGGCCGGGGTGGTCAGCACATCGCGCAGCAACCCACCAACCGACGCAGGCGCCTCTGGCCCGATGGTCATATTGAACAACAGGTTCGCCAGCATGATCCACACCATGAACACCACGATGTGAAACAGGCTAAGCACAAGAACACCGGCAAATTTGGGCGATCCCATCACGTCAAACAAGGCGGTCCAACTGGTGGGCAGGCCCTGTTCACGCCTGCGGCTCATCTCGAACAGGCCGACGGCGGCGACAGGCCCGGTCAGGGCAAAGCCCGACAGAATGGGAAACAGCAGTTGCAGATAGGCCCCGCTGACGGCCATCGCAACCAGCATCCCCCCGATGATCGGGTACAGCAGGCAGACAAAGATCACGTCCGACCGGAACGCCTGCACATCGTCCCAGCCATGGCGCAGGGCCCCGCGCAGATCGTCGGTTGTCAGGCGCCGTGTCTGGGGTGCTGCCACAGGCTGGCCCGCAACCGCATCGACAGTTGACGCGGCATATCCCGCCGCCGACCGCACGGACCCAAAGGCCCATGACAAGGGATTTCCAATCGTTTTCGGCATCAGTGATCCTTCCCGTTCGGGGGCCGTCGGGGCCTTGCCGCCCCGGGGTTGGCCCCATTGGCATCAAGTTGCAGCGCGGATCGTTATTCATATTAGCCTACCACAGGTTGCATCCCAAGCAAATTCACAGACCGATGATCGCGGTGTCGTGGTAAAGTTGGCAGTGGCGGCCATACGTCTTGGCGGCTAGTGTTCGTGGATATCCCGCCTTGAAAGGCCCATCATGTCGCATCTGCAACTGACTTACGCCTCGCGCCCCTTCGGGTTTGATGCGGCGATGCTGTCGGGTATCCTTCTGGACGCGCGGCGCTGCAATACGCGTGACGGCATCACCGGGGTATTGGTCTGCCGCGCCGATCTGTATCTGCAACTGCTAGAAGGGCCTGCGGCGGCCGTGGACGCCACCTATCGTCGGATCGCCGCTGATGACCGGCATATGGAACTGCGTCTGCTGACGCGCCGCAATGCCGACGACCGCCTGTTCCCGCAATGGGCCATGCGCGATGATCCGGCGCGGTCATGGCTGTGGACCAAGGCGCAACTGGACGACGGCATCCTTGACCGCACATCCGAGGGTGAAGTGCTGGCGGTGTTTGAACGCATCGCCACCGAAGGCCTGCCCGACTGACCCATCAGCGTTCGGTCAGTTTCAATTCAATCCGCCGGTTTGCGGCCAATGCGGTGGGTGTTTCACCGTCGGCAACGGGGCGGTATTCGCCAAACCCGGTTGCGGCCATGCGATCGGGCGGAAAACCCAGGTCATCCTGCATGAACCGCACGACGGACAAGGCGCGCGCCTGACTAAGCTCCCAGTTATCGGCAAATTCGCCCGCGCCGGACAGGGGCACGTTATCGGTATGGCCGTCCACCCGGATAATCCAGTCAATCTGCGGCGGGATTTGCGTCGCCACATCGTTCAGCGTGGCCACGACGCTGGCAATCTGCGCGCGTCCTTCGGGGGCGAGTGTGGCGGACCCTGCGGTAAACAGCACCTCGCTGGAAAACACGAAACGGTCACCCACGACGCGCACGCCTTCGCGACCCGCCAGAAGTTCACTCAACTGCCCGAAGAATTCCGACCGATAGCGCGCCAGATCCTGCGCCTCGGCCTCCAGCCTCACGCGTTCGGCTTCTTCCAGGTCGGCGCGGCGTTTCTGTTCGGCGGCGACTTGGGCAAGGGCCGCGTTCAGTTGTGACCCCAAAGCCTCCACCTGCACCTGTGCGGCCGTATCCTTGGCCGCACTCGCATCCAGCAGGCCTTGCAGCGTGCCAAGTTCGGCGCGCAAGGCGGCGATCTGTTCATTTAGCAGCACCATATCGCGCTGCGCCGCCAGCGCGCGGTCCTGTTCCGCCGTCAGCGCGGCCTCGGCGGTGGCCAGCAATGCGGCCTGTTGATCACCGACTGTCGCATTCTGCGCGGCCTCGGTTTGCGCGGCGGCGAGCAGGGTCAGCGTTTCCTCGGCCCGTCTGCGCTGTTCTTCCAAGACCAGCGTCATCGCCGTCAGTTCGGTATCTGACGCGGCCAGCTTGTCCTGCAGCGCCTGCAACGCCGCCTGATCGGCAAGGCGCGCGGCCTCCTCCGCCGAAAGTTCGGTTTCGACTGTGGCAAGTTGCCCTCGCACATCGGTCAGGTCCTGATCCGCCTCGGTGGCACGGCGCCGCAGGTCTGCGATCAAGCCTTCCAGCGCCTCGCGCCGGGCCGCGGCCAGACGCACGGCTTCGGTGCCCGCGTCAATCTCGGTCCGGGCGGTGGCAAGTGCCAGTTGTAACGCCTCTTGTTCCGTTAACAGCCGCGATTGCGCCGCCTCAAGGTCGGCCACCGATGCGGTCAGCGCGGCGGCCTGCCCGCGCGCGGTATCGCGTTCGGCCAGCAATGTGGCCACCTGCGCCTCGAATGATGCGATCTGTCCGCGCGCATTGGCCAATTCGCCCTCACGCGCGGCCAGCGCCCCCGTCAGCCCTGCAATTTCCGCCGCCTGCGCCTCGCCCGTTGCCAAGGCCGCCGTCAGGCTGGACCGCAGGCTGCCAACCTCTGCGACAAGTTCATCCGCGCGGACCCGTTCCAGACCCAGCGCATCGGCCAGTTGCGCCACCTGTGCCGTCAACGCGTTCAGCTCGCCATCCTGCGTGTTGATCGTGTCGCGCAACACCGATTGCATAACGGTAAAGATCGTCAGCACGAACATCAGCACCATCAACAGCGTCGTCACCGCATCCACAAAACCGGGCCAGATCATCGACGAATCGCGCCGCCCCCGCAGTGCCATCAGCCACGCCCCACGCTGCTCCGGCTCATCTGCCGGATCGCCGCCGTCAGGGCCGAAAGATCACCGCGCAGATCGGCCACGCTTTCCTGCCGCCCTGCCGCGATCTCCTCAAGAATCCGCAGCAATTGCACGTCGATCGACCGCAGCCGCATCCGGCTTTCGGCATCCACCGCGTTCGCGCTGTTTTCCCCGGTCAGCGCGGCAATCAGCACGTCTTGCCCTTCGGCCACGCGGTCTAGCGCCGCCGATTGTGTGCCCATCTCCTGCATCCGCGTGGCCAGCGTGCCAATCGCGCCTGCCAGATCGGCCAGCCGTTCCTCCATCATCACCCGGCCCGCGTCGGCATCCTGATAAATCAGTTGCAGTGCCTCGATCTGACCTGACAGCCCCTCCAGAACCTGCCCCAACTGCCCGGCATCGCCGCCCTCGCCCTCGCCGGAAAAGCCCAGCCGGGTGATGGATGACAGCCATTCCTCCAACTCGCGCACGAAACGGTTCTGCCCGTGGCCCGCGAACAGTTCCAGCAACCCCACCACCAATGACCCGGCAAGGCCCAGCAAGGACGACGCAAACGCCGTGCCCATGCCGCCCAGTTGCGATTCAAGGCCCGTCATCAACTTGCCGAACACATCCAGCCCGGTTTCACCGTCTGCGGGTGCCAGTGACCGGATCGTGTCAACCACCGCCGGAACCGTTGTTGCCAGCCCCCAGAACGTGCCCAGCAGCCCCAGAAACACCAGCAGGTTGATCAGATACCGCGTCACATCGCGGCTTTCCTCGATCCGGCTTTCCACCGATTCCTGGATCGACCGTGATGATGACGATGATATCGTCATCCCCCGCCGCGACCGCAGCAGGGATGCAAGGGGTGCCAACAGGCTGGGCGGTGCGAACGCCTCGTGCCCCGGCCGTTGGCGCACGAAATCCTCGATCCAGTTGACCGACTGCATCAGGATCAGAACCTGCCAGAAACAGGCGGCAATCCCCAACAGGAACACGAACGCAATCAACCCGTTCAACAGCGGATTGGTGCGCACGATATCGGCGACCTGATCATGAATCAGCCAGGCCCCCGCAATGATCAGTGCCGTCACCAGCATCATCGTCACGATCTGCCGGATCGGTTGGGTAAAGGTAGGGGCCGTATCGGCCACGGATTTGTTCATCAGATGCCTGACTGCCTTGATTTTCGCACAGTCTAACAGGCGTGGCCCGCCTGCCAAGCAAAGTTATGGTAACCCACGCACGCGTGTCACGAGCCAGTCCAGATCGGGGTCGGCAAGTCCCAGTTCCGACAGATGCTGTGCGGTGGCAAAAAGGTAGTCGCGGTTGGGGCCTTTAACGCCGTGCCGCTGTGCGATGATCTGCGCCTGATCCTCCAAGGGCAGGGCGCGCGCATACTGCACATGATCACGGTTGATGACATAGGTCACCGCCTGCGCGATATCGCCATTGGTCAGTGCCACCGCCACCGTTTCTTCGCGGTAAGCGTATGAAATCAGCTCACGTTCCCGCAGGGCGGCAAGCGTTGCTGCTTCGGTTCCCGGCATCACGCGAAACGCTACACCGTCGCAGTGCGCGCCATCCGCCTCATCCAGTGCCAGCACCAGACCGGGCGCCTCGGCTGTGCCCCGGTAATGTACCGACCACATGCAGAAACTGCGATGCCATCCTGTCACCCGCCCGATCTGGCGATCGGCAAAGGCAAAACACGGGTCCCAGATCAGCGATCCGTATCCGAACACCCAAAGCTGATCACGCCCGTCTGGTTCTTGATCCATCCGCCCTGTAAACAACACCATCGGCGCGGTGAAAAGGGGCAGGTGATGCGGGCATTGACATGGATCGTGGGCATTCTGGCCGTGCTGTGGGCGGGATACTGGTTTATCGGGTCGCGTGCCGTTGAAACCGGGGCGGTTGACTGGTTTGCCACGCAAAACGCCAATGGCGCGGTCGCTGATTATGGCACGCTGAATGTGGCGGGCTTTCCCAACCGGTTTGACCTGACGCTCACCGACGTCGAAATAGGCAATCCGGTGACCGGCGTGCAATGGCGCGCGCCTGTGCTGCAGGCGTTCGCGATGACGTGGAAACCGTGGCACATCATCGCCATCCTGAAGGGCGAACAGCGCGTCGATCTGCCGGATCAATCGCTGGTCATCGCCACCGGCGATGCGCGTGCCAGCGTCGTGTTTCAAGCGAACACCGACCTGGGTCTGTCACGCTTTTCGGCGTCCGCGACGCAGGCAAAGGTCGTGTCGTCGCAAGGCTGGACGGTGACTGCCGATGTGGCCGAACTCCACACCCGCCTGAACCCTGTCGCCGCAAACGCCCATGACATCGCGCTGGATGCAACCGACCTTGCGCCCGATCCGTCGCTGATCACAGGCACCACCCTGCCAGCACAGATCGCGCACATCCGGATGCAGGCGACGGTCACGTTTTCCGCCCCGCTTGATCGGCGCGCAGGTGATGCGCAGCCCCGCGTCACCGGTCTGCGCGTCGATGAAGGCAGCCTGCTCTGGGGCGATCTGACTGTGGCCACCACGGGCGAGATTGCCGCCAACGCCGATGGGCTGGCCGAAGGGCGCATCGCGATGACGATCAAGGGCTGGCGCAACGCCATGCCGATGCTGATCACGACGGGCATGGTCAGCACCGAGGTTGCCCCCACGGTCGAAAATCTGTTGACCGCGATGGCCGCGCAGGGGGGGGACCCCGATACGCTGGTCTTGCCCTTGGTGTTTGCCAATGGGCGCGCAACTTTAGGGCCATTGCCCCTTGGCCCCGCGCCCCGCCTGAACTGAGATCTGGTTTCGGGCACGCAAATTCGCCCGAACGCTGCCCAACCGTTGCCCCATTTCGCGTGTCTAACCTGCCACAAGCGATTGCACGGGGGCATCCAATAATGGCGCGGGCACTATTCCTGACATTTGTTGCATTGTCGGTTGGCGGGGTTGGCTTGGCCGACTACACCAACCAATCGCTGCGTGTCGGCGCAAAACTGGGCGATTTGGGCGCGCGCGAATACATCGACACTTTCACCGCGCGCTATCAAGGCATGCAGGATGGATGGGCCGCCGATGCGCGTGCCGCAGAGTTGCGCGCCAAAGATCCGCGTGAACTGCTGCCCGCAGGCAGTGATGGATGGGACATGCGCGAATGGAACGAAGCTGACCGCGCCCAGTTGTTCCCCTCTGCCGATGCGCCCGAAGTGCCTGCCGAACTGCAAGCGGCCCTAGACGAAAACCTGTTCCTGTCCGGCCTGCAAGAGGCAGGTGCGCGTGAGGCCCGCAGCGCAGAAATCGCAGGCACCCGGTTCTATCAGAAAGGCAGTAGTCTGATTGCACTGCAGCTTGATTACCAATCGCCGCGCGCCGAGGCGGGCGGCATCACGGGCCTGTCGATGAACATCATCGAGGGCAATATGGCCGCCATGTCGGGCCGCGAAGGATTTGCCGTCATCAAGGGCGTGACCTATGGCCGCGCAACCGGCCTGTTTGGTACCGACACCGATGGCCCGCGCGTCATGACCGGCCGCATCGGCAATGAAATCCGCATCACGGTGCGCGCGCTGGCCAGTGACGCAGAAATCCACACCCTGCTGTCCAGCATCGATTATGACAGCCTGAATGCCATGATGGAACGCCCGATGGATGGCGTGGGATCAAATGCCACTGACATTCCGCTGGATCAACAACGCGATGTCGCCGATGCCGTGCTTGCTGGCCAGACCCAGCAATTGATGGAACGCGCCCGCGAAAGCGAAGCCGCCCTTATGGCATTGGCCGATGCGATGCACCCCAGCGGTGACGTCGCGCAAGGTGCGGGTGCCCCAAGTGGCCTTGGCGCGATTTTCGGCATGAATTCCGCCGCCGCCGAAGATGATGCGGCACCCGCGCAGGTGGGCACCATCGGTGACAACGCAAATTGCACCATGATCGGCGCACGCAAAAGCTGTGGTGTCGCACCCGACTGACGCCTGAAACCGACGCATGTCGTTTTCTGACGCCAAAGGTCGTCGCGTCTTGGCCTTTTCCGCACCTTTCGGGCACAAAGGCGCGTGAACGCCTGATGGAGCCCGCGCGATGAAAACCCATGTAAAAGCCCTTGTTGTCGGCGGCGGTGCCGTGGGAACCGGGATCGCGTATCACCTCGCGAAGGCAGGCTGGGACACGATGCTGGTGGAACGCGATGAGTTGACAGCGGGCAGCACATGGCACGCGGCGGGCCTGCTGCCACTGTTCAACATGGGTTACGCCACCACGCATATCCACAAATACAGCGTCGATTTCTACAAGGGGCTGGAGGCGGAAACCGGCCTGAACCCCGGCTTTTACGTGGTGGGCAACCTGCGCATGGCGCAGCATCAGGCGCGGATGGATGAATACATGCTGTATTCGTCCGTGGCCGAAACGGCGGATGTCTATCACGAATTCCTGACACCCGCGCAGATGAAGGAACGCTGGCCCCTGCTGCGCACCGATGATCTGGTGGGCGCGCTGTATCACCCGCAAGACGGCTACATTAACCCCGCTGATGTGACCCAAGCTATGGCCAAGGGCGCGCGGCAGTTCGGCTGCACCTTTGAACGCAAGGTGCAGGTGAACGGCTATCGCTGGACGGGGTCCGAATGGATCGTGTCCTGCTCGCGGATGGTGGAACAGGGCGGCAATCTGGTGGCCGCCGATGAATTCGAAATCCATGCCGAACATGTGGTCACGGCCACCGGAAACCACGCACAGCGCACCGCGCGCCTTTTGGGCATCAAAACCCCCGCCGTTGTCGTCGAACACCAATACATCGTCACCGAACCCGATCCCGTGCTGGTCGAATGGCGCAAAACCAACCCGCAGCACCCGGTTCTGCGTGATGCCGATGCGAAATGGTATGTGCGCGAAGAACGCGGCGGCTGGATTCTGGGCCCTTATGAAAAGGGCGCACCTGCGCGCTTTGAATATGGCGTGCCGGAAAGTTTCCGCGCCGATCTGTTCCCGCTTGATCTGGAACGGATCGAGGCGGAATACATGTCCTTCATCCACCGCCTGCCCAGTTCGGAAACGGTGGGCCTGAAGGATGATTACAACGGCCCCATCTGCTATACCCCCGATGGTAACCCGCTGGTTGGCCCGGCACCCGGCCTGCGCAACATGTGGCTGGCCGAAGGGTTCAGCTTTGGCATCACGGCGGCGGGCGGCACCGGGCATTACCTTGCGCAACTGATGACCCAAGGTGAGGCCGAGATTGACATGGCCAGCCTCGATCCGCGCCGTTTTGCGCAAAGCTGGCTGACCACCGAATACGCCGCGCGCAAGAATGAGGAATGCTATGACCACGTGTTCATATTGCATCACCCCGATGAGGAACGTGAGGCCGCCCGCCCCCTGCGCACCGCCCCCGTCTATGACCGGCAAAAGGCGCTTGGCGCGCAATTCGGGCAAGTGAACGGCTGGGAACGCCCGATTTACTATGGCCCCTTGAACGCCCCCGAAGATTTTGACCATCACGCCCGCAGTTTCCGTCGCGGCGGCTGGTGGCAATATGCCGTGGACGAGGCGAAAGCTATCCGCGAAACCGCGGGCCTGATCGACGCCACGGCATTTACCAAACACATCGTACGCGGTGCGGGTGCCACCGCTTTTCTCGACTGGTTTACCTGCAATGCCCTGCCCAAGGTCGGCCGCATCAACCTGACCTATGCGCTGACGCCAACAGGTACGACGCGCACCGAATACACCATCGTGCGTAATGGCGAGAACGATTACTACCTCGTCTCCGCAGGCGCGTGGACGGCCTATGATGCGGATTACCTTCGAAAATGCGCCGAAGACATGACCCCCACCTTTGGCCATATCGACATCCACGATGTCACCACGCAGTGGGGCGTTTTCGCCATCGCAGGCCCTAACAGTCGCAAGATCCTTGCCGAACTGATCAAGGATGCAGACCCCGCAACCGCGCTGTCAAACAAACGCTTTCCGTGGCTGTCGGCGCGCAAGATCGAACTCGGCATGTGCCCCGTCAATGCCATCCGCGTGGCCTACACGGGTGAGCTTGGCTGGGAACTGCACCACCCGATCGAAATGCAGCGCTACCTTTGGGATCAACTGCTGATAGCGGGTGCCAAGCACGGCATGAAACTAGTCGGGGCCCGCGCCCAAAACTGGCTGCGTCAGGAAAAATCCTATCGTGCCTTCGGCAACGAACTTGGCCGCGACGCAACACCGCTGGAGGCGGCTCTTGACCGCTTTGTCGATCTGTCCAAAGATTTCCAAGGCAAGGCTGCGATGATGGCAATCGGCATCCGTTCGAAATGTGTCACCGTGCTGATTGACGGCCCCGAAGATGCCGACCCATGGGGCAAAGAGGCACTGCTGGTGGACGGCATCAAGGTTGGCCGCCTCACTTCGGGCGGATATTCGGTCGCTTTCGGCAAACAGATCGGCATGGGCTATGTCCGCCCTGATCTGGCCAAGGTCGGCACCAAGCTCAAGGTCAAGATGCTGCGCCAGGAATGGGATGCCGTGGTGGTTGAAGACAGTCCGTTTGACCCCGCGAACGCCCGTATCCGTGTCGACGGCTGATCACTGCACCCGCCGCGCCAGCCACGCTGACCAGTCTGCCGTCGACCCCGCAAAGGCATTCGCATCCGCATTGCCCGTAATGCCCGGAATGATGGCCGTGCTGGAATACTGCCAGAAGACCCAATCCTGCCCCGGATAAACCTGCGCCGGATGCCCGGCCACCGACCGCAGCCAGAATTCCGCCCCGCGCAACCGCCACAATTCGGCATCACGGTAAATGTCGGGCGACACATAAACGATCGGGCGCTGCCCGTAATGCCGCTCAATGGCGTCCATGAACGCCTCGGCCTCGCGACGCAGCTCGGGCCCTGGTGTGCGCCGCGTGCAGGTCGGCGAAAACGGCGTCCATTCCAGATCAAGAACCGGTGGCAGATCGCCCGCCCCACGCGGCACATTGCGGATGAACCAGCGCGCCTGCTCGACGCCCGGGCGGCAATGGTACCAGAAATGATAGGCCCCGCGCCGCACGCCTGCCGCCCGCGCCGCCGCCCAATGCGCCTTGAACATCGGATCCACCAGATCACCACCCTCGGTCGCCTTGATGAAAGCAAAACTCACGCCGTTCGCCCGTGCCGTGGCCCAGTCCAGACGGGTCTGAAACCGCGCCGCATCCGTGCCATGTACGGCATAACGATCAGGTGACCGGCCCGCCCACGCATGCGGCTTGGCATCGCCAAAGCGTACCTCGGACACGTTCGCCGAAACCTGCGCATCGCTGCGCGTCACATCCGTCGCCCGCCCACCACAGGCAGCCAGCAGCAACACCATGGGCAAAACAATCATCCGCATGGGCAGAAATTGTCGCAACGGGCGTCGATTGTCACGCCCGAAAATGCGCATCAGGCGAAACGCGCCGGTGACAGGGCCGCCACCATATCGGGTGCCACCGCAGGCATTCGTGCGCCCAACAGATCGGCCACCAACTCCGCCGCTGCCGGGGCCGACTGGAACCCGTATCCGCCTTGTCCCGCCAGCCACACAAACGATGGTACCGCCGCATCCCGCCCGATCACCAGCACCCGGTCCGGCGAAAACGTCCGCAAGCCCGCCCAGTTCGACAACAGCGGCGTCACCGGTTCGCTCACCATCTCTTCATACCGCGCCAGTCCCTCGGCCAGCACCATGTCATCGGCAAAGGCGTCATGCGGCTCCATGGCATGCTCTTCGGCTGGCGACACGATCAACGCCCCCGCATCGGGCTTGGCATACCAGGTCTCGCCCGCACCAAACAGCATCGGCCAGCCGCTGACGTCATGCCCGCTCGGTGCGGGCAGCCGCGCCATTGACCGGCGCATCGGCGTGAACCCCAAGGGCTGCACCCCTGCCATCTGCGCCACCACGTCCGCCCAGGGGCCTGCGGCATTCACGATCGTCCCCGCCCGGAACATGCCCTTCTGCGTTGTCACAACCCACGCGGCACCGTCGCGTGAAATTGCTGTAACCCCGGCCCCCGTCATCACCTGCGCCCCGCCGTTCCGCGCCGCACGTGCATAGCTTTGCAGCATCAGGTCCGTATCGATATCCCACGCGTGATCTGCCATCGCCGCAAACGCCACCATGTCCGGTTTCAGGATCGGCACCACCCGACGTGCCGCGTCCACAGTCACCACGCTGAGGTTCATCGTGTCCGCGTCATGGCGAAAATCAATCTCCTGATCCGCCCGCGCCACCATCATTACCCCGCGCGGCGACAAAACCCCCGGAATCGCACGCAACGCATCCCCGCTCGCAAGGCTCAACGCCACCACCGCCCCCGCGCCGTAATGCGGCTCATACAATGCCGCTGACCGGCTCGATGCGTGATGCCCCAGCACGGCCTCCTGCTCCACCAGCACCACCGACCCAAGGGCCACCAAGGATGCCGCCGCCGACACCCCCGCAATCCCGCCCCCGATAATCAGAAAATCCGCGTCCATCGCCCATCCTCAACTGGCAAAGGGGCACAGCACCCCATGCCCCTTCATCTGTTCATAAATATCCCACGGGGGTCCGGGGGTGTGAAACCCCCGGCGCCTGCACCGATAGATCAGCTCGGGATATCGCCCGCCATGCCTTCAAGATAGAAGTTCATGTCAACCAGCTGCTCGTCCGTCGCCACTTCGCCCTCGGCAAGGAAAGGCGACCCATCCTGCTTGTTGATCGGCCCGGTGAACGGATGATACGTGCCCGCCGTGATCGCGGCGATCATGCCCTCGGCTTCCGCCTTCACCTCGGCGGGAACCGTCTCGGTGATCGCACCGATCACCACTTCGCCCTCTTTCATCCCGCCCCAGGTGTGGCCGCTCGTCCATGTCCCATCCATTACCGCCTGCACCCGCTTCACGTAATACGGACCCCAGTTGTCGATGATGGACGTCACACGCGGGCTTGGCGAAAACGCCGCCATGTCCGACGCCTGCCCGAACCCGATCACGCCCGGCGTTTTCGCTGCTTCGGCCAGTGGTGCCGTCGAATCCGTGTGCTGCAGGATCACATCGACGCCCTGTTCGATCAACGCCTTTGCCGCATCTGCCTCTTTCGCCGGATCAAACCACGTATAGGCCCAGACAACGCTCATTTCGACCGCCGGATTTACCTTGCGCGCATGCCGAAAGCTGCTGTTGATCCCCTGAATAACCTCCGGAATCGGAAAAGATGCGATGTAGCCGATCTTGTTCGACTT
>JANNKX010000413.1:0-9538 GCA_031396505.1 Rhodobacterales bacterium
GCGGCTAGCGCGGGTGGCGAGCTCACACGGTGACGTTCCGGCAGACGCGGCGCTTGACTAGCTTACTTGCGCGCCAGTAGAGTAGCAACCGCCTGGGAGGAACCATGACCGCAATCATGCAGGGAGTCCGGATCCTCGAAGTAGCCGAGCACAACACCAGTTTTGTGGCGACCGGAAACGCCGAGATCACGACGGGTGATGAACCCCTGCTGCATCCGGCCAAGATGCCACAGATGCCGACATACCATCTGAAACGGCGGGGCGGGCAGGGCATTACGCTGGTCAATATCGGTGTGGGGCCATCGAATGCGAAAACCGCAACCGACCATATCGCGGTGCTGCGCCCGCATGCATGGCTAATGGTGGGACATTGCGCGGGCCTGCGCAATTCGCAGTCATTGGGCGATTTCGTGCTGGCCCATGCCTATCTGCGCGAGGACCATGTGCTGGATGATGATCTGCCGATCTGGGTGCCGATCCCGGCGCTGGCCGAGATTCAGATCGCGCTGGAAGATGCGGTGGAAAGCGTGACCAAACTGGAAGGGTATGAACTGAAGCGGATCATGCGCACGGGCACGGTGGCAACGATTGACAACCGCAACTGGGAGTTGCGCGACCATTCCGGCCCGGTGCAGCGGTTGTCGCAATCGCGGGCCGTGGCACTGGATATGGAATCGGCGACCATTGCGGCGAACGGATTCCGGTTTCGGGTGCCCTATGGCACCTTGCTGTGCGTGTCGGACAAGCCACTGCATGGCGAGTTGAAATTGCCGGGGATGGCGTCCGACTTTTACAAGACACAAGTGGCGCGGCACCTGCAAATCGGGATCGCCGCGATGGAGGCGTTGCGCGAGATGCCGCTGGAACGCATCCACAGCCGCAAGTTGCGCAGCTTTGAAGAGACGGCTTTCCTGTGACGGAAGGGAAATTGCAGGGCGAAATACGGGGAAATCCGCTGAAACGGGGTGATTTCTTGGCCAAAAGGGGTTGATTTGCGCGTCAAAAACCTGTGTTTGGCCCCACAAACCTTTTGGCAGAAAAGCCAGACCCGCAAACCTGCGGAACAGCACAGGGGACTGATGATGACAATGAAACCGATGACCAAGACCCAACTGGTGGCCGCTGTGGCCGACGCGATGGGTGGGGACAAGAAAACCGCAGGTGCCGCACTGGACGCGATTGCCGAAGTTGTGGCGCGCGAAGTGGCAGCCGGTGGTACGGTCACGCTGCCAGGTCTGGGCAAGATGGCCTGCAAGGCGCGCCCGGAACGCATGGTGCGCAACCCGGCAACGGGTGAGACGATGAGCAAGCCCGCTGACAAGCAGGTCAAATTCGCGATTGCAAAATCGTTGAAAGACAGCGTGAACGGCTAATTCGCGCGTCGCCACGGACACGGAAAGGGCCACCCCGCGCGGGTGGCTTTTTTCATTCAGGGGCGGTCTTGCGGGCAGCGGGCTTTCCTGAAAGGGTCCGCAACTGGCAAGGCATGGATCAGATGTGGCGTTGACGACAATCCTGATGGGGCTGGCTTTCGCGTTGATGTGGTCATCGGCGTTTGCGACGGCACATATTATCGTGGCCGAGGTGCCGCCGTTCATGACACTGACGTTGCGGTTTGCGATTTCGGGCGGGATTGCGATCACGGTGGCGCGGCTGTTGGGGCAAGACTGGCGTCTGACGCGGGCGCAGATGATGGCGGTCGTGGTGTTCGGCATCTGCCAGAATGCGCTGTATCTGGGGCTGAATTTCGTGGCGCTGCAGTGGATACCGGCATCGGTGGCGGCGATCATCGCATCGACGATGCCGTTGATCGTGGCGGCATTGGGCTGGGCGTTCCGGGGGGAACGGGTATCGCGGCTGGGCCTTGCGGGGCTGGTGGCGGGGTTTGTCGGGGTGATCCTGATCATGGGTACGCGGGTGCAGGGCGGGGTTGATCCGGCAGGCATTGCGTTGTGCGTGGTCGCGGCCCTTGCGCTGGCGGTGGCGACGCTGGCGGTGCGGGGGGCATCAACGGGGGGGAACCTGCTGATGATCGTGGGGATGCAGATGGTGGTAGGGGCGTTGGTTCTGGCACCCGTGGCAGTGATGTTCGAGGTGCCACCCACGACGGTCAGCATGGCCGTGATCATGGCCTTTGCCTATCAGATCATCGTGCCGGGGCTGGCGGCCACGCTGATCTGGTTTGCGCTGGTGGCGCGGATCGGCGCGGTCAGGGCGGCGGCGTTCCATTTCCTGAACCCGTTCTTTGGTGTGGCGGTCGCCGCGGCGCTGCTGGGCGAAAGGCTGGGGGCGCTGGATATTGTCGGTGTGGCCATCGTGATGGCGGGCATTCTGGCGGTGCAATTGGCGCGGGCGCGGGCGGCATAGCCGTTCACGGAAGGTTGCAGTGACACGTGATATGGCCATCGGGCATAGCGCCGTCATGGAGATTTTGCTTGGATATGTCGCGGGGCTGTTGACCCTGATGAACCCCTGCGTGCTGCCGGTGTTGCCCATTGTGCTTGCGACCGCGTTGCAGGCGCATCGGCTGGGCCCGGTGGCGTTGGCGACGGGCATGTCGATTGCGTTTGTGACGCTGGGCCTTGGGGTTGCGGTGCTGGGACGGACGATCGGGCTTTCGACGGATACGCTGGCCGATGCGGCGGCGGTGGTGATGGTGGTGTTCGGCCTTGTGCTGCTGGTGCCGCGCTTGAATGCAGGCTTCGCCTTTGCCACGGCGGGGATCGCGGCCCAGGCCGATGCAGGCATCGACCGCGTCGATCGCAACGGGCTGGGCGGGCAGTTTCTGGGCGGCGCACTGCTGGGCGCGGTGTGGAGCCCTTGCGTCGGCCCGACGCTGGGGGGTGCCATATCGCTGGCGTCACAGGGGCAAAGCCTGTTGTGGGCCGGGGCGGTGATGACCGCCTTCGCGGCAGGTGTTTCGACGATCATTCTGGCGCTGGGTTACGGCGCGCGGGCCGCGTTGCAGCGGCGGCGCGCCCTGATGCAGCGTATCGCCGCAAAGGCAAAGCCGATCATGGGTGTGGTGTTTGTGGCGGTGGGTCTGATGATCCTGTTCCGCGTGCATCACATGATCCAGACATGGCTGATCGGGGTGCTGCCCTATTGGCTGCAAGACTTTTCCGTATCTCTTTGAAGGAGCCTCTCTGATGCAACGTCGCCACTTTTTGATCCTGACCGGCCTTGCCGGGCTTGCCGCCTCCGCCGCACATGCGGCCGAACCCGCCGCCTATTCCGCCGAACTGGTGGCGGGCGCGCTGGCCGACGGCAAGACCGTGCTGATCGACTTTTCCGCCAGCTGGTGCCCAAGCTGCCAGACGCAGGGCCGCCTCATCGAACGCCTGCGCGCCGAAAACCCGGCCTATGACGCCGCGATTACCTTTGTCGAGGCGGATTGGGATACATACCAGGACACCGAACTGGCCACGCGCTATAACGTGACCAGCCGGGGGTCGTTGGTTGTGCTGCGCGGCGATGCCGTTATTGCGCAGACCAGCACGCATGGCACCGAGGACGAACTCCGCGCCCTGTTGGATCAGGCCGCCAGCGCCGCCTGAAACCGGATATCATCGGCCTGCGTTTGCGCCTGCGCAGGCCGCGCCTGACAGCGCGCGACCCAATCGCGGATCAAGGGATCATCGGGCATGGCATCCTTGAACCACGCATAGGGCGAATGCACCAGAATATCGGTAGCAGAAAACGTATCACCCAACAGCCATGGCCCCTTTGACAGCGCGTTTTGCAGGCGCGTCGTCACTTCGGTATGGCTGCGGAAGGTGGCCGTCAGGTAAGGGTGATCAAGGCCCGCCGCCTGACAGACCAAGGCTGGTTCCATCATGCTGCCATACCATGACAACCACATCAGATAGGCCCCGCGCGTCGCATCACCGGGTTGCGGGCCAAGGCCCGCTGCCGGGAAGATATCCGTCAGATAGACCATGATCGCGGCGGTTTCGGTGATCATCATATCATCATCCATCAACACAGGCGCTTTGCCTTCGGGATGCGGATTGGTGGGGTCGCGGCGGCCCGTGCCGTCGTGGCGTGCGATATCCACCGGCGTGATCGCAATGAAGTCGGCGATGCCCATTTCATGGATCAGGGTCACGATGCGCGATGACCGCGACTGCGGGGCGTGAAACAGGGTCAGCATGACAATCTCCTTGTGTTGCGTCATGGCCCGTTTATGATCCATTCGTCCTGACAGTTTCCGGCAGTATCCCATGGCCCGTGCCGACCGTCTTTTGCGATTGATCGACACCATACGCCGCCTGCCGCAACCGATCACCGCCGCGCGTCTGGCGGATGAAACGGGCGTGTCCGCGCGCAGCCTGTACCGCGACATCGCATCGCTGCGGGCGTCCGGCGCACGGATCGAGGGGGCGGCAGGCCTTGGTTATACCCTGACCGAGGACCCTGCCCTGCCACCCCAGATGTTCACCCGGCTGGAGGTGGAGGCCTTGATGCTGGGGCTGGCCGAGGTGCGGCTTTCGGGTGATCCGGACCTTGCCCGCGCGGCGGAAATGGCCGGGGCCAAGATCACGGCCACCCTGCCCGAACGCGTGCAGCGGCAGGCGGTTCACGCGGTGCAGCAGACCTATCGATTTGAAAGACGCGCGCCGCCACCGGCGCATCTGGGGCTGATCCGCGAGGCGGCATGGGATGAACGCGCACTGGATATCACCTACCGCGACCGGGATGATGTGCCATCGGCGCGGCGCATTCTGCCGCTGTCGGTGGTGTTTCTGGACCGGTCGCTGATGTGCCTTGCATGGTGCGGCTTGCGGCAGGATTTCCGGCGGTTTCATCTGCACCGGATGGACAGTGTGACATTGACCGATGAAAGTTTCCGCCCGCGCCGGGTGCCCATGCTGCGCGATTTTCTGCGCCAGTTAAAAGGTGAAACTTCACCGGGGCCGCCCGCGTAACTGCGTCAAAAGGGGATGGGCCATGGCCGGACGTGCATTTCACATCATCACGACATGGCGCGTCACGGCGCGGGTGGACACTGTTGCCGCCATTCTGACAGACGCAGAATCCCTGCCCTGCTGGTGGCCGGAGGTTTATCTGTCGGCCAGCATCATCGCCCCCGGCGGTGCCCGCAACATCGGGCGCAAGGTGGCGGTTCGGTCAAAGGGCAAACTGCCCTATCACATCAACTGGACGGCGGAATTGCTGTCCGCCGATCTGCCCCACACTTGGGAAATCGCGGCCAGCGGTGATCTGACGGGGCGGGGGGTCTGGACGTTACAGCAGGAAGGCGCGGTGACGGTGGCGCGCTATGATTGGCGCGTCAACGCCGACCGCCCGCTGTTCCGCATCCTGTCACCATTGCTGGCATCGGTGTTTGCGTGGAACCATCGCTGGGCGATGGCACGGGGTGAGGAAGGGTTGGCGCGCGAAGTGCTGCGACGGGCTGGGTAGGGTTTCCCCCGGGATGAGGAAATCTTTCGAATGTCTTAACATGACCCCGTTCTGAAAATCTATCTATTTGTTATACAACAAGAAAGTCAAAAATTGACAGCCGTCAATTTTCACCGGAATCGCACGGCACGGCTGTTCAGTCCCCTCCATCTTGCTATGCTGCACCGAACTTGATGGAGCATCTTGCATGACATTTCCCGGCATCACATGGATCAAGGCCCCGTCAGGCGACGCGCAGGATACGGCGGCGGTGGCGGCGACGGTGGCAGGGGTGCTGGCGGATGTGCGGATCCTGGGTGACGCCGCCGTGCGCGATTACGCACAGCGGTTTGACGGGGCGAACGTGCCCTTTGCGGTGACGATGGCCGAACGCGAGGCCGCAGTTGCGGCGCTAGACCCCCAGACGCGCCGGGACACCGCATTTGCCATTGCCAACGTGCGCGCCTTTGCCGAGGCACAGCTGGCAACAATCCTGCCGCTGGAGGTGGAACTCCTGCCGGGCGTGCATATGGGCCACCGGGTGATCCCGATTGGCCGCGTGGGATGCTATGTGCCGGGCGGGCGGTTTCCACTGCTGTCGGCACCGATCATGACGATCGTGCCGGCAAAAGTCGCGGGCGTGGGCGAGGTGATTGCCTGCCTGCCGCCAAACGCGCACCCGGCGATGGTGGCGGGGTGCCACCTTTCGGGGGCGGACAAGATTTTTCGCATCGGCGGGGCGCAGGCGATTGCGGCGATGGCCTATGGCACCGAAACCGTGCCGAAGGTGGACAAGATCATGGGGCCGGGCAATGCCTTTGTGAACGAGGCGAAACGGCAGGTCTTCGGCCCGGTGGGGATTGATCAGCTTGCAGGGCCATCCGAGATCTACATTCTGGCGGATGCGACAGGCGATGCGGACATGATCGCGACCGATCTGCTGGCGCAGGCGGAACATGATGTGCGCACACGGGTGGGGCTGATCACGACGCACGCGCCCTTGGCGCATGCGGTGCTGGCGGCGGTAGAGGCGCAGCTGGCGACCCTGTCGACGGCGCATGTGGCAGGACCGGCATGGCGCGACCATGGCGAGATTGCGCTGGCCGAGGATGAGGCGACGATGGTGGACTATTCCGACCACGTCGCGGCGGAACATCTGCAGGTGCATACGATTGACGCGAAAGGCTTTGCCGCGCGGCTGTCGAACTATGGGTCGCTGTTCGTGGGCGAATTTGCGAGCGTGGTCTATTCCGACAAATGTTCGGGCACCAATCACACGCTGCCGACAATGGGGGCTGCGCGGTATACAGGCGGGCTGTGGGTGGGATCCTATGTCAAGATCGCGACGCACCAATGGCTGACCTCAGACGGGGTGCGCAGCGTGGCCCCACCCGCGGCCAGGCAAGCGGCGAGCGAGGGGCTGGAAGGGCACCGGCGTGCGGCGCAATTGCGGTTGGACCGGATGCAAGGTGGGTGATGACTTGCTGCGGGATGGGCAGAATTGCCCATCCTACGGAATAATCGGCGTTGCGTAGGATGGGCAATTTGCCCATCTATCGTTTGCAGGACGGGGAGCCGGGGCCATGATGTTTGACCGGATGATGGAATGGGCCGATCAGGCCCGCGTCATCGCCATGGGCTGGTTGACCAGCCCTGCGGCATGGACGCAGTTTGCACTGCTGGCGGTGGCCTATCTGGCGGCACGGCTGGTTGCGGCGCGCGCACAGCCGCGTCTGGCGCAGCTGATCACACCCCATGCGGCGCGCGGCGGGATTGTCGGGTCGGTACTGGGGATACTACCTGCGTTTCTGCCATTGCTGCTACCGCTGCTGGCTTACGGATTCACCGCCCTTGGGGAACAGGTCACCCGGTCGATGTTCGGCGCGGGCGAGGTCATTGCCTTTGGCAAGCGCGTTTTCCTTTTTCTGGCGGCGCAGCTGTTCGTGCGGCATGTGCTGACCGATGGTTTCCTGCATCTATTGGGCAAATACGTGCTGCTGCCGGTGGCCGCTTTGTATGCGCTTGGCGTGCTGGGGCCGGTTACGGCGTTTCTTGAGGCGACCGAGGTCGGTGTCGGCAACATCCGCTTTACCGCAATGTCGCTGATCCGGGGGGCGATTTCGGGCAGTCTGCTGTTCTGGCTGGGGGCGTGGTCGAACCGGCAAAGTGCGGGCTATATCGTCGCGCAAGAGGCGATGCGCCCGGCGACGCGCCAGCTGGCCGTCAAGGCCGCCGAAGTGGTGATCTTTGGTACGGCCTTTCTTTTGCTGATGTCGATCATGGGGATCGACCTGACAGCCCTTGCCGTCATCGGGGGCGCGCTTGGCGTCGGGATCGGATTGGGGTTGCAGCAGATTGCGGCGAACTTTGTCTCCGGTGTGATCCTGCTGCTGGAAGGGCAGACCACGGTTGGCGATTATGTGGAACTGGATGGGGGCGAAAAGGGCACCATCGTCAAGATGACGGCGCGCGCCTGTGTGCTGGAAACCTTTGATGGAAAATGGATCGTGGTGCCGAACGAACATTTCGTCACCACGCGGGTGGTGAATTATTCGGATCAGGGCAGCGCAAACCGGTTCGAGGCGGTCTTTTCGGTCAGCTATGATACGGATATCAATGCGGTCCCCGACCTGATCGAGGCGGCGGTGGCAAAGCTGCCGTTCGTGTTGCAAAAACCGGATGCCCCCGATTGTGAACTGCGCGGCTTTGGCGAAAGTGCGATTGATTTCGCGGTGGAATACTGGGCGCAGGGTCTGGATGACGGGCGCAACAAGTATTCCAGCCCGGTATTGTTCACGATCTGGAACACACTGAAGGCGGCGGGGATCGAGATGCCCTATCCGCACCGGGTGATCGAGATCAAGGGGCAGATGCCGTGACCCTTGCGCTGGTCATAGGTGCAGGGCCTGCGGGGCTGATGGCGGCCGAGGTGCTGGCGGATGCCGGCTGCCGCGTTGTGGTGGCCGAGGCCAAACCATCACCGGCGCGCAAGTTTCTGATGGCGGGCAAGTCGGGGCTGAACCTGACCAAGGATGAGGCGCCGGATGCGTTTGCGGCGCGCTATGATGCGGGCTGGCTGGCCCCGATGCTGGTCGATTTCGGCCCCATGGCAGCGCAGGACTGGTGCCGGAAGTTGGGGCAGGATGTATTCACCGGGTCATCCGGCCGCGTGTTTCCGCGGGCGATGAAGGCGTCGCCACTGCTGCGGGCATGGCTGCGGCGGCTGGGCATGCAGGGGGTGGAGTTGCGCACAGGCTGGCGTTGGGTCGGTGGCGGGGCGTTCGAGACGGCTGCCGGGCGGCAGCAGGTGGTGGCGGATGTCACCGTGCTGGCGCTTGGCGGGGGCAGTTGGGCGCGACTGGGATCGGATGGGGCGTGGGTGCCGCTGTTGCGGGCGGCGGGCGTGGACGTCGCGGCATTGCAGGCGTCGAACGTGGGGCTGCGCGTGGATTGGTCGGCGCATATGACCCGCGTGTTCGGGCAGCCGTTGAAGGGGATAGCGCTGCAGGCGGGGGCACTGCGTTCGCGGGGCGAAGTGGTGATTGGCGCGCGCGGGCTGGAGGGTGGGGGGCTTTATGCGTTGACGCCCGCCTTGCGGAATGGTGCGGGCCTTGTGATTGATCTGATGCCGGATGTGATGATGGACGTGGTCGCGGCGCGGCTGACGGCGATGCGGCCGGGTGAAACGGCGGCGAACCGGTTGCGCAAGCTGGGCCTGACGCCTGCAGCCATCGCGCTGGTGATGGAGGTCGCGCGGCCCTTGCCGCAAGCGATGGCCTCCGTGCTAAAGGCGCTGCCTGTGCCGCATGCGGGTTTGCGCCATATGGACGAGGCGATTTCGACCGCAGGGGGGATCACGCAAGGGGCGCTGACCGACGGGTTGGAATTGCGCGCGATGCCGGGGGTGTTTGCCTGCGGCGAAATGCTGGACTGGGACGCGCCGACGGGGGGGTATCTGATCACGGCCTGCATGGCCACGGGTCGCTGGGCCGGGCGGCATGCTGCTGCGTATGCGCGGGATCAACATGCGTGACACATTTGCCGAAAGCCTGACGGATATCTACGAGGCGCGCGTGGCCGAGGGCACCTTGCGGGCCGATCCTGCACAATTGGATGCGCTGCCCGCGCTGGACGA